>NZ_JBLNKY010000002.1:0-494520 GCF_048158655.1 Flavobacterium algoriphilum
CTCTTAAGGTGGTTATTGCGGCGGGGCTCACCTCTTCCCATCCCGAACAGAGTAGTTAAGCCCGCCTGCGCAGATGGTACTGCAGTTATGTGGGAGAGTATGTCGTCGCCTTTCTTTAAAGAATCCTCATCATTTATTTGATGAGGATTTTTTTTGCGTAAAATAACTTTTATTGTCAAAAAGGTGGATAGGTTCACTTAAACCCAGATTGATTTACTTTTTCATGCCATTTGGCGAATCTTGAAAGTTCAATAATTTTATCGGTTGTTTTCTCAAAGATATTTCTCAAATCTTGAGCTAAATCGTATACTTTTTCGATATCAGGATATAATTCAAATAATAAAGCGGCACGGTCCATTTGGTTTTACTCACATTTTTATTAAAATATTGTCTTCGTGATGTGCTTCGCAGTTGTGACCATTTAGATTTTTTTTATATAAAAAATAACGGCTTCGGGCTAGTAATTGCTTAAGAGTATCTCCATTAGTTAACACTGTAGATTTATATTTTTTATTGGCTTTTTTAGCTTTTTCTATAGTATTATTTTCCTTATCTATTGCTTGCCAACGGTATTTAATTCTGATTTCCTGTAAAGCTTGAAAGGCTAATTTTTGAATATGGAAGCGGTCGGTTACCTGTGTCGCATTAGGAAAACACTTCTTGGCTATCAATCCCATATTTGCTGCCATGTCCAGTGTAATCTCTGTGACTTGATTGCGCAGTTTGAGAGGGATTGCTTCAATAAAGAAATTACACGTTCAGCTTTAGTTCCAGTAATAACGGCAACTATGGTTCTTTTCTTTCGTTTGCCTGCTTTATTGGTTGCAATAGTATAGAGTTCACCATTGGAGAGTGAAGTTTTATATATCGATAAACGTTTGTCTATGTTTTTTGGAAAAATAAGCCATTGTTTGGCGTGCGATAGTTGATTCCAAGTTTTGAAATCACTTAATAAATCCTTTGTATTGATGTTGCAGTTTTTTACCCGTAACTTCATAAAAAGAGGCAATAGCATTGCAATCATTAGGCTTAGAATCTATTAATTTCTTTTAAAAAAACGCAAACTCTTGTGTTACATGAGTTGTGTCTGACACTAAATTCCAATCTTTAAAAACGACTTCTCCTGTATCCTCATTAAGCCATCTTCTTCGGGTGATGTGTAGGTATACCTGATGTCCGCGAATTGGGAAATTCTAAACGGTTATCTCGTCAAAGAATCCCTTGGAACTTAATTTACAGTGTCGATATTCTTTTGAAATCGAATTGATCTCTTTTAAATAAAGATGAAGTATTTCTTCTCCTTTTTGACAAGAATTAAGTTCAAAGTATCCACTATTATCTCGGGTAACAATAACTTGAGAAGTTCTCCAAATGAATCTTGCATTGCTATATAATTTTTGAATACATAAATAGACATTTTAATTTTTCTCCACAAGTTTTAGACTTTATACCTCTAAATGGCGATCTAAAAGGTTTTATTTTAGCATTGAAAGATTCAGTCAAGCCATTTGTGCTTTCTGTTATCAAAATAGTTCAATTAGATCTCTAAAAACGACTTGTCTAGTATCCTCATTAAGGCATTTTTTCTGGTGATGTGCGCGTGTATACCTGATGTCCGCAAATTGGGAAATCTTGAACGGTTATCTCATCAAAGATTCCTTTTGAACTTAATTTGTGTAGACGATATTCTTTGGGAATCGAATTGACCTCTTTTAAATAAAGAAGAAGTAGTTATTGTCCTTTTTTGTATGAGGTTAATTCGAAGGAATCAACAATAATTTCCGGTAACCTTTAGGCTTGATTTATAATCAGGTAATTACATTATACAGATTTATCTTATCATTGTATTCTTCCATGAAAAAAAATAGTTTAAAGTAGGCAATTTAGTTAAAGTTTCATTAAATTTTAATTCTCTCTTTCGAAATAAATACTTACTTTTAATCTTTAAATTATTAATCGTTTATTTATAACTAATAACAATAAAATTCATTTTATGAAAAATAAATTACTTTTATTTTTACTATTTCATTTGTTATTGGGTAATAAATTAAGTGCGAAAAATTTGGTTGATGTTGTGAATTCTTATAATGTTAATTTAGAATTAGTAACAACGATAGTTTCTTCAGATACAATAAAAAAATATAAGAAAACATCGAAGTTTTTAAGAACAATCGCTCTTTTATCTCCTCCTTCTACAACTGCAGGTAGTACTTGTGGAGATGGTATTAACCCAGTACAAGTTAATGTTTATGCCTTCGGTAATAATAATTCTGAAACTATTGAGTGGTTCATATCTCAAACATCAGTAAGTCCTATATATATCGGTACTGTGTACAGTCCAAGTATTATTACAACTAAAACATATTACGTGCGTAGTCGATCTGGAAGTGATGTTAGTACACGTATACCAGTTGTTGCTTCAGTATACTTCGCACCTCCAGCAGTTACTTTGACAGCTTCGCCAGCTAATAATACTACAAATCCATTGTGTTTAGGAACGTCTGTTACTTTTACAGCCTCTGGTGGAGCTGATTTATTTGAGTTCTCTGTTGACGGTGTTGTAATGCAGGCTATGTCAACAAGCAAAATTTTTACAACTAGTGTTTTAACTGATGGACAAGTTGTAAGAGTGAGAACTAGATATGCGGTAGTTATGGATGGAGTTATTACTGAAAAGACTTGGGGGACTGGAGTTTTAGAGGATAATTTTCTTTCAGCACCCTTGTCAGCTAATGCTTCGAATGGGTATGTTAACTCATTAAAAATTAGTGCTTCGGAGGATAAATTGGTTTTTGGTGTTGCGGGTAAAGTTTCAAATAATAGAAGTTTATTATTGTTTCTTGACACAAAACCAGGCGGTTTTAGTTTGTCAAATTATGGCGATGAAGCAGATTTGGACCCATTAGTTAGATCCTTTAATCTTTTTAATACTAATCCGAGTATATTTGATTCCTATTTTCAAGCCGACTATTGTCTAGTTATTTCTACAGATAGAGGAGAGACTAATTATTATGCAAATGTTATAGAATTAAAAACTGGAACTTCTATTAAAACCTATTTAGGAAGTGCTGCGACAGGATTTCCATCATCCATAATGGGTGTTAATAAAAATAATATTGGTATTAATGATTACAATCTAGGTTTTGAAGTTGAAGTTTTAAAATCACTCATTGGTTATACAACCGGGGATATTAAGTTTTTTGCATTCACTATGAATGATAAAGAAGATGGTAGCCAAACAGTTACTAATTCTTTTTTAAGTCCAGAAAGAACTAGTAATTTAGATTATGGAATAGGTTCAGTAGATTATAATTTAAAAGATCCAAATCCAGTTGTAGTTTCTTCAGCTGCATTAACACCTTGTTATTCCGAGGCAAATGTTATGATGAATTTTGTTTCTGTTCCAACGGGCAGTGTTACTCAGCCTACATGTTCTATACAATCGGGTACTATAGTTATAGATTCACAACCAGGAGTGGAATATAGTATAGATGGTTTAGCTTATAAAAATTCTAATGTATTTTCAGGTTTAGCGCCGGATAATTATACTTTGTATGTTAGAAAAACTACTGATAATACTTGTGTAACTTCATCAACGTCAGCCTTAACAATTAATGCGATTCCAATAACTCCATCTCAGCCAATATTAAGTAGTGTAACACAACCAACTTGTAGTAGTGCAACAGGAAGTTTTACAATAACTAATTATAATGCTTCATTTACTTATGCAGCAAGTCCGTCAGCAGGTGTTACAATTTCAGGAAATACAGTAACTGCTCCTTTTGGAAATTATACAGTGACTGCTATTTTAGGGGTATGTACTTCAATACCTTCAGGAAGTAATACTGTAAATGCACAACCGATTACTCCATCTCAGCCAACATTAAGTAGTGTAACACAACCAAATTGTAGTAATGCTACAGGAAGTTTTATAATAACTAATTATAATGGCTCTTATACTTATTCGGTAAATCCATCATTAGGAGTTTCAATTTCTGGCAATACCGTAAATGCTCCTTTTGGAACCTATACCGTAACTGCTACTTTAGGGGTATGCAGTTCTACTTCAGTAAGTAATACTGTAAATGCGCAGCCTGTTACTCCATCTCAACCAACATTAAGTAGTGTAACACAGCCAACATGTAGTAATGCAACAGGAAGTTTTTCAATAACTAATTATAATGCGTCTTATACTTATGCAGCAAGTCCGTCAGCAGGTGTTACAATTTCAGGAAATACAGTAACTGCTCCTTTTGGAAATTATATAGTGACTGCTAGTTTAGGGGCATGTACTTCAACACCTTCAGGAAGTAATACTGTAAATGCACAACCTATTACTCCATCTCAGCCAGCATTGAGTAGTGTAACACAACCAACTTGTAGTAGTGCAACAGGAAGTTTTACAATAACTAATTATAACGGTTCTTATACTTATTCGGTAAATCCATCATTAGGAGTTTCAATTTCAGGAAATACCGTAACTGCTCCTTTTGGAACCTATACCATAACTGCTACTTTAGGGGTATGTAGTTCTACTTCAGTAAGTAGTACTGTAAATGCGCCGCCAATTACTCCCTCTCAGCCAACATTAAGTAGTGTAACACACCCAACATGCAGTATTGCAACAGGAAGTTTTACAATAACTAATTATAATGCGTCATATACTTATGCAGTAAGTCCGTCAGCAGGTGTTACAATTTCAGGGAATACAGTAACTGCTCCTTTTGGAAATTATACATTGACTGCTAGTTTAGGGGTGTGTACTTCAACTCCTTCAGGAAGTAATACTGTAAATGCTCAACCAAGTATTCCTACTCAGCCAACATTAAGTAGTGTAACACAACCAACTTGTAGTAGTGCAACAGGAAGTTTTACAATAACTAATTATAATGTTTCTTATACTTATTCGGTAAGTCCATCATTAGGAGTTTCAGTTTCTGGAAATACCGTAACTGCTCTTGGAGGTGACTATACAGTAACCGCTACTATAGGTTTATGTACGTTGTCAACAAGTGTAACGATCAATACACAACCGATCACTCCATCTCAGCCAACATTAAGTAGTGTTACACAACCAACATGTAGTAGTGCAACAGGAAGTTTTACAATAACTAATTATAATGCCTCTTATACTTATGCAGCAAGTCCGTCAGTTGGTGTTATAATTTCAGCAAATACTGTAACTGCACCTTTTGGAAATTATACAGTGACTGCTAGTTTAGGGGTATGTACTTCAACTCCTTCAGGAAGTAATACTGTAAATGCACAACCAAGTATTCCTACTCAGCCAACATTAAGTAGTGTGATACAGCCAACATGTAGTAGTGAAATAGGAAATTTTATAATAACTAATTATAATGTTTCTTATACTTATTCGGTAAGTCCATCATTAGGAGTTTCAATTTCTGGAAATAGCGTAATTGCTCCATCTGGAAACTATACAGTAACCGCTACTTTAGGTTTATGTAAAGCCAATACAGAAGTAATTATAAACCCTATTCCTCCACAAATTCAATTCGAAATTTCAGGAGACTGTGAGTCTAAAGATTATGTTTTAACAGCTAGTGCAATAGCAGGTTCTTATAATTCTAATAATGTTGATTATCAATGGAAAGATAGTACAGGTGCGCCTGTTGGGACTAATTCTAATATTTTAAATGTATCAGAAGTAATTGTATCTTCACCTGGACAAGAAGTATTTCCCGTAAAGTATTCATTGACTATAAAATCAACTGCGACTGGTTGTGAAACAACAAATATTGCGGCAGTGGAATCTATTTATTGTAATATACAAAAAGGAATTTCTCCAGATGGCAATGGTTCAAATGATTACTTCGATTTAAGAGTATTAGATGTTAAAAAACTAGAGATATTTAATAGGTATGGGATTAAGGTATATAGTCAGTCTAATTATACAGATCAATGGAAGGGTCAGACAGATAAAGGAGATGAGTTGCCAAGCGCAACCTATTACTATGTGATAGAATTTAATAATGGAGAAATAAAAACAGGTTGGATTTATCTAATCAGAGAAAAATAGTAAATTAATTATATTTATTAGTCTTTGAAATTTTCCATAGACTGCTAAACCGAAAAATACATAGATATGAACAAATTATTTTTGACGTCTATTCTAGTTCTTATTGCCTTAATGGATATGAAAGCGCAACAAAATTCACATTATACTCAATATATGTACAATATGAATGTTATTAATCCAGCCTACGCGGGTACAAAAGAAAATATCTCTTTTGGTCTGTTATACAGAAAACAGTGGGTAAATATTGAAGATGCTCCGACTTCTTTTACTTTTGCAGGGCATACTCCTGCAGGTAATAATGTAGGTCTTGGTTTGTCATTCATTTCAGATAAAATAGGACCGGTGACAGAACAAAATGTTTATGGAGATTTTTCGTACACATTAAAATTAAATGATACACACAGATTAGCCTTAGGTTTAAAGGCAGGTGTGTCATTCCATAAGGTCGGACTTAGGGAAATTCAGTCTAGTTTGCCGGATCCTTCAGAAGGTATATTTGGAGAAGATATCAATGATTCTTCTTTGAATATGGGTGCAGGGGCTTTTTATTATACAGATAAATATTATGTGTCCTTGTCAGTACCCAATATTTTAAAATCGGCGCATTTAGATTATAATGGAAGAGAATATGGTTCCGATATATCCCATTATTTTTTAACTGCGGGATATGTATTCGATATCAATTATGAATTGAAATTCAAACCTTCCTTCATGTTGAAATCAGCATTTAATGTTTCTCCTTCTTTGGATGTTTCTGCAAACTTTTTGTACTTAGAGAAATTTGAATTGGGTGCAACATATAGATTAGAAGACAGTTTTGGAGGAATGGTAAATTTTGCAATTACACCCGAATTGAGAATAGGTTATGCCTATGACCACATTGTCTCAGATTTGAAAGTGACGTCGCCATCTTCGCATGAATTCATATTGTTATATGATTTATTTGTTCCTAAAAAAGTATCTCGTTCCTCAAGATTTTTCTAATATTTAATTTTATAATTAATGAAAAAATATACTATACTATTGTTTTTTGTTTTAGTTAGCATTTCACTAGCAGCGCAAAATAGAGATACTAAAAAGGCGGATAAATTATTTGAAAGTTACGAATATGTTCAAGCGATTAAGGAATATTTAGCTTTAGTTGAAAGAGGAAAGGGGGATGTTTATGTTTATAAACATTTGGCGGATAGTTATTATAATAGGCTTGATACTGCTGAAGCTGAAAAATGGTATTTAGAAACCTTGAAGTTTAAACAAGATGCCGAAACGTATTATCGATATGCTCAGGTGCTTAAGTCAAACGGAAAATATGCAGAATCTGATGTGCAAATGAAAATATTTTCGACTCTATTACCTAATGATGAAAGAACTAAGGAATTCAATCAAAATCCCGATTATCTTGCAAGATTGAAGAATAAAGTACAACTATTTGAACTAAAAAAAATAAATATTAATTCTAAAAAATCTGATTTTGGAGCAGCACTTTACAATAATATCCTCTATTTTGCAAGTGCAAGAAATGCAAGTGGTAAAATTTATGGATGGAACGACGAACCATTTTTAGATCTTTATCAATCGATTTATAAAGAGAGAGATGGAAGTTATTCGGAACCAACTGCAATTTCAGCATTAAATACAGTTTTTCATGAAGGCCCTTTAACGATGACAAAAGATGGAAATACTATTTATTTTTCAAGTGAAAGTTTTAATGAGAAGTTATTCAAAAAAGATAAACCCAAAAAATTAAAATACGGTCAGGTAAGTTTATTTAAAGCAGTTAAAGAAAACGGAAAATGGGCTGCGGTTACACCGCTTCCATTTAATAGTAAAAGTTATTCTACTGGAAATCCATCTATTGACAAAGATGGAAAATTTCTTTATTTTGCTTCAAATATGCCTGGTTCAATTGGAGGAACTGACTTATGGAAAGTAACCGTAAATTCAGATGGAAGTTTTGGGATACCAGAAAACATGGGTGATGCAATTAATACTGCTGGTGACGAGAATTTCCCTTTTGTAACAGATGACGCTGTTCTGTATTTTTCTTCAAATGGTCTAACGGGATTTGGCGGCTTAGATGTTTTTTCTGTAGATTTAAATAAAATTGGTACACCTAATAACCAGGGGGCGCCAATTAATACAGAAAAGGATGATTTTGCTTTTACGTTTAACAAAGAAAAAAACATAGGATATTTATCCAGTAATAGGTCTGGTATAGATCATATTTATAGCGTACTTCCCGTTTGTAATGGACAGATTCAAGCAATAGTAAAAAACGCAAAAAACAATATTATTTTAGTCGATTCTAAAGTAATTATTTTGGATGGAAACAATAATATTTTAGACACTAAAATGTCTAATAACAAAGGGGAAGTGTCATTTGAGATTGATTGTCAAAAACCATATGTCTTAGAAGTTCACAAAGATGGATTTGTTACTAAATCATTTCCAGTAACTAAAATCGAAAAAGAAATGTTGAGTATAGAGGCTGCAATAGATCCAATTGGAGTTACAGTAACGGAAAAAGAAATTATCTTGAAACCCATTTATTTCGAATACAATAAAAGTCATATAACCAAACAAGGAGCTGCAGAACTGGATAAATTAGTTTATATAATGTCACAAAATAATGAGCTGGTTATTTATGTTAAGTCTCATACTGATTCTAGGGGGAGTGATAAATATAATTTAGATCTTTCCGAAAGAAGAGCTAAGTCTACTATCCAATATATTGTTTCAAAAGGAATTAATAGGGATAAAATATCAGGAAAAGGCTTTGGAGAGTCGCAACCAAAAGTACTTTGTAAGCATAAATGTACTAATGAAGAACATGTTTTAAACAGACGCTCAGAGTTTATGATTATAAAATAAAATAATTAGAATTATAACAAAAAAAGAGGATGTTCAAGTGAATATCCTCTTTTTTTGTTGTTGTGAAATTTCCGTAGATTTTTAACCATGAATAGTTTCGTTTTTACCATAATTGGTAATGATAGATGTTTCAAATTCTATCCAAGCTGCCCAACGTTTATCAACATCAATATTATCAGCATATTTTCGTGCGAAGCCCAGAAAAGTAGTGTAGTGACCAGCTTCTGAAATCATGAGGTCTCGATAAAAGGTAGCCAGTTCGGGATCTTTTATATTTTCGGATAGTACTTTAAAGCGTTCACAACTTCTGGCTTCAATCATAGCAGAAAATAGCAATCGATCACAAAGGGCATCTCTTCGACTTCCATCTTTTTTCATGAATTTGAAAAGTTCATTTACATAATGGTCTTTTCTCTCTCGACCTAAAGTTAAGCCTTTGCTTTTTATTAAATTATGAACCAATTGTAAATGGTCTAATTCTTCTTTAGCAATAATCAACATTTCGGTGACTAATTCCTCTAATTCTGAATTGTAAGTAACTAAACTTATTGCGTTTGATGCTGCTTTTTGTTCGCACCAAGCGTGATCAGTCAAAATTTCTTCAATATTTGATTCGACTATATTTACCCAACGTGGGTCTGTGGCTAATTTTAATCCTAACATTTTATTGGAATTTATTTAGAGCAAAATTAGTGTTTTCTTACTGATTTTTATTCGAAATGATGGGATTGCGACCAAAATAGCATTATTTTGCAAATATAATTTTATGTAAATATGAATCAAGTTCAAAAACTTTTAATTATTGGTTTTGTTTGGCCAGAGCCCAATTCGTCAGCAGCAGGAGGAAGGATGATCCAATTAATTTCGCTTTTTAAAAGGCAAGGTTTTAATATTACGTTTGCTAGTCCAGCTCAAGACAGTGATTTTATGGTCGATTTAGAAAGTTTGGGGGTTGATAAAAAATCAATTGATCTAAATAATTATAGTTTTGATGTTTTTATAAAAGAACTGAACCCTGAGATTGTTTTATTTGATCGGTTTATGATGGAAGAACAATTTGGCTGGCGTGTTGCCGAAAATTGTCCAAATGCATTACGACTGTTAGATACAGAGGATTTACATTGTTTACGTTTAGCACGACAAAAAGCATTCAAGGAAAAACGGTCTTTTAATGCAACTGATTTGTTTCTTGAAGACGTTGCAAAACGAGAGGTCGCAAGTATTTTACGAAGTGATCTTTCTCTGATGATTTCGGAGTTTGAAATAGAATTGTTGGAATCTGTATTTAAAATCGATAAAGGGTTATTCTACTATTTACCTTTCTTATTGGAGCCCATTAATAGTATTGAAATGCTAAAATTACCCTCATTTGAAGAACGAAAAAACTTTATTTTTATCGGAAATTTTCTTCATGAACCTAATTGGAATGCCGTTCAGTACTTAAAAGAGACGATTTGGCCTTTGATTAGAAAACTATTACCGGAAGCTGTTTTGCATATTTACGGAGCATATCCGTCGCAAAAAGTAGTGCAATTACATAATGTCAAAGAAGGCTTTTTCATTAAGGGTCGTGCGAATGACGCTCGTGAAGTTGTGAAAAATGCACGAGTTGTCTTGGCTCCTTTACGTTTTGGTGCCGGAATAAAAGGGAAATTATTGGAAGCGATGCAGTGCGGAACACCAAGTGTTACGACAAATATTGGTGGTGAATCAATGCACGGTGATTTACCTTGGAATGGTTTTGTTACCGATGATATAACTGATTTTACAGATAAGGCAGTACAATTGTATCAAGACAAAAATATTTGGATTAAAGCCCAACAAAACGGAATCACAATTATCAATCAACGGTATTTGAGAGGATTATTCGAGGATGATTTTGTAAAAGTAGTGATGATATTGCAAGCCGATTTGCAAAAACATCGGTTAAATAACTTTATAGGGTCGATGTTGCAACATCATACTTTAAAAAGCACAAAATATATGTCCCTATGGATTGAAGCAAAGAATAAATAAAAAATCCCGTCAAGTTTTTAAACAAGACGGGATATGTATTTTAAAGATCAAGTTATTAGGCAAGCATCGTAACTGGATTTTCTATAAATTGTTTCAACGTTTGTAAAAATTGAGCTCCTGTAGCACCATCTATTGTCCTGTGATCGCAAGCTAAAGATAACATCATTGTATTTCCTACTACAATCTGTCCATTTTTCACCACTGGTTTTTCTACAATAGCTCCTACTGAAAGGATTGCAGAGTTAGGCTGGTTTATGATTGAGTTGAACTCTGTAATACCAAACATTCCAAGATTAGAAACTGTAAAAGTACTTCCTTCCATTTCTGTAGGTAATAATTTTTTGTTTTTAGCTCTTCCTGCAAGATCTCTTACGTTTCCGCCAATTTGAGATAAACTCATGGCATCTGTAAATCGTAATACTGGGACTACTAGTCCGTCTTCAACAGCTACGGCAACTCCAATATTCACGTGATGGTTGATGATGATAACATCTTCTTTCCACTGAGAATTTATTTTCGGATGTTTTTTCAGTGCTAATGCACAGGCTTTTATCACCATATCGTTAAATGATACTTTTGTATCAGGAACGCTGTTAATGATAACTCTTGATTTCATTGCTTCATCCATAGTTACCTCTATTACTAAGTTGTAATGTGGAGCTGTAAATAAAGATTCTGCTAAACGTTTAGCAATGATTTTTCGCATTTGCGAATTCTTGATTTCTTCTGTAAAAACTTCTCCTGCTGGAACAAACGGTTTTGCTGCAGCAACAGTTTCTGTTTTGGCTGGTGCAGCAGTTGCAGCAGCAGTTTTAGGTGTGAAGTTTTCAATATCGCTTTTTACGATACGACCGTTTTCACCTGAACCTTTCACTTGGGACAATTGAATTCCTTTGTCACTTGCAATTTTCTTTGCCAATGGAGATGCTAAAATTCGTTGTCCATCAGTTGATGCTTCTTGTGCAATTGGCTCTGCTGTTTTTTCAGCTGGTGCTGATTTTGCCTCTTCTGTTGCAGCAGCTTGTGGAGCTCCTCCAGTTTTATAATTTTCAGCAATACCGCTAATGTCAGTTCCTTCAGGTCCAATGATGGCTAAAAGACTGTCAACAGGTGCCGTATTTCCTTCTTGAATTCCGATGTATAATAAAGTTCCTTCGTTGAAAGATTCAAATTCCATTGTTGCTTTATCCGTTTCGATTTCAGCTAGAATATCACCTTCGGTAATTTTTTCACCTACTTTTTTCAACCAAGTAGCTACGGTACCTTCGGTCATTGTATCGCTCAAACGAGGCATAGTAACTACGATTACTCCTTGTGGTAAAGAAGCGGGAGTTGCAGGTGCTGTAGTTGTTTCTTCTTTTTTAACTTCGGTAGCAGTTGCAGTTTCTGTAGCTGCAGGTTTAGCTTCTTCAGTTGCAGGAGCGGCTTTTCCAGCTATTAAAGCTGAAACATCTTCACCTTCATTTCCTATGATTGCTAGGAGAGAATCTACAGGTGCAGTTTCTCCTTCTGGGATACCAATATATAAAAGAGTTCCTTCATTGAAAGACTCAAATTCCATTGTTGCTTTATCAGTTTCAATTTCTGCAAGGATATCACCTTCAACGATTTTATCACCTACTTTTTTTAGCCAGGCCGCTACCGTTCCTTCCGTCATTGTATCGCTCAAACGAGGCATTGTTATTATTGTTGCCATAATTGATTTTATAGTTTATGAGGTAAAAATGGATAGTTTTCTTGATCGTATACGACGTCGTATAATTGTTGAATTTCAGGATAAGGAGATTCTTCTGCGAATTTTACGCATTCTTCCACTAAACTTTTAACTCTTTGGTCAATTACTTCGATTTCTTCTTCGGTAGCATATTTTTGATCTTTAATTACATCTAAAACTTGTGTAATTGGATCTATTTTTTTATATTCTTCTACTTCTTCTTTTGAACGGTATAACTGTGCATCAGACATGGAGTGTCCTCTGTAACGGTATGTTTTCATTTCAAGGAAAGTTGGACCGTCACCACGACGTGCTCTGTCAATAGCTTCAGTCATTGCTTCAGCAACTTTTACAGGATTCATTCCATCAACTGGTCCGCAAGGCATTTCGTATCCTAAACCTAGTTTCCAAATATCAGTATGGTTTGCAGTTCTTTCTACAGAAGTTCCCATAGCGTAACCGTTGTTTTCAACGATGAAAACTACTGGAAGTTTCCATAACATAGCCATGTTAAAGGCTTCGTGCAAAGAACCTTGACGTGCAGCACCATCACCAAAATAGGTCATAGTAACACCGCCAGTACCGTTGTATTTATCTCCAAATGCCAATCCGGCACCTACAGGAATTTGTCCACCTACAATTCCGTGACCACCATAAAAACGGTGTTCTTTTGAGAAAATGTGCATAGAACCACCCATTCCTTTGGATGTTCCTGTAACCTTTCCCATTAGCTCAGCCATTACGCGTCTTGGATCTACACCCATTCCTATTGGTTGAACGTGATTTCTGTAAGCGGTAATCATTTTGTCTTTTGTCAAGTCCATGGCGTGTAAAGCACCTGCCAAAACGGCTTCTTGACCATTATATAAGTGTAGAAATCCTCTAACTTTTTGTTGTATGTATAATGCTGCAAGTTTGTCCTCAAACTTTCTCCAAAGCAGCATGTCTTCATACCACTTTAAATAAACTTCTTTTGTAACTTCTTTCATCTGAATTAATTCTTTTGCTAAAGTGTTATTGTGTTGTCAATTGGTACCTATAACGCAAAATGGTTTTCTCTGACAAATTTGCGAATCGCAAAAATAAGACATTCCGACTAAGAAGTAAAATTTATAAGCTAGTTTTTGGCTTTTTTTTACAAGAACTTTTTGTCAAACATAAAAGGGAGTAAATTTTTTAGGGATGATGATTTATAAATGGCACCAACTTCTCCCATAAAATAGATTTCAATAGGGGTCTCCTGTTTAATTTCATATTCTGCGATTGATTGCCTGCAAGAGCCACAAGGAGGTATAGGCGTTATTGTTTTGTTTGTGTCAGAAGCAGCACTTATGGCCATCTTTAAAATTTTTGCTTCAGGATAAATAGCTCCAGCATGAAAAATTGCAACACGTTCAGCACAAAGGCCAGAGGGATACGCTGCATTTTCTTGGTTTGAGCCCAATACAATCTTTCCATTGTCTAAAAGAATTGCGACGCCGACTCTAAATTGAGAATAAGGAGCGTACGCTTTTTTTCTGATGGCTATCGCTTGTTCCATTAAAGTTAAGATGTCAATTGGCAAATCCTCAGTCGAATCAAAAACGTTAAATTGTGTCGTAATAGTAATTTCTTTCATTCTTTTTACAGGAAAAAAAATCCAAATTTCAACGATATGAAATTTGGATTTATAGTTTATATTTAAAAATAGTATTAATTAATATTCGTCATATTTATCGCCAAAATTAAATGTAAGCGAAAATCTGAGCGTATTTTCTAAAGGGTTTTTTACTTTCGATGCGGAAAATAAATAGGATACATCTACTTTTACAATTGTATATTTAAATCCTGCTCCAAGAGAGAAAAACTGTCTGGCTCCTTTTGCTGGACTTTCGTGGAAATATCCCAAACGCATCGCAAATGAATCTTGGTATAAATATTCTGCACCTGCGGCATAAGTAAATTCTTTTAATTCTTCACTGAACCCATCAGGAGCGTCCCCAAATGATTTAAATACTCCTGAAACCCATCCTATAGAGCGATAATCTTGTTGATTTTGTGCTCTTTCTTCGGTGGTTACCGTACCGTCTCCATTTAAATCTGGGTTTTGTGGAGTTGGTACTAATAATTTATTGAATTCTAGATTTAAAGCTACTTTATTAAAATCATCTAATATGAAATCAAATCCAGTTCCTATTTTTAAATTTGCAGGTAGAAAATTGTTGCTAAATTCATCATTATCATAACTTATTTTTGGTCCTAAATTTTGAATATTAAATCCCGCTCTCCATCTCCCGTTAAAGTCGGTGTAAGCGATTTCTTCTGATTGATAGAATCCTGCTATATCCACCGCAAATGAACTTGCGGGTGATGCATCGCCATTATCCGTTGCTACTTTTAGGCTGGAGCGTATATAGCGTCCGGCAACTGCCATTGAAAATCGTTCGCTTAATTTTAAGGAATAAGAGCCGTCAAATGCAAATTCATTTGGAGAAACTATTCTTGGTACTTCATCAACATTCCCTGTTTCGCGTAATTCAATTTCGCCTAAACCAAAATAGCGTAAACTCGCTGCAAATGCACTTCGTTCATTAAGTTTGTTGTAATAGGTTAATTGTCCCAATGAAATGTCATTTACCAAATCAGTTAGATAAGGAGTGTAACTCACAGAGAAACCTTGTTTGTCTATTGCAAACGCATATTTAGCTGGGTTCCATTGTTGTGAAAAAGCATCTGCGGATGATGCAACCCCTATGTCAGCCATACCTGCAGCTCTCGCATCAGCAGATACTAATAAAAACGGAACTCCTGTAGTTATAACTCTCTCTTGCGCCTTGGCAAGTGAAATAATAAATAAACAGATAAAAACCGACGTAATTTTTTTCATTATTGTAAGAATATTGATTAAACAAATATAGTATAATATTAAAGTATTACAAGTTTCTCAAACTTTTCAGTTTTTTTATTTGTTAAGTTTGATTTAACCGTGAGTTTATAAATATAAACTCCTTTCCCAATTTTACTTCCAAAATCATCTTTTCCATCCCAAGTGATTTCTTTTGATAAAAATCCTTCGGTTAAAACAATTTGGTTTTTCGTCCAAACTACTTTACCGGTTATTGTCATAACTTGAACCTGAACGTCTAATGCTTCGTAAGGCCTGTTATGGGTAAACCAAAACTCAGTGTAATTGACAAATGGGTTGGGGTAGTTTAATACATGTGTTAACGTTAAAGTGTCGTTACCAACTACTATAAACTGAATTTCGGTAATTATGGGATTGTTATAAACGTCCCAAGCTTTAAATGTAATAGTATGTAATCCTACTGATAAATTACGCAGCGGAAACCGAAGTGTTCCATTTGTGTAATCGTCTAATTTTGTTTGGTAATAATCGTTTAGAATGTAAGGATTATTCACATCGCCGTCTAAAATTGCAACAATGTCATGACCAATTCCACTGGCTGTATTTATACCATTTTCATCTTCAAGAAAAGCAAGTAGGAAAGGCGATTCATTAGTTGTGCCTCCCGAAACAAAAGTTTCGTCATTCATATATAACTTAACTCTTGGACTAATATTGTCCGCAACGGCATTTTCATTAATTCCTCCTACTTTTATAAGAGTATTATAGCCTGTTTGGTTTTCTAATAGTTGATTTTTTTTAGCATAAAAACTGATTCTTCCATTGGCTAGCGGGATTCTAATATCTCTTGGGACAACAAAGCTAAACTCAAATTTACCATTGGTAACGGATGCATTCCCTCTAAAAATAGTTTCGCCCAAAACATTGAAATTTATAGGAGCGCTGTTTCCATCGTTGTTAAGTGTTGTTCTTGAAATAATTTTGTCAAATATAGTGGTGGATACTTCACCATTATAGTTTGGAATCAAATTATTGTTTTCATCCGTAATTTCTCCGGACAATTTAATCTTGGCTAATGATTTGAAATCTTCTATCGGCAGAGAAACTGAAATGTCATTTACTTTAATAAGATTTATTTTTGGTTTAGGTATTGCTAACATTAAGGCAGGATCTCCAATATAAAAAACTATATTAGTGGCAGAGTTTGGATTGCTGTTCTTTGAGATTCGCAGTGCTTCGGCAATAGAAGTATATTCGTTAGATCCAAAGGATAGTAGATTTTTTGAAAGAATATCATTGAAATTTTCAGCATTATACTGACCTATTGCTCTTGTGGTTGTAATCATTGCAATAGCTCCGCCTTTCGGATTCCAATAGGTGTATTCTCCGGCTGTTGGTCTAGAAGGATTGTCAAAACGGGAGAACTCACAAGTGATGGTTATGAATAATGGGTATTTGTATTGATTGCTTAAGTTTTGGCCATCTGATTTTTCCCAAATACGTTCGCTTGATAAACCATCTTCTCCGCCATGTCCCAAATAATTAAATACCAAAGCTCCTTTTTCGAAAGCATTAAAAAAATCAGTTCTCACCTTTGGATATCTAAAACCTCCCGCGGAAGCTTCTTGGACGTAAGAATCCAATATTATTTTATTGACATTCAAAAATGGCTTTTCGCTGGCAATAACATCCGCTAAATTATTTTGTCGGGTTTGTAGGCTGGCGTCAGTTGACGTATCTGAATCGTCGGAAATTAAGACAAAATTATTTCTCCAGCTTCCATATGATTTTAAATCATTGTATTCGATGACTTTATTGACCATTTCATCAGCTTGTTTGGTGTCATTTACCAGCATCCTTCCCACTGCAATGTCGATTCCTCCAAAATAAGATATGATATTCCCTTCATTAGCGTCCATTAATCCATAAAAATCATCCGAAGCAAAGGAAGCTTCACCTGTTGTGTTGCTTTTTAAGGAATGATAGATAGGGACAATATTCGTGTTGTTGGGGATTCTATTTTTAAAATCATAAGACGCATCGCCAAAAAGGTTTACATATTTTATTCTTTTGGTAGCTATTGATGCGTTTTCATAGATGTATTTTACGCAATTTCTTATGGCGGAAATATCCTGTTTTCCGGATGAGAACTCTTGGTAAATAGATTCAAGTGAAATTACTTTTACATTCAGATTAGAATTTGTGCGATGAAAACTGGCTAATTTTTCAGCTTGCACTTTTAAAAAACTCGGAGCTATAATTACGTAATCAATATCTTGAAATTGGCCTTGAGCGTTTTTGAAAAGTGTTCCTTTTAAGTTTTGATTAGCAATTTTTGGTTTACTGTCTTTTAAAGGGGTAAAATAGTCTGCCGGATCAATAGCGATATATTTTCTGAGTTCGCCCAGATTTGCTTTAAAAGAAAAAGCGCTTTGATTTGAATTTTCAACTTTAGTGACGTTATATAAATCGGTTACATCCCAAATTTGAGTAATGCCAGTTGCATTAGAAAAGGAATAGCTAACAATACCAAAGCTAGAAGTTGATAAGTCGTATTGAAACGCAAATTGCTTTCCGTAACCCTGAAGTTTTCTTTTGGCGATAAGCCGAATATTATCCAAATATCCTTTGGAGCCTGGAACGCCGTTATTGTTGTAGGTTAGTTTTATTTTTACATTTTTAGAACCGCTAAAAGAGATGTTGTTGGGTAAAGAGCCTAAGTTGAATTCCGTGTCTGAATTAGTATTCAAAGAGGGGAATGGGATGGTGCCAACCTCTTGTCCATTTGCTGCTATTTTGAATGAAGTTGGCGTAAAAGCAGCAGAAGCAGTTGTTGCCATGATTTTTATTGGTGTTGTTGCATCATAGTTTGGAAAATTAAATTCAAACTCCTGTTCCTGATTGATGTCAAAGGATTCGCCAAACCATTGGCGGCCAAGATGTGCAATATTTACAAGATCTAATTCATGGTATTGATGGGCGTCATAGGCATTTAATAGTAAGGAGCTGTTTCCGCTGGGTTGCGTCATTTCTGGAATTCTTTTTCCGTCATCTCCTTGAACGGTGATGTAATAATAGGATTTCGTGTCATATAGATTGATGAAGGTTCGGCTTTCTTCGTTCCAAGTATCCAGTCCTTCGGCATAAAATAAAATAGAATCGTCATTGTCAAAAACACCGTCACTTTCTCCAATAATTTGAATAGGATTTTCGGTTAAATCTTGAGGGTAATAAATGCTATTGGATAATGGCAACATTTTACCGCCGTTACCGTAAATTTTTATTTTTTTTGGATTGATGTTGCTAGTGTTGAGCCCTAATTGCTGCAGAAAACTTTTGGATATTTTATAAACACCAGATTTTTCGATATAAAATCGATACCAATCTCCAGAAGCCAAAATAGAATTAGAAACTACATTTGTTTTTTTATTGGATTCTGAAATCCTAGAAGAACTGTTTTTTATATTATAAGAAAATGATTTGATTCGTTTGTATCCAAAGCCATCTTTTACGATTGGTGATAAGAAAAGAAAAGCGTGTCTTAAATCTCTGGAATTTGTAATTTTTAATGAGGCATTTGGGGTGTTTGGTATGTTTTCTAAAGTCAATTCACCAAGTTCAGAAGTTGGAATCGATTCGTAGAGTACATTGGTGATTTGAAGATCATTTTCATTAAATGTAGCTGATTCGGATAGGTTAAGGGTGTAAAATAGTTCTTTTTTTGAAACGTCATAATAATAGCTATTCCCGGAAAATTGAGGAATATTTATTTTGAAATGACCAAAAGACATTTCCGTTTTTTCTAGCCATTCAATAGTCACATCGCCTTTAATTTGAGCAAAAGAGACAAAAGAAATTAAGCATAAATAGACTAGGAGTATTTTTTTCATTATTTTTTTAACGGGATAGATAGGTAAATATTATTAATGAGTAAAAATAAATCATTTAGTATGATAGTAAATAATAAATATTATAAATTTGCGTTTTTATTGTATTGTTTTCTGATAAAATTTATTAAAAAAAGGATGTTGCAGGGTAATGGTTAATTATTTATATTGCGGCACCTAAATTATCCCTTACTAAAGAGTATGAAACTAAACAAAATTATGACCTTACGATTGATGCTATCTATGATATTGATTGTGGGTTTAGCGAGTTGTAGCAAAAAGTCTAGCTCAAAAAATGCATCTAGAGCCACTGGCTGGAATGTAGACGGTAAAAAAGCTTCGGGAGCGAAAAAGCAAATAGCTGGGCCAGGTCTTGTTTTTGTAGAAGGCGGGACTTTTACAATGGGTAAAGTTGAGGATGACGTGATGCATGATTGGAACAATACTCCAACACAGCAGCATGTTCAGTCCTTTTATATGGATGAGACTGAAGTTACAAATTTTATGTACTTAGAATATTTAGATTGGTTAAAAAGTGTCTTTCCGCCAACGGAAGAAAATTACAAAAATATTTATGAAGGTGCATCTCCAGATACTTTGGTTTGGAGAAATAGATTGGGTTATAATGAAACAATGACGAATAATTATTTGAGACATCCATCATATGCAAATTACCCTGTTGTGGGGGTGAATTGGATTCAGGCAGTTGAATTTAGTAAATGGAGAACTGATCGTGTAAATGAAGCAATTTTAGAAAAAAATGGATATCTTAAGAAAAATGCAAAAACGCAAGATGTAACTGCAGAAAGTTCTTTTAGTACTGAAACGTATTTGAATAGTCCTACATCAACTTATGGTGGGAATGAGGAAATTGTTTTAAAAGGCGGTAAAGGTGGTAAAAAAGCACCAAAAGCTGGAAAAGACGGTAAGGTTACAGAGCAAAAAAATGTATATGCACAACGTTCTTCTGGGATTATACTTCCAGAATATAGACTTCCTACTGAAGCAGAATGGGAATATGCAGCCGCAGCTGATGTTGGGCAAAGAGAATACAATATTTACAAAGGACAAAAAAAATATCCTTGGTCAGGTAGCTATACTCGTTCTGGAAAAAGACAAAGTAAAGGGGATCAATTGGCCAATTTCAAACAAGGTAATGGAGATTATGGTGGTATAGCGGGTTGGTCTGATGACGGAGCTGATATTACAAACGCTGTAAAAAGTTATCCGGCGAATGATTTTGGATTGTATGATATGGCTGGAAATGTAGCCGAGTGGGTACAAGATGTTTACAGACCAATTATTGATAATGAATCAAATGATTTCAATTATTTTAGAGGGAATCAGTACACTAAAAATAAAATTGGAGCTGATGGTAAAGTAGAAATCGTTACTGCGGCCAACATGAAATATGATACATTAAGCAATGGAAGAATAATTGCCAGAAATTTTCCAGGTCAAATTGCTCAAGTTCCAGTTGATGAACAAGAAACTTATTTGAGACAAAATTTTGATAAAAGTGATAATATCAATTATAGAGATGGGGACAAACAATCTACAAGATATTATAATTTTGGTTCTTCTGAGTCGGAAAGTGAAAAACAAAAAGAAGAGAAAATCATGTACAATTCTCCTAAACATAATGTCACCACAGACAGTTTAGGTAAAATGGTAAGGAAGTACGATAAATCAAACAAGAGAACTACATTGATAAATGATGAGGTAAGAGTTTACAAAGGGGGATCTTGGAGAGATAGAGCGTACTGGTTAGATCCAGCGCAAAGAAGGTATTTTCCTCAAGATATGGCAACTGATTACATTGGATTTAGATGTGCTATGTCGAGAGTTGGTGCTAAAGCAGATAAGAGAAAATCAGCACGAAATTAATTTTAATATTAAATTGTAAATAAAAGCCCTTTGATTAGGGCTTTTATTTTTTAAATCGTTTTTAGATGGATATCAATTACATTCATAGTTTGTTTTTAAAATGTAAATCAGTTTCAATAGATACTCGTAAAATTGAACCAAATTCATTATTTGTGGCTATAAAAGGGGACCGTTTTGATGCCAATACATTTGCTGTAGAAGCTTTAGAAAAAGGGGCTTCCTATGTTATTATTGATAATAGAGAATATTTTATTGATCAAAGAACTATTTTGGTTGAAGACAGTTTATTCGCTTTGCAAGAACTAGCAAAGTTTCATAGAGCGTATTTAAAATTGCCTATAATTGCTCTAACCGGTAGCAATGGGAAGACAACGACAAAAGAGCTAATTAATGTTGTTCTTTCAAAAAAGTATAAGACTAAAGCAACAATTGGAAATTTAAATAACCATATTGGAGTGCCGTTGACTTTGCTTTCTTTTAACTCAGAAACTGAAATTGGTATTGTAGAAATGGGCGCTAATCATAAAAAAGAAATAGAATTTCTTTGTAAATTAGCCAAACCGGATTATGGTTATATCACTAATTTTGGCAAAGCACATTTGGAGGGTTTTGGCGGAATAGCGGGGGTTATTGAAGGGAAAAGTGAGATGTATCACTATCTTTTGGAAAATAACAAACTTGCTTTTGTAAATCTAGAAGATCCAATTCAGGTTGAAAAAGCAAAAAAATTAAAATCATTTACTTTTGGTGTAAATAAAGATGGTGCAAATGTGAATATAACGAGTGTAAAAGCAAATCCATTTGTTGAAATCAATTATAATAATATTACAATTGTATCTCATTTAATTGGATTGTACAACGCCAATAATATTAATGCAGCACTTGCTATAGGAAAATATTTTGAAGTTGAGGATAATACAATTAAAGAAGCTTTAGAAAGTTATATTCCGGAAAACAATAGGTCACAACTATTGACGAAAGGGACAAACCAAATTATCCTAGATGCCTATAACGCTAATCCTAGCAGTATGAGCGTTGCTATTGCTAATTTTATACAATTGGATAATCCAAATAAGATTATGATATTAGGGGATATGTTTGAGTTAGGTCAGGAGAGTGAACAAGAGCATAGAGCAATTCTAACAATGCTTTCTAATGAAGAAAATGTAATTTGTTACTTTATTGGTAAATCATTTTATAATAATAGAATTGATAACGACAATTTTCGTTTTTATGAGACATTTGAGGTTTTTGCAAGTCATTTAAAAGAAACCAAAATTGAAAATAGCGCACTATTGATAAAAGGCTCCAGAGGAATGGCTTTAGAGCGCACTTTGGATTTTTTGTAGGGAACTCAATTTTATAATTTAAAAGCGATCATCTGATTCATGATGGCTTTTTTGGGCCAATTAAATATTCATTAAAAATCCGATGAGATTTTCTTTTTTATTGAGTTCTAATTTTTTTCTTAACCGATAACGGGCTAATTCAACACCTCCATTTGAAATATTCATGATTTCGGCAATTTCTTTTGTAGACATATTCATCAATAAATAAGTAGATAAATCCAATTCCCTTGGAGAAATCGTTGGATAATTTTATTTCAATCTTTTAAGGAAATCAAAATGAACGTTCTGGATGTGTTTTTCTAAATCCTTCCAGCTTTTATAAGCATTTACTTCTTTTGTTTAGTTTTGTAAATTGGAATTTGGTTGATTCATCAAAGGACTCTACATTAATATTTTTTAGTTTATAGATGATTCCGTTTAGGATTTTATTTTTCTTAACTACTTGAAAAGAATTATTAACGAGTTCCTTGTCTTTTGCTGAAATTTTAATTTTAAGCTTATCGTTTTTTAATTTTTCTATTTCCTTTTCAAGGTCGTATTGTTCCTGTCTGATTTTTGATTCTTTCTCTAAATAAAGTCTTCTTTGTTCAATAGTTTCATAGTATTTGTTTTTTCGTATTTTCGTTTTTATTCGTTTTCGAATAAAAACTACTGATGCTACTATAAGTAAAATATAAAATAAATAGGCCAAAATATGTCTGTACCAAGGAGGAGAAATACTGAAATTTAATTTTGTTTGCTCGGATTGTTTGCCATAATTAGTTCTGGCTTTTAACTTCATGGTATAATTGCCTTCTTTTAGATTGGTGTATTCTTTAAAGATATTGGTAGACCAATTGCTCCATTGATTATCAAAACCTTCTAATTGATATGAAAATTCAAGATTTTCAAGATTTTCGTATAAAGGGGATGAAAAAGTAAATTTGACATGATTTGAAGTGTATGGAATTTTGTAATTGTCCAATGCTTTTTGACCGTTTCCTAAAATAAAGATGTCTCCAGGAAATGAAAAACCTGTTATGTACGCTTTTGGTTTTACTTCGTAATGGGTTAAGAGATTGGGAGCATAATGCGCTAATCCATCTGTTAAACCAATGAAAGTGTCGTTGTGCCCCGTTGTGTTTATAGACAAATTATTATGTACTATATTACCGGTAAGTTTTGAAAAAGTGGCTACAATATTTTTATAATCACCTTTGTTCGTTTTCTTAAAGACGCCTAAAGATTCGCCAAAGAGACGCCAAATATTTCCATATTTATCTTGAGTTAAAGTGTTTGTTTTTGGAATCTTGGCAAATAAATTACTCATTTTTTTATCTTCAAAAAAAAGATTTTGCTCATAGGAATACCTATAAAAGTGATTGCTTGTCTGAAAATAGATTTTGTTTTCCAGTTGTTGTATGTTTTCAATCGCTTTTACCGTTTTCGATAAATTTTGATATGTTCTGATTGATACAAACTTCTTTAAATCATCACCTAATGTCATTCTATAGATTAAGTTGTCTTTTTTTATCCAAATATCTTTTTTTTCCAATTCAAATACTCCTGATGATTTAGAAAAACCTTCGATTTTATTTTTAAATTGCCAGCCACTTGAAGTTTTTTCAAAGACTGAAAAGCCATTGTAATTGGAGCCTATTAAATAAATTGGGATGATTGGGGATTTGTTTAAACATCCAGTATCCTGTGTTGTCCAGTATTTTTATAGTTTTTCCGTCCGCTATCAAAAGGCCACCGGTGTTATGAGAGCAAAATAACTGGTCGTCAATCACCTGTATGTTCCATGCTTATCCCGTAGTTCCTTCTACGAGTTTAAAAGTATCTTCTTTGATTGAATTATTCCAGGAATGGTAAAAAACACCCTGGTTTGTAGCTACGTAAAGATTCCCTTTATGTAATGCGGTGCCATAAACTGTACTAATATTGTAACTAAATCCAAATAAGTAAAAGGAGAGTTTTCATTGACAAATATAACCCCATATCAAGCCCCAGCCAAAGATTATTGTTAATGTCAATAAAAGAAGATAGCACGGTGTTGTTCTGAAGTCCTTTTGCGCGATTAATATGTTGGATAATTTTCCCGTTTAAATCGCAGATGATGATGCCGTCTAAAACAGAATTGAGGACAATGAATTTATCTTTTATAGCGACATCGCCAAGAGAACTATTCTTTTTGATGAAAACATTTGCTTCGGTATCCCAAGGAATTATTTTTTCATTGCCTTATATAAAAAGCCCTTTGTTCGAAGTAGCAACCAGCAACTTGTTTTCAGGCATGGGAAAGATACCCCAGATTTCTGTATTATTTATAATGGCAGTGTTTTTTAACTGGAATAATTTTCCTTTCTTGTATTCCAATATTCTCATTAAAATGTCTTGAATATAGAGGTGGTTTTTTACGTGAAAGGAGAACTGTAATTTTTTTGGTGCTTCAGTAATTTTAATTTTGTGATCCTTAAAGATATAAGTTCTTTCAAATGATTGAAAAATTATAAAGAAAAATAAACCGGTTTCCCTTTTGAATTGGGTTTAAAATAGCCAAATTAACTGTATCCTCCCACGAAAATTTTTCCGGAATTATCAATTTTTACACGCTTACAGCTGTGGAGTTTGGAATATTATATTTCCGCCATGAGGAACCGTCAAATTGAAACAGACGATTGTTGTTAGCAAAATATAACTTGCCGTTTAGGTCCTGGTCAATATCCCAATTTTGAGTACCTCCTTTATAATCGGATCTTTTATAATTCTGAATATCAGGAAGGCCAATGTTTTTAACCTGACAAAAGAGTGTCGTGGTTACTAATAAAATTAGAAGATTGAATTTTGTAAATTTCATTATTAAATTCTAAATGTAATGAATTGATTATTATTATTATTTAAAAAGACTTTAGTTTCTACTCATGAAATAATAAGAAGCAATATTTTTTTGGTCAAATTTTGATAAATGAAGCCACTGCCCCTATTTTTATAAATGTAGTGGTTTTTTAAAAATTAATGTTTTTGCAACACTAAAAATAAAACATAAATTATTTATTAATATTTTGATGTGTTTTTGTCAAGTAATAAAAATGATTGTGATGTGTTTTTGTATGGAAATATAAATCAGAATATAGAAAAAATAAACGTAATATTGCTGAAAAGCACTAATTAATTAACCAAAAAATTTATAAATATGAAATTTACAAATTTTTTTATCTATTCTCAGTTTATGCACCTGCACAAGATGTTAATGTGAGCGGAAATGGGTTACAACTTCATTAGATGTAGGTTCGGTAGAAACATATAGTTGGTAAAAATAATATAAACACATAATATAATCATGAAAATAACAGCAACAACAGTAGCACTTTTAGCAGTGTCTTTTTTAGCTCTTGCTCAGCAGAAAAGTAAAATACAATCGAAGCCTTTTTCAACAAAAGATAAAACAGTTATCGTTTACACTACAGCTGACAGTACAAAATCAAGACTGACACAAACAGACAAATTAACTTTTACTGCTTCAAAACAACCTCTGGAATACGAAGTGTCGGTTTTTGTAGAGCCTAAAAAAACGTTTCAAACCTTCATGGGAATTGGAGGTGCAATCACAGATGCAAGTGCTGAGGTTTTTGCAAAATTGACCAAAGACAAGCAACAAGAACTTTTAAATGCTTATTATGATAAAGAAAAAGGAATTGGTTATTCTTTATTAAGAACTACAATTCATAGTTCTGATTTTAGTAGTGGAAGTTATACTTACATCAAAGATGGCGATGCAGCTTTGAAGACTTTTAATGTTGACCACGACAGACAATATCGCATCCCAATGCTTAAGGAAGCTATTAAAACAGCAGGGGGGAAATTAACCATGTATGTTTCACCTTGGAGTCCTCCAGCTTTTATGAAAAGTAACAAGAGTATGCTAAAAGGAGGGGTATTATTGCCAGAGTATTACCAAGCTTGGGCAAATTATTATGTAAAATTTGTTAAAGCCTATGAAAAAGAAGGAATGCCTATTTGGGGACTTACTATCCAAAATGAACCTATGGCCACTCAAACTTGGGAGTCTTGTGTCTATACTGCTGAAGCCGAAAGAGATTTCTTGAAGAATTTTCTAGGACCAACAATGAAAAAAGAAGGTTTAGGAGATAAAAAAATTGTTGTTTGGGATCACAACCGTGATTTGATGAATCAAAGAGCAAATGTTATTTTTTCTGACCCAGAAGCTTCAAAATATGCTTGGGGAATGGGGTTTCATTGGTACGAAAATTGGACAGGCGGAGTACCAATGTTTGATAATGTTAATAAGGTTCATGAAGCATATCCAACTAAAAATTTATTGTTCACAGAAGGGTGTGTTGAAAGATTTGATGCCGAAAAATACCAATTTTGGGCAAATGGCGAACGTTACGGGATTGCTATGATTAATGATTTCAATAATGGGACTGTGGGGTGGACGGATTGGAACATTCTTTTAGACCAAAACGGAGGTCCAAATCACGTAGGAAATTTTTGCTTTGCACCAATTCATGCAGATACCAATTCAGGAGAATTAATTTATACTCCGAGTTATTATTATATAGGTCACTTTTCGAAATTCATTCGTCCTGATGCTAAAAGAGTAAGTACCGCAGTAAGCAGAAGTACTTTGTTAAGTACTTCATTTCTTAATACAAACGGAAAAATGGTTACTGTAGTGATGAACAAAAGCGATAAAAAAGTAACGTATAATTTAATCATAGCTTCAGAAAAAATAGTGGTAGTAATTCCTGCACATGGGATTCAAACATTAGTTTATTAAATTCCAGAACGGTTTGTTTTAAAACCCACGTTATGAAAAATATAGTTTTAATAGTTTTTAGTTTCCTATCAGTTTCCTCCTTCGGACAAGGATTTTTACATCGAAATGGACAGAAAATTGTCGATGGAAATGGGCAAAACGTTGTATTGCGCGGTTTGGGATTAGGCGGATGGATGGTTCAGGAAGGATACATGCTGCAAACTGGTTCGTTTGCAGGTTCGCAACATGCAATAAAACAGAAAATTACGGATCTAATTGGTGCCAAAAACACTAAAAATTTTTACGAGGCCTATAAAGCAAACGGAATTACAAAAAGAGATATAGATTCACTGGCGGCTTGGGGGTTCAACTCCATTCGATTGCCCATGCATTTCAATTTGTATACATTGCCTATTGAAAAAGAAACCGTTTCAGGGCAGGATACATGGCTTGAAGAAGGTTTTAAAATGACAGATAATTTATTGAAATGGTGTGCTGCCAATAAAATATATTTGATTTTAGATTTACATGCAGCTCCCGGAGGTCAGGGAAAAGATGCTAATATATCCGATTATGATGATTCAAAACCATCACTATGGGAGAGTACAGAGAATCAGGATAAAATGGTGGCGCTTTGGAAAAAGTTGGCTTTACGTTACAAAGACAATCCGTGGATTGGAGCCTATGATATCATCAATGAACCCAATTGGAATTTCACAGGAACGAATCAAAATGGATGTGATGAAAAGTCTAACGCGCCTCTACGAGCGTTGCAAGTTAAAATTACAAAAACTATAAGAGAAGTCGATACCAATCATTTAATTTTCATAGAAGGAAATTGCTGGGGAAATAATTACAATGGTATGTTTCCGCTTTGGGACGATAATATGGCGTTAAGTTTTCACAAATACTGGAATGATAATGATGTAGCTTCCATACAAAATATGTTGAATTTTAGAACCCAATATAATATCCCAATTTGGTTGGGTGAAAGTGGTGAGAACTCTAATGTGTGGTTTAAGGAAGCAATCGCTTTAATGGAATCAAATACTATTGGCTGGGCTTTTTGGCCAATGAAAAAAATTGAAAATCTAGCAGGAGTTACTTCCGTTACAAAAACACCGGAATACGAGCAATTATTGCAATATTGGGCAAACGGAGGAAAAAAACCAACAGTAGCTTTTGCAAAAAAAGCATTAATGCAAACTGCCGAAAATTACAAAATGAAAAAACTGACTATCAGATACGATGTAATCGATGCGATGTTCAGACAAGTACAAACAACCGATACTAAAAAATACAAAAATCATACTTTGCCCGGAAAAGTATTTGCGACAGAATATGATTTAGGTCAAAACGGATTCGCTTATTTTGATAAAGATGTCGCCAATTATGACGGGACTAAATTTACCAAATGGAACAAAGGTGATGCCATGAGAAATGATGGTGTTGACATTCAGTCTTGTAATGATAAAATCACGAATGGGTTTCATGTAGCCTTTATTGAAAATGGTGAATGGTTGCAATACACAGTTGAGGTAAAAACCAAAACTACTTTTGATGTTGCTATTCGGTATTCGAGTGAGGTGGCGGGAGGAAAGCTTTTTCTTAAAGATGAAAACGATAAAATTTCTGAAACTATTGCCGTTCCATCTTCTGGAGGGATAAATAATTGGCAAACAGTAACTTTAAAAAATGTGGTTTTAAGACAAGGAACGAATAAAATCAGAGTCTATTTCGAAAAAGGAAATTTCAATTTAAACTTTTTAGAATTCAAGAACACAAACGAGTAAAAAAATAAAATCCCATTCCCTAATCTTTGGATTATAGAATAAATGAATTTGATTATAAAATAATACAGCCTTTAGAAATGAAAAAAATAGTAATCACAACACTTTTGTTGACCTGCTTTATTGCGTTTTCTCAACAAAAAACGATTGACCAAAAAGTGGATGCTTTGCTAAAGCGAATGACCCTCGAAGAGAAAATAGGGCAGCTTAATCAATATACTGGGGACAATGCTGCTACCGGACCGATAACCATAAATCCTAATAAACAATCCGAAATTAAAGCAGGTTTAATTGGTTCTATGTTGAATGTTTTGGGAACGCAATACACGAGACAATACCAAGAATTAGCGATGCAATCCCGATTAAAGATCCCTTTACTCTTTGGTCAGGATGTTATTCATGGATATAAAACTACTTTTCCAATTCCACTAGCTGAAGCTGCAAGTTGGGATTTAGATGCGATGGAACTTTCAGCAAGAATTGCTGCAACAGAAGCGGCTGCAAGTGGAATCCATTGGACATTTGCGCCCATGGTGGATATTGCGCGTGATCCTCGTTGGGGACGTGTAATGGAAGGTGCTGGAGAAGATACCTATTTAGGTTCGAGAATTGCTTATGCAAGAGTGAAAGGATTTCAAGGGAAATTGGGAGATGTCAATAGCGTGATGGCTTGTGTTAAGCATTTTGCGGCTTATGGAGCGGCTGTTGGCGGAAGAGATTATAACTCGGTTGATATGAGTGAAAGAATGCTTTGGGAAACGTATTTGCCTCCTTTTAAAGCAGCTTTAGATGCTGGAGCCGCCACCTTTATGAATTCGTTTAATGATATAAATGGAATTCCTGCAACAGGAAATAAATACCTGCAAAGAGATATTCTAAAAGGAAAATGGAACTTTCAAGGTTTTATAGTTTCCGATTGGGGTTCGATAGGAGAAATGGTCAATCACGGATTTTCAAAAGACAGAAAAGAAGCCGCATTACAAGCTATAATTGCAGGGAGTGATATGGATATGGAAAGCAATGCGTATCGATATCATTTAGCGGAGTTGGTTAAAGAAAATAAAGTGCCAATTGCCTTGATTGATGATGCCGTAAAAAGAATTTTACGCAAGAAATTCGAGTTAGGACTATTTGATAATCCATATAAATACTCTAATCCGGAAAGAGAACAAGCAGCGTTGAACAATCCACAACACCGAAAAGCAGCAAGGGATATTGCTGCAAAAAGTATCGTGTTATTGAAAAATGAAAAAAACATTTTACCGCTTTCCAAAAACATAAAAAAGATCGCTTTTATTGGACCTTTGGTTAAAGAACACAAGCAAAATATGGGTTTTTGGTCAGTAGAATTGCCAGAAGTGGATTATGACAAACACGTTATTTCACAATGGGAAGGTTTGCAAAATAAGATTGGGAATACCGCTGAGTTGCTTTACGCCAAAGGTTGTGAAATTGAAGGCGATAACAAAGATGGTTTTGCCGAAGCAATAGCTGTTGCGAATCAAGCTGATGTAGTGATTTTAAGTATTGGAGAACGAAGAGATATGAGCGGTGAAGCTAAAAGCCGCAGTAATCTTCGTTTACCTGGCGTTCAGGAAGATTTGATAAAAGCGATTCAAGTTACAGGAAAACCGGTTGTGGTTTTAATCAATGCAGGAAGACCGCTTGTTTTTAATTGGACCGCTGACAATCTCCCTGCGATTTTGTATACCTGGTGGTTGGGAAGCGAAGCGGGAAATGCTATTGCCGATGTTTTGTTTGGCGATTACAATCCTTCAGGGAAATTACCAATGTCTTTCCCTAGGGAAGAAGGGCAGATTCCCATCTATTACAATCATTTTAATACCGGCAGACCAGCTAAAAACGAAACGGAATCCAATTATGTTTCGGCCTATACCGACTTAAAAAATAATTCTAGATTTCCTTTTGGATACGGTTTGAGTTATACTTCTTTTGAATATTCGAATTTGAAGTTGTCCAAAAATAAAATTAAAAATACTGAAAAGATAGAAGTCTCATTAAATGTAACCAATTCAGGAAAAGTAACAGGAGAAGAAGTAGTTCAGTTGTACTTAAGAGACAAAGTGGGGTCAGTAGTAAGACCAATTATTGAACTTAAAGATTTTCAAAAGATTGAACTGAATGCTGGGGAAACTAAAATTATAAAATTTAGTATTGACAAAGAAAAACTATCTTTTTACAATGCAGGATTGCAATGGGGTACTGAGCCTGGAGATTTTGATTTAATGATTGGGTCGTCTTCTGCGGATATTCGTTTGAGAGGTACTTTTGAACTGGTGAAATAATAATTATTAAAAAAGGAATGTCTTGTTTAGAAAGTTTTTTGGAAAGAGATAAGAATAAAAAAGAAAATGTTATTTGTAAAATCATTCTTTTTTGTTAAGAAATTTGATGATCTGAATTTGAATTTTTATTTTAAACCTTTGGGTTTTGTGTTAATATACAGGGAAACCTCTTATATTTTAATAAAGATAAAGGCTTTATAGCCAAAAATTAATATATTTGAAGCGGTATTTTTTAATTTATTTACTTGTGCAGAGATATTGAAATTGATGTAAATAAAAATTAAAAGTATTGACTCTAAATCAATTCTCCTAAAAGAACTTGTAGTTATGGTATTAAATTAGGACAGCAAATTTGAGAAAGAGGGAGTTTAAAAAAGAGGTTTGTCTTATGATATAACCTCTTTTAAATTCTGTTTACTACTTTTTAATAGCCAATTTTCTAATTCTTAATTTGATTCTTCCAGTAGCGTTTAGATTTTCTTGTCTGAATTTAATTACAGATAACAAATAATAATAATTTTGGCGTATCTGTTAATATAGCTTCTAAACATATAACCGCTTTTCTCTGATCTTTAGTCCATGATGTTCTCCAGAACACATCTGTTTCTTCCAATGTGATTTTTGCGTTCCTCTATAATTTACACTTTGGCCATTCGATTGAGCTGAAAATGCTACTCCAAAATAGTATTTGAAATTATTTTTATAATCTTTAATTTGATTTTTTCGGGTAATTTATATTACTTCAAAAGAATTGTGTTGTTTTGACCTAATGTGTATATTTTTTTGATTCCCTATGTATTTCGCATGAAATTTTCGTATTTTTTTTATAAATGTTCTTTTTTAGTTAATTTCTTTTGAAAATATGTTTTATTATTAAATAGGTTTGTTTTCTTTGTTCAAATCATTTCTTTTATTTTAATCCTAAAGTAATTAAAGATGAATTTTGAAAATTAGGTATTTCATTTATTTTCTTAAAAAAAATTGAGCTAAATTGAGCTTTAAAGTATTTAAAAATTTAACTATAAAAATAATCACATGTTAAAAAACATTTTAGATAACAGGGATGATTATCAGCCAGGTTTATCAATAGATTGTGTGATTTTCGGATTTCAGGATAACCAGCTCAAAGTTTTATTGATAAAAACAAAACACAGCCATGAATGGGCTTTGCCGGGCGGTTTTGTGCCTGTTGATGAAGATATCGATGATGCAGCTGTTAGCGTGTTGTATGGCAGAACAGGGTTAAAGGGAATTTTCCTGAGACAATTTGCTACATTTGGAGCCGTTAAAAGAAATAGCATTGATTTTAGTAACCGAGTTTTAAACTTTTACGGAATACCTTTAGATGAGGGAAAGTGGTATACAAATCGTTTTGTAACTGTTGGTTACTATGCTTTGGTCGATTTTTTACAAGCAGTCCCTCAACCGGAAGGTAAAGATGAAATTGTGGAGTGGATAGACCATCATGCAGTACCGGATTTGATTTTAGATCATAAGGAAATTTTGGAAAAAGCATTAGAAACAGTTCGCATGGAATTGAATTTAATGCCAGTAGGTTATAATTTACTTCCTGAAAAATTCACCATTCCTCAACTACAAAAATTATATGAAACTATTTTGGGTAGAAAGCTTGATCGCAGAAATTTTCTTCGCAAAATAACGGCTATCGGAATATTGACAAAACTAGATGAAAAGAAAAGTAATGTTGCGCATAAAGCGCCTAATTTATATAGTTTCGACCAAGAAAGATACAACGAAGTCGTTAGGAATGGTTTGCATCAGGGTTGGTGATTTTTGTATTCAATGATTGATTCAGCAGAGTCAAAGCGTGGAATTAAAAATATTCAAGGAACCAATTTTAAAGAATAATAAAAAGTAAGGGCTGTCCAATAGGGCGGCCTTTATGCTTAAAAAGGATAATGTATAATGGGTAATTATTTTTGGTAATAAATGATTGTTCTCAATGTATTTTTTTTCCATGTAATTTTTTATTATGTTTAAAATAATTTATATTTGAAATAATATTTCCTATTATTTTAGTAAAAAAAATGATAAATAGGTAAAAAATTTATAAAAATATGCAACAGGCTGAAAAGTTATCAAAATTGAATATTTTCTTGGAAGATGTAAAAATCGATGATAAGAATTTCCATATAAGATTTGGAGCAAATTTTCCAATTATTAGTGACTTATATCAAAAATTATACGCTAATAGTCCCTATAAAGAGGAGGCGTTTGGATTACTAATGCAGTCTCTAGTCAAGAATTTTGAAGAACGTTCTGCATTACAAAAGGCACGTGATTTGAAACGTGTATCTAATCCAAACTGGTATTCCAGCGAGAAAATTGTTGGAATGATGTTGTATGTGGATCTTTTTAATACTGATTTCAATGGATTGAAAGATAAAATTCCTTACCTCAGGGATTTGGGAATTAATACTGTGCATCTTATGCCTTTTTTGGATGTGCCAGAATTTGAAAACGACGGTGGTTATGCGGTCCGCAATTATCGTGAAGTGAATCCTAAATTTGGAACTATGAAGGATTTTGAAGCTTTGGTAAAAGAGTTTCAAAAAAACGACATGAATTTAATTATGGATTTTGTACTTAATCATTGTGCAGACCAGCATCAATGGGCAGTTGAAGCTCGTAAAGGTAATCCTAAATACAAAGATTTTTTTTATTTTTTTCCTGACAGGAATTTGCCGAATGCTTATGAACAGACGATGATTGAAATCTTTCCGGATACTTCGCCGGGTAATTTCACTTACTTACCGGAGAGTGATCAATGGGTGATGACCTTGTTTTATGGCTATCAATGGGATTTGAATTACAAGAATCCAATGGTTTTAGTAGAAATGATTGACACGATTTTATACTGGTCGAATAAAGGAATTGATATTTTTCGGTTAGATGCAGTGGCTTTCATGTGGAAGGAAATAGGGAAATTTAATCAAAACCTGCCAGAAGTTCATCTTTTGTTACAACTCTTTAAATTGTCTGGTCAAATTGTAGCTCCGGGTGTGGGTTATATTGCTGAAGCGATAGTGGCTCCTGAAGAAATTATAAAATATTTTGGGGAAGGATTGGCTCAAGGTAATGAATGCGACATTGCTTATAATGCTAATTTTATGGCTTTAAGTTGGGAAGCTTTGGCTACACGAAATACTAGTTTACTTAAAAAATCAATGAATGCGGTTCCTAAGAAACCAAGAAATACAACATGGATAAATTATGCCCGTTGTCATGATGACATAGGATTGGGATTTGATGATCAATTAGTGACTGAACTTGGACTGGATAGTTTGCAACATCGGCTGTATATTTTAAAGCATTATTGTGATGGTTTTAATGGCAGTTTTTCACTTGGACAACGCTTTATGATAGAGCATGAAACGGGTAAGGCACGTATTTCAGGTTCTATGGCGGCTTTATGCGGTTTTGAAAAAGCACTGAAAGAAAATAATGAAAAAGAAATTCAACTAGCTATAAAACGAATTAATTTACAGCATGCCATTATTTTGTCTTTAGGTGGTTTGCCAATGATTTATAGCGGTGATGAGGTTGCCTTGCCAAATAATTATGAGTACTTAAATGATGAAAGTAAAAAATACGATAACCGTTGGTTGCACCGATCTAAAATGAACTGGAGTTTGGTCGAAAACATAAAAGATACTCCATCGGCAGAAGCTCAGGTCTACAATAAATTAAAACAGTTAATTGAAATCAGGAAACAAACCCCTGCTTTTGCCGATACTAATGACTTAGAATATATTGATTATGAAAATACGCATTTGTTAGTGTATAAAAAAACAGATCATAGGGATGTTGTTTATGTTATTGCAAATTTCTCCGGATTTGATACTTTTTTCGAAAGTAATTTATTTGCCAATTGGAGCGGAAATAAATTATTCAATTTACTGACTAAAAGAGAAATGGATATTCAACAAAAAAACTTTATAAGTGCTTATGATGTATTATGGCTTAGAGAATAATAAACATTTTTAGGCGCTTAGTAAAATTTTAAAATTAAATAAAGATTAGAATTCGTAAATTAACTATTTATGAGTTGTTATAAACCTTTGGCTCCAGTATAATTTCAACGAAAAAAATGTTTTGGAGCAAGAGTTTGAAGCAATACTAAGCCCCGTGTTAGTCTTAAATTATAAAAGCATCAATTTTTTTTTTAAAAGAACTCCGTTAGAAATAATGGAGTTTTTTATGACCCGACATAAGGGTTTGTTGGGGAAGTAATTCCTCAACGATTCGAGTATGGAAAGATAACGGGAAAATGTGGCTTAACTTAATTGCTTGGGGGAATCCACGGCAAGTAAAATGACTGTTTGGAATTCACATTTAGAGATGTAGTTTTCCAAATCTAATTATTATTAGGGTAAACTTGAAGTGAGAAAAAATAATCATACGCTGTCAAATTTTATTCCAAACGGTTTAACGAGAAGATTGTATATTTTGAAAAATTAATATTTACAATTTAACATATAGAAATTTATGAAATACATCTTAGCCTTATACATTAGAACTTTGTAGTATTGGTTATAAAATTTCAAGACCCGAGAGCTTTGCTCGAATAGGCGAAGCAAATTACTGTAGCAAAATATATGAAACAGCTAGGCTTACGAAGTAAATCAAGCATAAAATTCAAATTAACAAACAACTCAAATCATAATTATTTAATCGTCAAAAACATATTAAACAGAGCGTTTTCTGTAAAATACCCTCAAAAGCTTAGGTTTCGGATATTACTTACATCCAAACCAAAGAGGGATTCGTATACCTGACAAATATTATGTATTTATATGACCGAAAAATTATAGGTTGGAGTTTGAGCGATGGAATGAGTAGAGATGAAACTACGCTTGGAGCTTTGAAAATAGCGGTTAAAAACCAAAATATTAATGAAGGTTTAGTTTTTCATTCCGGCAGAGGTGTTCAATATACAAGCAAAAAGTTTGTAAATGTTCTTGATTCCTATAAAAAAATAACCCGTAGTATGAGTCGCAAAGGAAATTATTGGGACAATGCAGTAGCAGAAAGCTTTTTTAAATCCTTAAAAACTGAATAATTTATGGAAACAAGCTGATTTCTAAAGAACAAATGAAACTTGAAGTCATTGAATACATTGAAATTTGAGAGACTCTGCTTTGAATTATGCAACTATTGAAGAATTTAACAATCAAATTAATTATAAAAATGTAGCTTCACTTAATTTGCAGTTTTCATTTGCATATCCACCCTGAAAATGAATGAGAATTGATAAAGTCAGGAATGAACAACTTTGCCTTTTAGACAATGATTTAAAAGTTGTATTTGAAGTGTACTTGTTCCAAATTTTTTTTTCGATTATCGAATTCTCACAAGAAGAGTAAAATAACAAGCTAATTTATCGGACAATAATGATTTACTTTCTAAAATGTTTAATTTATAATGGTTTTTTTGTTTTATATGTTTATTTATGTTACAAATTTAAATTTTTATTTAAAAGGGTTGGAATATAAATATTAAAAAGTATATTTGTGTAATCGATTACATTGTTTACTATTTCAATTTAGATTTCTTGCTAAAACGACTAATAGATTAATTTTAAGTGAAGTATTTTATTTTTAATATAAAGTTGGATTTTATTGCAACTTTTTAAAAGATGTAGGTGTAATCAAAAGTAATTTAATATTTAACTTTCTATAAATTGAAGCTATGAACGAAACAAATAAAGGTATTGGTAATTACCGTTGGTCAATTTGTGGTTTGCTTTTTTTTGCAACTACCATCAATTACTTGGACAGACAAGTGCTATCTTTAACATGGAGCGATTTTATTGCGCCTGAATTCCACTGGACTAACAATGATTATGGAAATATTACGGCCTTATTTTCAATATTTTATGCTGTCTCTTTATTGTTTGCAGGAAGATTTGTGGATTGGTTAGATACCAAAAAAGGATTTCTTTGGGCTATTGGAATATGGTCTATAGGAGCTTGTTTACATGCATTTTGCGGTGTAGCAACAGCAGGGATAATAACAGGCGAATGGTTTGTTGGATTTGAAGGTGCGAAAGAAGCAATTCGTAATGTAAATGATACCGGGATGGTAATTAACGTGAGTGTTACCTTATTTATTTTTGCTCGTTTTGTTTTGGCAGTAGGTGAGGCTGGAAATTTTCCTGCCGCTATTAAAACTACAGCGGAATATTTTCCTAAAAAAGATAGAGCATTCTCTACCAGTATCTTTAATGCTGGTGCAACTGTTGGTGCATTGGCTGCTCCAATTTCTATTCCATTTATTGCAAAATCTTTTGGTTGGGAAATGGCATTTATTATTATTGGGGCCTTAGGTTTTGTTTGGATGGGATTTTGGGTTTTTATGTATGATAAACCTGAAAACCATACAAAAGTTAGTGCTGCTGAATTAGAATATATCCAGCAAGATGATATTGCCGATAGTAAACTAGAAGGCTACGTGCCCGAAACTGCTACCAAAGTATCTCTTATGGATTGTCTTAAGTACAAACAAACTTGGGCTTTCGCTTTTGGTAAGTTTATGACAGATGGTGTGTGGTGGTTTTTTTTATTCTGGACTCCTGCTTATTTAAGCTCGGTTTACGGAATGGATTCTACAGAAGCTGCTTTGCCATTATTTGTTCTATACATGATTACTTTACTTTCCATCATTGGAGGTTGGTTGCCAACTTATTTTGTAGAAAAGAAAGGGATGAATCCCTATGAAGGTAGAATGAGAGCCATGTTAATTTTTGCATTCTTCCCATTATTAGCCTTAATAGCACAACCTTTGGGATATATTAGCTATTGGTTGCCAGTAATTATAATTGGTATTTCAGGTGCAGCTCACCAAGCTTGGTCGGCAAATATCTTTACAACAGTTGGAGATATGTTCCCTAAAAAAGCAATCGCTACCATTACTGGTATTGGTGGTTTAGCTGGAGGTATAGGCTCTACTATGATCAATAAAGGTTCAGGACTGTTATTTGATTATTCCAAAGAAACTAATATGGATTTTATGGGTTTTCAAGGGATTGAAGCTGGATATTTTATCATTTTCTCCATTTGTGCGGTTTGTTACTTAACAGGTTGGATTGTAATGAAATCACTAGTTCCTAAATATGCTCCAATTACGGATTTGTAATATAACTTAGTTAATAAGCCGCTTTTTTGCTGATTGAAAACTTAGATTATGCCAATTGGGTACTATTCTGAGGTTTAAATCCATACTTTATATATAGAGAAAAGCGGCTTATTTTCGATTCAACTCAATGGATTGAAATAAAAATTTGAACAGCAATAATTTTCAATAAAACCAAATTTCCAATAAAATAGAATCTCACAGAACAAATTAAATTTAGATAAATAAAGTAATTAAATTATTATATGGATCCGATTTTTATCATTTTAACAGGAACTTTAGTAGTCCTTTTTTGCATCATCGTATTAAAGCTACATGCTGTTATTTCTTTGTTACTCGCAGCCTTAATTACCGGTTTGTTAACTTCTTCAGATCTTATTTATGAATATGCAATTCATAAAGGAATGTCAATTCAAGATTCGCAGTCGTTGTCAAACGAGGGGATTGGAAAACGATTAGCGGACGCCTTTGGGAATACTAGTGGGAAAATAGGGATTTTAATCGCTCTAGGTTCTATTATTGGAGCTTGTTTGATGAAAAGTGGCGGTGCTGAACGCATTGTGCGCAGTTTCTTGGGATTGTTTGGAAAAAAGAATGCTTCATTGGCTTTAATGTGCGGTAGTTTTTTATTGGCAATTCCAGTATTCTTTCAAACTGTTTTTTATCTGATGTTGCCTTTGATAAAAAGTTTAGGAATCCACAGTCCTAAAAAATACAGTCTTTATTTAATGATGGTTATTGCCGGTGGAGTTATGGCGCATTCCTTGGTTCCGCCAGCTGCAGGGCCATTGTTTGTTGCTCAAGCCTTAGGTATTGATACCGGAACCATGATAATGGGAGGGTTCTTTGTTGGGATATTCACTAGTTTATGTGGGTATGTTTATGCACTTTGGGCTAATAAAAGATGGAATTTACCGATGCGGGATACTCCAGATATCAGTATTGATGATCTGAAAAGTTTAGCTGAAAAAGACAATTCAGAATTGCCAGGTTTATGGATTTCTGTTATGCCGGTCATACTGCCCTTAGTTTTAATTACGGTCAATACTTTTTCTGAAATGTCAAGCAAAGTAGATCAAGCCAGTTTGAGTTCGTTTGAAAAGTACTGGAATTCGGCTTTTGCTATTTTAGGGGATCCTAATATTGCATTGGCAATTTCTGCAGCAATAGCGGTATTTTTATTATGGTCAAGGCTGAAGGATACTAAGAGTTTTCAAAAAGTAATCACCGAGTCTATAAGTAGTGCCGGAGTGATTATCCTGATAACCACTTCAGGAGGTGTATTTGGTAAGATGCTGGAGCAGACAGGAATCGGAATTAGTTTAGGTGGTTTGGCAGCAAGTTATCAGATGGCTGTTTTGCCTTTAGCATTTTTTATAACGGCTGCAGTTCGAACGGTACAAGGTTCAGCAATGGTTGCGATGGTAACAGCTGCAGGAGTTATGAGTGGTATTAGTAGCACAGGTCTGGAATTTAATCCAGTTTATGTAGCCTTGGCTATAGGATGTGGTTCTAAAATATTCACTTGGATGAATGACAGCGCTTTCTGGATTGTTACCGAAATGTGTGCGATGGAAGAAAAGGAAACGATTCGTCATTTTTCTTTTCTGTCAATGGTTATGGGATTTTCAGGTTTAATTCTAATTATGATTCTTTCAAAATTTTTACCTTTTATTTAAATGCAAGTAACAAATAACATAGTAATTAAAACTACCCCATTAGATAATGTTGGAATTGTGGCTAATACTCTTGGTTTGGCTGAAGGAACTTTAATTCAAGAAGGAATAAAGTTGTTACAGTATATTCCATCTGGACATAAAGTTGCATTATCCGATATAAATAAAGGTGGAGAAATTATCCGATACGGTCAAACTATTGGATATGCAAATAAATTAGTTAAGCAAGGAGAATGGATAGAGGAGTCTAAAATGGACTTGCCGAATCCTCCTGATTTGCAATTTATTTCCTTATCAGAGAACAGTATTCCTGCTGTAGAACCTTTGGAAGGATATACTTTCGAAGGGTTTCGAAATTCAGACGGTAGTGTAGGAACCAAGAATGTTTTAGGCATCACCACCAGTGTTCAATGTGTGGCCGGTTTAACCGAACATCTGGTAAAGAAAATTAAACAAGAATTACTTCCCCTATATCCAAATGTAGATGATGTTGTAGCACTCAATCATTCTTATGGATGTGGTGTGGCTATCAATGCACCTGCAGCAATTGTTCCAATTAGGACTATTAAGAATATTGCAGCAAATCCAAATTTTGGAGGAGGAATAATGATTATAGGATTAGGATGTGAAAAATTAAGGCCTGAAAGCCTTTTGCCTAAAAACAATGACGATTCTGATGAAATTACCAGTATAACCTATATGCAAGATGAATCCTTTCATGGATTTAATGATATGGTGAAGGGAATTATGAAAACTGCCGAAACCCATTTAAAAAGCTTAAACAAACGTAAAAGAGAAACTTGTCCTGCCTCAGATTTAGTTGTAGGAATGCAATGTGGAGGAAGTGATGCCTTTTCAGGTTTGACAGCTAATCCAGCTGCAGGATTTGCTACAGATTTAATAGTTCGAGCGGGCGGAAGTGTTATGTTTTCCGAAGTAACCGAAGTTAGGGATGCCATTCATTTATTAGTGCCAAGAACAATAAATCCGACAGTGGGAAGAGCACTTTTGGATGAAATGAAATGGTATGATGATTACCTTTTGCAAGGTCAGGTAGATCGAAGTGCAAATACAACACCGGGTAACAAATTAGGTGGTTTGAGTACAATAGTAGAAAAAGCGTTGGGATCTATTGCAAAATCTGGAAAAAGTCCAATAGTAGACGTGCTTGGACCTGGTGAAAAAATTCGAAAAAAAGGATTGTCTTTTGCTGCAACACCCGCCAGTGATTTTGTTTGTGGTACACTGCAATTGGCATCAGGTATGAATATGCATGTATTTATGACGGGTAGGGGAACACCTTACGGCTTGTCGATGGTGCCCGTTATTAAAGTGGGATCAAATTCTAAATTAAGTCAAAGATGGTTTGATTTAATTGATTTGGATGCTGGACAGATAGCATCAGGTGAAAAAACAATTGAGGAAATGGGTTGGGAATTATTTTTCTTAATTCTGGATGTAGCCAGCGGAAAGAAAAAGGTTGCCTGCGATATATTAGGATTGCACAATGATTTGGTTTTGTTTAATCCAGGACCACTGACATAGAAATTGAATATAAATTTTTTAAACATTATTTACAATGGAATTATCTTATACAAGAATTGAAAATGCATTACGTGATGGATTGTTATCTTTTCCAATAACGGATATGGATGAAAATGGTCAATTTAACGCAGTCACTTTTGCAGACAGATTGGAATGGTTTGTAAGTCACGAAGTTTCAGCTGTTTTTGTAGCAGGGGGAACAGGTGAATTTTTTTCCTTGTCAAAGGAAGAATACAAACAAATCGTTGGGGTAACTTCTAAAATTATTAATGGAAGAGTACCAACTGTTTCAAGTGTTGGAAGAAGTATTCCCGAAGCCATAGAATTTGCAAAAATAGCTGAAGAGGCGGGTATTGATGCGTTACTTTTAATGCCACCTTATTTGACAGAATGTCCTCAAAGCGGAATAGTGGAGTATGCCAAAACGATAATGCAAAATACAAAATTACCTGTGATTTATTATAACCGCGGTAATGGAATATTGTCAGGCGAACAGATCAAAAAATTGGCAGATTTATGTCCAAATTTTATCGCTTTGAAAGACGGAACCGGAAACATAGAAGAATTAAATGTTACAATTAAATCAATAGGAAGCCGCTTAGTTTATATTGGAGGCGTACCAACCGCAGAAATTATTTCGGAAGCGTATCTGTCAATTGGGGTAAATACATATTCTTCAGCAGTATTTAATTTTGTTCCAAAACTGGCAAATCATTTTTATAAGTCACTCAGAGCGGGGGATACTGAAACAGTCAACCGAATTGTAAAAGAATTTTTTGTTCCTTTTATTCGCTTAAGAAGTAAAAACCAAGGATATTCAGTGAGTTTAATTAAAGCGGGTTGTCAATTAATAGGCAAAAGTGCAGGAGATGTTCGTGCGCCATTAATCATGCCTTCAGCGGAGGAGTTATTGGAACTTCAAAAAATTATTGACAAGGAAGAAGAACTTCTGAATTAATATAAAGTGTCTCTCAAAAAGCTAATTTTTCTTTAACCGCTGTTCTATTTTCAGATGTTAATAAATCCTATAAAAAAATACAAATGAGTAATCTCGAAAAATTCTACGCAGTAAATCCCACCAATAATGAATTATTGGACGGAGCGTTTATAAATTCAACGGAAAGCCAAATTGATGCTGCAGTAGAAAAAGCTAGTAAAGCTTTTGATATTTACAGAAAGAAAGATAAAGACAGTATTGCTAATTTCTTAGAGCGTATTGGTGCAGAAATTTTAAACCTTGGAGATACTCTTTTAGAAAGATGCCATTTGGAAACCGCACTGCCATTGGCAAGGTTACAGGGAGAAAGAGGAAGAACTATCGGTCAATTAAATTTATTTGCTTCGGTTGTAAGAGAGGGTTCTTGGGTAGACGCTCGCGTTGATACGGCTATTCCGGACAGAGCTCCGTTACCTAAATCAGATATCCGACATATGTTACTGCCTTTGGGTCCTGTAGCGGTATTTGGAGCGAGTAATTTTCCTTTGGCATTTTCGGTAGCAGGAGGAGATACAGTATCCGCTTTGGCAGCAGGTTGTCCTGTTGTTGTAAAAGCGCATCCCGCACATCCTGGAACATCAGCAATGGTTGCCGGCGCTATAGAAAAAGCGATGAACGCTTGCGGAATGCCTGACGGTGTTTTTTCATTAATACAAGGGAATACCAATGCGGTAGGTGAGGCTTTAGTAAAGCATTCAGGAATAAAAGCAGTTGGATTTACAGGCTCATTTAAAGGTGGAAAAGCATTATTTGATATCGCAAACACAAGATCAGAACCTATTCCAGTTTTTGCCGAAATGGGAAGTACAAATCCAGTTTTTATTTTGCCGGGTATCCTTAAAGAAAAAGCAGAAGCGATTGCAGCAGGAATGGCTGGTTCAATAACGCAAGGAGTTGGACAATTTTGTACTAATCCAGGCTTAACATTTGTTCAGCAATCGGATGCTGCCGATAAATTTATTGCGGACTTAATTTCTAAAATAAATGAAGTCCCTGCTGCAACAATGTTAACGGCGGGTATTAATGCAGCCTACGATAAAAAAATCAAAAGCACTTTAGAAATTGATACTATTGAAGTAATTGCCACTGGAAAATCAGTGGATGCTCTAAATAGTGCCGAAGCAAGGGTTTTTAAAACATCAATAGCAACGTTCTTTCAAAATCAAGAACTGGCAGAAGAGAATTTTGGTCCGTCAAACATAATTGTAGAAGCACAAACAAAAGAACAAATTCTGGACGCAGCCAGAAATCTTGAAGGACATCTTACGGCAACAATCCATGGCACTGATGCTGATTTTGCTGAATTCAGAGAATTATTTGATATTTTGGAATTAAAAGTAGGAAGGATTTTAATCAATGGCTATCCAACGGGTGTTGAGGTTTGCCATTCTATGGTACACGGAGGGCCATATCCTGCTACTACAACTTCCCAAACAACATCAGTAGGTACAAATGCAATTAAGCGTTTTGCCAGACCAATATGTTATCAGGATTATCCGGATATGTTATTGCCTATTGCACTCAGAAATGAAAATCCCTTAAATATTTGGAGATTGGTAAATGGTAATTTAGAAAAATAAAAATTTTTTTAAAAAGGATAAAGCGAATGCTTTGTCCTTTTTTTGTGTTTATGAGAAATGAAATTTAAATGTTTAGCGAGTCCTCTTTTTATGAATTGGGATAATTTTAAATAAAAAGGAATGGAGAATATAGATCTGAAATCAAAAATAATTCGTTGGGGTATAATTGGGTGTGGTAATGTCACCGAAATAAAAAGTGGGCCAGCGTATCAAAAAACGGAAGGATTTGAGCTTTCGGCTGTGATGAGGCGGGATGCGCTTAAAAGTGCGGATTATGCAAAAAGACATGGGATTAAGAAATCCTATTCAGATGCGGATAATTTGATTAATGATCCTGAAATTGATGCTATTTATATCGCCACTCCTCCCGATTCTCACAAGTTTTATGGACTTAAAGTGGCTCAGGCCGGAAAACCATGCTGTATTGAAAAGCCAATGGCGCCAACTTATGAAGATAGTCTGGTGATTTATAACGCATTTAAGGAAAAGGATATTCCTTTATTTGTGGCTTATTATAGACGTTCATTGCCCAGGTTTACTCAAGTAAAAAAGTGGCTTGATGCTAATGAAATAGGCGACATTAGATACATTAGCTGGAATTTAAGTGCGCCGGCATCTGATGTTGATTTATCAGGGAATTACAATTGGAGAACAGATTCTAAAATAGCACAAAGTGGCTATTTTGACGATTTAGCCAGCCATGGTTTAGACCTATTTGTACACTTGTTGGGTGCAATAAAAGACGTATCTGGTTTTACTATTAATCAGCAGGGATTGTATACTGCAAATGATGCAGTAACTGCTTCTTGGGTTCATGAATCTGGAATTACGGGGACAGGGAGTTGGAATTTTGGTTCCGGAATTCGGGAAGATCATGTTCAAATTATGGGTAGTAAAGGTAAGATAGAGTTTTCTGTATTTGATGAAAACCCCATTCGAATGAGTACGAAACAGAGCCAAATTGAATTAGTTATAAAACATCCGGAGAATGTTCAGCTTTATCACGTAGAAAATATACGGGAACATTTGCTTGGAAATATGGAGCATCCTTCCAGTGGAGCCTCAGGATTACATACCAGCTGGATAATGGATAAGATTATTAGGAATATTTAGTGTAACTTGTTTATTAAACTGGTTTTACCATATAATGTAAATAATTTCCTTTAAATTTTATGAAATGACAATAAATATGTTTTTTTTTTTACAGTTGCCACATTTTTTTTTATAAAATATATATAAATTAATACAATTAAAAAGTACATTTGTGCAATCGATTACATAAATAATTTATTATGACAAATTTTTCTTTTAGATACGCCTCGAATCCGACAGACGTAAACAAATATGGAACAAACGAGTTGAGAGAGCAATTTTTAATTGAAAAGCTATTCGTTGAAAATGAAATACAACTGACTTATTCTATGTATGATAGGTATGTTGTTGGTGGTATAATGCCAGTTGGTGGAAGTTTAAAATTAGAAACCATTCCGTATTTGAAATCTGAAAATTTTTTAGATAGAAGAGAATTGGGAATTATAAATGTGGGAGGAAGAGGAACGGTAACTGTTGACGGAGTGCAATATGATTTACAAAAAAAAGAAGCGCTATATATAGGCCAAGGTTGTAAGGAAGTTATTTTTTCTGGAGCAAATGGGGAGCAACCTTTATTTTATATTAATTCGGCACCGGCACATAAGAAATTTCCAAACAAAAAAATTGGAAGAGAAGATGCTGAAATCATTCAATTGGGAGAAGAAAAAACTGCCAATAGAAGAGTTTTAAACAAGCTAATAGTAAATAGTATCGTTGAAACTTGTCAGCTGCAAATGGGGATTACGGAATTGTTACCGGGTAATGTTTGGAATACAATGCCTGCTCACACTCACAACAGACGTATGGAAGCTTATTTCTATTTTGACATAGAGGCGCCCCAAACTATTTGCCATTTTATGGGAGAACCTCAAAACACAAGACATATTTTCATGCAAAACCACCAAGCGGTTTTGTCTCCGGAGTGGTCCATCCATTCTGGTGCGGGAACTTCAAATTATTCTTTTGTATGGGGAATGGCTGGAGAAAATTTAGATTATAGTGATATGGATATTTGTCCACCTAATGAATTAAGATAATTGAATATGAATTTATTTAACTTAAAAGGAAAAAGAGCGCTCATAACCGGAGGAACTCATGGTTTAGGGATGGCAATGGCTGAAGGATTGGCAATTGCTGGAGCAGAGCTTGTAATTACAGGGACGACTCCAAGTAAGATGGAAGAAGCGCTGAATTATTATAAAAGCAAAGGATATACTGTGTCTGGTTATTTATTTGATGTGACTGATGAAAAAGCAGCTGCAGAAAATATTGAATTAATTACTAAAGAGTTAGGAGAGATTCATATTCTAGTCAATAACGCTGGAATTATTAAGAGAGAATTGGCAATAACAATGCCTGTTAATGATTTTAGAAAAGTGATAGATGTAGATTTAGTTGGACCTTTTATTATGTCACAATTAGTTGTTAAACAGATGATTGAGCGAAAAGAAGGTAAAATAATTAATATTTGCTCTATGATGAGCGAATTGGGACGAAATAGTGTTTCTGCTTATGCTGCGGCAAAGGGTGGTTTGAAAATGCTTACCCGAAATTTAGCTACCGAATGGGCAAAATATAATGTGCAAGTAAACGGAATAGGACCAGGTTATTTTGCGACAACACAAACGGAACCTATCCGAGTTGACGGGCATCCGTTTAATGATTTTATAATTAATAGAACACCAGCCGCACGTTGGGGTAATCCTGAAGATTTAGCAGGTACAGCCGTCTTTTTAGCATCAAAAGCGAGTGATTTTGTTAATGGGCAAATTGTATATGTTGATGGTGGGATTTTAGCTACCATCGGAAAACCTTCAAATGAAAATTAATATTTAATAAATTTATAATGAGCACAAAGTTTATAAACGATAATTTTTTATTAGAGAATAAATACGCGGAAGAATTATATCATAATTATTCTAAAAATCAGCCTATCATTGATTACCACAACCACTTATCCCCACAGCATATTGCTGAAAACACCATTTTCGACAATGTAACTAAAGTATGGATAAATGGAGATCATTACAAGTGGCGTGCGATGCGTACTCTGGGAATAAATGAGCAATTTATCACTGGAAACGGTTCTGATAAAGATAAATTCATGAATTGGGCAAAAACGGTTCCGTATACCATGCGTAATCCATTATACCATTGGACGCATTTAGAACTGGCGCGTTATTTTGATATTTATGATTTATTAAACGAAAAATCTGCAGAGAAAATATACGACGAAGCTTCCGCTAAAATAAATTCGGCAGAATACAGCACTCAGAATTTGCTTCGAAAAGTAAATGCGGAATTTGTATGTACTACTGAAGATCCAATTGATACATTAGAATACCACCAACAACTGGCAAAAAGTTCTTTTCAAACTAAAGTTAGTACCGCTTTTAGACCTGATAAAGCTATTTTAATTTCAAATGATGGGTATAACGCTTACTTAGATACTTTAGGTGAAGTAGCGGGCGTTTCTATTAATTCTTATGCTGATTTGTGTACGGCGTTATTAAACAGAATTGAATATTTTGATAAAAATGGCTGCAAACTTTGTGACCATGGTTTAGACCAAATCTATTTTGAAAACTTTACAGAAAGTGAAGTGAATTCAATATTCAAAAAGAAAAGAGAAAATCAAGCAATTAGTAATGAGGAAGCTTTAAAGTTCCAAAGTGCTGTTTTATTGTTTTTAAGCGAAACATACCATCAATATGGATGGGTTCAGCAGTTTCATTTAGGTGCGTTAAGAAATAATAATGCACGTATGCATAGAATTTTAGGCCCTGATACCGGATGGGATTCTATTGGAGATTATCCACAGGCACAAAAATTATCCGGTTTTTTAAATGCTTTAGACAGTAAAGATAAATTGACAAAGACAATTATTTACAATCTAAATCCTGCTGATAATGAAGTTATGGCTACCATGATTGGAAACTTTAATGATGGAAGCGTAAAGGGAAAAGTACAATTTGGTTCCGGATGGTGGTTTTTAGACCAGAAAGATGGAATGACTAAACAATTGAACGCACTTTCTAACATGGGATTGATTAGTTGTTTTATCGGAATGCTAACGGATTCAAGAAGCTTCTTGTCTTTTCCAAGACATGAATATTTCAGACGTATTCTTTGTAATCTTTTAGGAGACGAAATTAAAAGAGGCGAACTTCCTAATGATATGGAGTGGATTGGTAAGATGGTTTCGGACATTAGTTATAATAATGCCAAAGAGTATTTCAAATTTTAATACTTTAAATAACTATAAATTTCATCTAGATTATGACCTATTTAGCAAAAAGTAATCTTTTTTTTAAAGAAGAAGAAACCCAATGGGAAGTAGTTGGTCAAGGCGTGCAACGTCAAATAGTAGGATTTGATGATAGGGTTATGATGGTCAATGTTAAATTTGATAAAGGAGCAATAGGTCCTTTGCACAATCATCATCACACTCAAGTTACTCATATTGCCGCAGGTAAATTTGAAGTAACTATTGAAGATGAAACTAGAATATTAAAAAAAGGAGATTCCTTTTATATTCCTTCTGATAAAATACACGGTGTTGTTTGCTTGGAAGAAGGGATGCTTATAGACGTTTTTAGCCCTATAAGAGAAGATTTTATGAAAAAGACAAACATTTAATTTTATATATAATGAATAAAGTAGTCTCTTTTGGCGAAATAATGTTACGTCTTTCAACAGAAAGGCATTTGCGTTTTGAGCAAGCAAAAGCATTTACAGCTTCCTATGGTGGAGGTGAATTTAATGTGGCTGTTTCTTTAGCTAATTATGGTGTAAATGCAGAGTTTGTAACAAGGCTTCCCGATAATGAAATAGGAACTTGCGCATTAAAAGAAATGCGAAAAATGAATGTAGAATCCAAAAATGTAATTTATGGAGGAGAACGTTTAGGAATCTATTTTCTGGAGACTGGTGCAGGGACCAGAGGAAGTAATGTAGTTTATGACCGTGCCCATAGTGCTATGGCAACCATTGAAAAAGGGGCTATTGATTGGGAAAAAGTTTTAAAAGGTGCTACTTGGTTTCATTGGAGTGGTATTACGCCAGCCATATCGGAGAGCGCCGCTGAAGCCTGTTTAGAAGCGGTAAAAATAGCCCATAAATTAGGGATTCCTATTTCATGTGATTTAAATTACAGGTCTAAATTATGGCAATATGGTAAAACCCCAAGTGAGGTGATGCCGGAGCTATTGAAATACAGTAATGTAATTTTGGGAGATATCGATACGGCTTATTTTATGTTAGGAATAGCTAAAGTAAACCCGAATTATCAAGATGAAAAAACACTTCCGGCTTTGTATACGAAGTTGTTTGAATTATGTCCAAACTTGAAAACTGTGGCAACTACATTGCGTTATTCTGTAAGTGCTTCTCATCAAAGAATTGGAGGTATTTTATTTGACGGTAAAACCATTTATAATGCAGCCGTAAAAGAAGTAACTCCTGTGGTAGACCGTGTAGGTAGTGGAGATGCTTTTATGGGTGGATTAATTTATGGTTTGTTAGAATATCCAAATAACGATCAACGAGCGTTGGATTTTGCAGTTGCAGCTTGTTGTTTAAAACATACAATTGCAGGAGATTACAATTTAGTTACCTTAAAAGAAGTTGAAAATATGCTAGATGGTGATTCCGCCGGATTAGTTTCAAGATAAATAAAAAATTATGGCAAAATATTCAAGAATAGAAGTAGCAAGTGTAATGGCAGCAACAGGAATGGTTCCTTTGTTTTTTCATACCGATGTTGAACTAGGAAAAAAAATTGTAAAAGCCTGTTATGATGGTGGAGCACGTCTGATGGAATTTACCAGCAGAGGTGATTTTGCTTTTGAAATTTTTGGAGCACTTAATAAATATGCATTAGCTGAATTACCGGGAATGATCTTGGGAGTTGGTTCTATAACGGATGCCGCAGCAGCTTCACTTTATATGCAATTAGGAGCTAATTTTATAGTAACTCCAGTTTTAAGGGAAGATATTGCGATTGCATGTAACCGTCGAAAAGTATTGTGGTCACCGGGTTGTGGTACCCTTACTGAAATTGCGAGAGCAGAAGAATTGGGTTGTGAGATTGTAAAATTATTCCCTGGAGACATCTATGGACCAAATTTTATAAAAGCAATAAAAGGGCCTTGCCCATGGACAAGCATCATGCCTACTGGAGGTGTTTCAACTTCGGAAGACAACTTAAAAGGTTGGTTTGACGCTGGTGTAACCTGTGTGGGAATTGGTTCTCAACTTATTTCTAATGAAATCTTGGCGAATAAAGATTATGATGGCTTGAAGCTGAAAGTACAACAAACCTTAGCTATAATAAATAAAGTTAGAAATAAATAAAAGAACAATTAGCTTTTAAAGCTTGTTCGAAAACATAAATATAAACCGAATTATTTAAATATAAAATGGAAAAATTAAATAGAAAAAATTTAGGATTAGAAAAGAAGTTCCCAATAAAGGTAGTCCAATTTGGGGAAGGTAATTTCTTAAGAGCTTTCGTTGATTATGCTTTTCAAAGACTAAATAAAGAAGTTGATTTCAATGCTGGAATTGCAATAGTTCAGCCATTGAAAGATGGTATGGTAAACATGATTAATGACCAAGATGGTCTTTACACGTTGTTTATGAATGGAATCAAAAAAGGAGAGAAAATACAGGATATTGAGTTAATTACTAATGTTGTGAAAGCTATAAATCCATATACTGATTTTGCAGATTATCTAGCTTTAGCCAAAGAAGATGAACTTCAATTTATTGTTTCAAACACCACAGAAGCTGGAATTGAATTTATTGAAAGTGATACTCCAGATATGCAACCACCAGTTTCATTCCCGGCAAAGTTGACTGTTTTATTGTACGAAAGATTCAAACATTTCAATGGAGATGCTGCTAAAGGATTGACTATCATTCCTTGTGAATTGATTGATTATAACTCGGAGACTTTAAAAAAATATATTTTGCAATATTGTGATTTATGGAAATTAGCCGATTTATTTAAAACTTGGGTATCAGAAGCTTGTACGTATCACAGTACTTTGGTTGACAGAATTGTACCTGGATATCCAAGAGCTGAAATTGAAGAATACAATAGCAAATTAGAGTATCAAGACGATTTAATTGTTGCTGCTGAACCATTTTTCCTTTGGGCTATTGAAGGCGGTGATGCTTTAAAACAAAAATTGCCTTTTCATAAAACGAATTTGAATGTGAAGATCGTTGACGATATACGACCTTTTAAAATGATAAAAGTTCGTATTTTGAACGGTGCGCATACAGCAATGGTTCCTGTTTCACTTTTGCACGGTAATAAATTAGTAATGGAAACAGTTAACGGAAGTTTTACGGGAAAATTCGTAAACAGCATTATTAGTGAAATTAGTGGTACCCTTGATATGGACAAAAATGAAATCCTTGCCTATTCTGAAGAGGTAATGGATCGGTTTAAAAATCCATTTATCAAACATGCACTTGCTGATATTGCTTTAAATTCTATTTCAAAATTCAAAGTAAGAGTTTTACCTAGTTTATTGCAACATTATAATGCGAATAAAAAACTGCCTACTAATTTAACTTTTTCATTAGCTTGTTTAATCCAATTCTACAAAGGAACTTGGAATAACGAAGTATTACCTGTAAGAGATTCTCCAGAGATAGTGGAAGCATTTAAAAATGACTGGCAATTAGGAACTTTAGATTTGGTTGTAACTAAAATTTTAGATAATAACGAATTCTGGGGTGAAGATTTAACAAAAATCAAAGGATTGTCAGAAGCTTTAGTACTAGCTTTGAATGAAATTGAAGAAAATGGAGTTGAAAATGGGTTTGTTAACTTTAACAAACAATATGAAAATAAGTCAATCAGTATATAATTTATAATCATGCAAAAAAAATTAATTAAAGTAAACCCGTCCGATAATGTTGCTGTAGCATTAGTTAATCTAGTTGCTGGTGAAGTTATCAACTTCGAAGGTGAGGATATCACTATCGAGACCGATGTGAAAATGAAGCATAAAATTGCAATGTATCCTTTTGAAATAGGAGAAAAAATTATTATGTATGGTGTTTTAGTAGGTAAAGCTAGTGCGGCAATTGCAAAAGGGGGGTTTCTTTCTACTGAAAATGTAAAACACGAAAGTGCAAAAGTAACAGCTAAAACGCAAACTATCGGTTGGACTGTTCCTGATGTAACTAAATGGAAAGATAGAACTTTTCAAGGATACCAGAGAACAGACGGACAAGTAGGAACGGAGAATGTTTGGTTATTTTTCCCATTGGTTTTTTGTGAAAACAGAAACATCGAAATCTTAAAAGGAATTTTCGAAAAAGAACTAACCAAACCTAAAGAAAACGATTACCAATTGTTGCTGCGTTCTTTAGTAAATACTGAAAAAGGGACTGAAGATGTTGTTACAAAATCAAACGAAGTAGATTTGTTTGAAAATATTGAAGTGAAATTTATCCAACATCAAGGTGGTTGTGGTGGAATTCGTCAGGATTCACACTCTTTGGCAAAACTTTTGGCTGGATACGTAAACAATCCAAACGTAGCTGGTGCTACTGTTTTGAGTTTAGGTTGTCAAAACTTGCAAATATCTATTTTCCAAGATGCGATGAAAGCCATTAATCCAAACAGTGATAAACCGGTTTTGATTTACGACCAACAACAGATTGGGACTATTGAAGATATGTTGAATACGGTTGTCAAAGACTCTTTCGCAGCTATCAAAGAAGCGAATAAAATTAAAAGAACTCCTACTCCATTATCAAAATTAAGAATTGGTTTAGAGTGTGGTGGTTCTGATGGATTCTCTGGAATTTCTGCTAATCCAACATTAGGTGTTTTATCTGATAATTTGGTTGCTTTAGGAGGAACTACCATTCTTTCTGAATTTCCTGAATTATGTGGTGTAGAACAAGAATTGGTAAACCGTTGTGTAGATGACAAAGACGGAAAACGTTTCTTGGAATTAATGCAATGGTATGAAAAAACCGTAGTTGATGCCGGTTCTGGATTTGATATGAATCCATCACCAGGTAACATTAAAGACGGTTTGATTACTGATGCGATGAAATCTGCGGGTGCTGCTAAAAAAGGAGGGACATCCCCAATTGTAGGTGTTTACGATTATGGCGAATATATTAATGAACCAGGTTTTACATTGTTATGTACCCCAGGAAATGACGTAGAATGTACAACGGCAATGGTAGGTTCTGGAGCAAATATGGTATTGTTTACGACAGGTTTAGGAACTCCGACAGGAAATCCAATTGCGCCAGTTGTGAAAATATCTTCTAACACTCAATTAGCGCAAAAAATGTCTGATATTATCGATATTGACACTGGTGGAATTATCACTGGTGAAAAATCAATTAATGAAATGGCAGATGAAATGCTGGAGTTTATTATAAATGTAGCAAGTGGTACGATTAAAACCAAAGCAGCTATTTTAAATCAGAATGATTTTATTCCTTGGAAAAGAGGGGTTTCTTTGTAAAAGAAAAATCGAATTTTTTAAGATAAAAAAAGTGTGAAGTTTATAGCTTGACACTTTTTATTATCGTTAAAGACCGTGTCTCATAGATGATTTTCTAATATGCAATTCGGGGTTCAACACTACCTTTTTCTCTATTTTAATCTTTTCGGTACTGTTTATTTGTTCCAAGAATACTTTTGCTGCCATCTTGCCCATTTCCATAGGGGACTGATCGACTGAGGATATAGAAAGTTCCATGAATTTTGTAAAAGGTTCATTACCAAAACCAAACACACAAAAGTCTTCGGGGATACTTATACCTTGTTCTTTTAGTTCTTGGATGGCTCCCAAAGCTGCAAAATCACTTGAGGAGAATATGGCATTTGGAGGATTTTTTAACTTTAATAATTTTTCTACAGCCTGTCTTCCTGCTTCAACGGTACTTTTTGTTTGTATTATATAATCCTCATTATATTCGATGCCACTGTCCTGGAGTGCTTTTTTATATCCGTTATTCCGATTTTCATATATCTCTAAAGATTGGTCTCCTGTTAAATGGGCAATTTTAGTACATCCTTCTTCTATGAGATGTTTAGTCGCTAAATACCCTCCTTCAAAATCGTTTATTGTAACAGAACTAACACCATCAATATTTTTCTTTCTGTCAAAAAAGATCAATGGAACATTTTTTTCAATGACTCTATTAATAATGGAATTATTCTCTTTAGAAACATTCGAAGCAGATATTAAAATACCATCCACTTGTGCATTTAATAGTGTATTTATATTGTCGATTTCTCTTTTCTCGTTTTCATGTGTTTGACATATGATAACATGATACCCTTCAGGTTGTAATTCATCCTCTATTCCTCTAATAACAGAAGCGAAAAAATTACTATCAATGCGCGGGACAATGACTCCTATATTGCCGCTTTTGCCACTTTGTAGTGCTAAAGCAAGCTTGTTTTGTTTATAATTCATCAGAGCCGCTGTTTCTAAAACTAGTTTACGAGTACTGGCGCTTATTTTAGGATTATTATTTAAAGCACGAGATACCGTAGCGGCAGTTGTATCAAGTTTTTTTGCAATGTCGTAAATTGTTGTTTTTTTATTCACAATGAATTAATGTTTATTAGAGAGTAGCAAAATTAATGTTTTTTTATGTCTGTTTTTGCGTATTGTTATCGATTGCATAAAGTTTTAACAATTACTAGTATTTGTAAGTGTTTTAATAAAGAACTAATAGCAATAATGTGGTTTAAACGCATTATTTTTATAATAACTGTATTAATAACTGTTTATTTTTATAAGAATATTATTTTAATTGATTTTATGTTGGTTATTTGAAAATTAATATTTAAGTTTGTGTAATCGATTGCATAAAATTGTTTTTTAATAAAAGAATAAGGTTAATTTAGAAATTTTAATAAATCAAATGGTAATAAATCTTTTTTTTACAAGAAACAACGTCTTTCTGATTTTGTTTTCAATGTTTTTTCTTTCCTGTGGGGTAAAGCAACAGCAATCGATTGTAGGTGATAATCCATGGAAAACCATGCAGCATATTATTGACGGTGTAAAGGTGCCTTCTTTTCGTAATAAAACTTATATAATTACTGATTTTGGAGCGCAAAATGGCGGTATTTTTGATAATACTCAGGCATTTAAAAAAGCAATTCAAATTTGCACTGAAAATGGGGGAGGGAAAGTTTTGGTTCCGTCTGGGAAATATTTAACGGGTCCTATACATTTAGAAAACAATGTAAATCTCCATTTAGAAGAAGGTGCTGAAATTTTATTTAGTACCAATACCGCGGATTATCCGATTGTTCATACTTCATGGGAAGGAACAGAATTGATGAATTATTCGCCTTTGATATATGCCTACAAGAAAAATAATGTGGCGATAACTGGAAAAGGAATATTGAATGGTCAGGCAAACAACGAAAAATGGTTGTGGTGGTGCGGAAGCAAAATATATGGCTGGAAAGAAGGAATGCCAAGTCAAGGAGACCCCGCAAATAGAGTGATATTGGTTGCTATGGCTGAAGAAGGAGTTCCTGTTTCGGAGCGCGTTTTTGGAGAAGGACATTATTTGAGACCAAATTTCATAGAGTTTTTTGAATGTACAAATATGCTTTTGAAAGAGGTGAAAATTATTAATGCTCCATTTTGGGTAATACATCCTATCAAGTCTACCAATGTTACAGTGGATGGGGTTACGGTTCAAAGTCATGGACCTAACAATGATGGATGTGATCCGGAATATTCAAAAAATGTTATTATAAAAAATTGTACGTTCAATACAGGGGATGATTGCATCGCTATTAAGTCTGGAAGAGATGCTGATGGAAGACGTGTGGCGATACCAAGTGAAAATATAATTGTTCAAAATTGCAAAATGATCGATGGTCATGGAGGCGTTGTTATGGGGAGTGAAATTTCCGCAGGTGTAAGAAATGTCTTTGTAGAAAATTGCGTTATGGATAGCCCAAATTTAGATAGAGCAATTAGACTAAAATCAAATTCTAAAAGAGGAGGTTTGATTGAAAACGTTTACGTGAGAAATTTAGACATTGGACAAGTGAAAGAGTCAGTTTTGATAATAGATATGTTTTATAATGTATATGGAAGTCAGTCGGGAAATTTTATTCCTCGAGTACAAAATGTCTTTCTTGAAAACATAAAGGTAAAAGACGGTGGGAAGTATGGTATTTTGGCCAAAGGCTATAAAGAAGCTCCTATTAAAAATGTGGTATTTAAAAACGTAAAAATTGAGAAAGTTGGTAAAGCTTATTCTATTGAAAATGTAGAAGGGCTTCAATTAATCGATACTTATGCTAATGGGGCGCTTGTAGCGAGCCCAAAATAAAATAAATCCACTACTAATATAATAAAATGATTTTGGTTTAATTTTTTTGTTTTTTATTAGGGGCTTGATTGGTTTGTCAAGCTCCTTTTTTTAATAATGAAGAAAATTTAATTTTTTATTACAATAAACGAATAATTCTAATACAACATAAAAATGAAAATAATAAAAAGCATTGCCGCATCAGTATTAGTATCACTATTTTCTTGTAAAGCACAAGAGAAAAAAATAGCAACAGCATCCAAAACCTATGCTGAAGTATCTGTAAAAGAGGGCGGTAAATGGGAAGGACGTAAATACGTTGGGGGTACTTATAAAAATGTTCAAAGATTAAAGGTTGCTCCGGAACATACGGATCATTCTTTTGATATTCGATATGAAGGTGCTGGGTGGGAAAGTAATAAAATAGGGTATCGCTTGTATCTCGACTGGAGAAATGCAATTGATATTTTTGGAAAAAAAACCGAAGCAATCGTTTTGTCAAAAGTGGGACAGGATAATTTTGATTCCTATCATGAAATGAGCGATTGGGGTGCTGATATTCTAAAAGCTGGAAAAGGAATCGGAGTAGGTTCCATCGATCGTTATCTTAACAAGGAAAGATTACATTTTTATGCAGTAGATTCTACAATAGTTAGAGTAGAAAATGAACCAAATAATTCAAGTGTAAAGGTGCAGTATTATGGTTGGAAAACAGCTTCGGATAAAATTGATTTCACATCTGAATTAACCATTAATCCTGACCAGCGTTATACCAAACATACCATTCAATCGTCAAAAAAAATAGCTGGAATTTGTACGGGAATCGTAAAACAAAAAAATACTGAATTACTTAAAAAAGAAAGCAAAAATAAAAAATGGGCTTATTTGGCAACTTATGGTACCCAATCTTTGGTGCCGGATAATTTAGGAATGGCTATTTTTTATCAAACCAATACAATTGAAAATTTAGTCGATGCGGAATTTGATTATCTTTTAGTTTTTAAACCTACAACAAAACCGACTTCGTTTTATTTCTTAGGCGCTTGGGAACAAGAACCAAACGGAATCAAAAACAAAGAAGCTTTTTTGTCTTATTTAGATCAAAAACTGGTAGCACTGAATGATAAGAATAAAATTTAATTTAAATGGAAAGCGATACTAATAAAATAGGGATTTATGGGAGACTAATGTTACAGCAACCAATTTTAATTGGAAACAGCAAACTGAGACCTGAAACTTTCCTCCAGTTTCGGAATGATTCATCATTGTCTTTTAGAAACAGATTTTTATCGTGTATCTTACTAGTAGGATTGGTTTTTGTAAGTTGTAAAACTAGTGCACAAGAGCAAGTGAAAACTCTTACCCTAAAAAAAGAAATGGCTATTCCAGTTGCACTAAAATGGTCAGAGCGAATGGCATTGTCAATAATGAAACGCCATCCTAAAGCCTGGCAGATTGATAATCATGAAAAGCCCAAATGGGATTATAAAATTGGTATGATTTTGACGGGTTATGAAAAATTATACACTACAACTAAAAATCAAAAATATTTCGATTATATCAAAGAATATGCCGATGAATTGATTGATAGTACCGGATCTTTTCAAAATTTTAATCCCCAAGATCATAATATTGATTTTATTAATGCGGGGAAAATACTTTTTAATCTGTATGATAAAACAAAAGACCCAAGGTATTTAACGGCATTGAAAACATTGAGAAGACAATTTGAGAATCATCCTAGAACTCGATCCGGTGGCTTTTGGCATAAAAAAATCTACCCAAATCAAATGTGGTTAGACGGCTTATATATGGGGGAACCATTTTATGCAAGATATACTGTTGCGTTTGAAAAAGGAGCGAAATTGAATGATGTTGCCCATCAGTTTGAATTGCTGCACGACCATGCATTTGATAAAAAAACAGGCTTGTATTTTCATGCTTGGGATGAAAGTAAACAAATGGCTTGGGCAAATAAGGAAACCGGAACGACACCCCATATTTGGTTAAGAGCGCTCGGCTGGTATGCAATGGCATTAGTTGATGTGTTGGATTATTTTCCAAAAGAGCATCCGAAACAAAAAGAATTAGTAAGATACTTAAATGAATTTGCTGTAGCGGCAAGCAAGTTTCAGGATAAGTCAGGATTGTGGTATCAAGTTCCAAATTTGGCAACTAAAAAAGGAAATTATTTAGAAGCGTCAGGTTCATCAATGCTTACTTATGCTTTTGCAAAAGGGGTAAATAAAGGATATTTACCTTCTGAATTTAAAGGCGTAGCCACTAAAGGGTTTAACGGTTTGACAAAAAAACTAATAAAAGTTGATGCCGATGGGGAAATACATATTACTCAAGTTTGTGCAAGTGCAGGACTTGGAGGAAATCCTTATAGAGACGGTTCTTATGAGTATTATATCAGCGAAAAGATCAAAGTGGACAATTCTCATGGTTTAGGTTCTTTCCTTTTAGCTGTAATTGAACTAGATAAATAAAAGTCATTTTTTAAAAATAATTCTAACAACAAAACATATTTAAATGAAAAATAGTCTTAAAACTAACTGTTTTACAGTGTTGAGCATAATGCTGACATTGTTATTTGTAAGCTGTAAAACCATTTCTCAAACGGATACAAAATCAGTTGATGCTAAAAAAGAACTGCTTATTTCAGCTAATTTAAAATGGTCAGAGCGAATGGCACTTTCTATTATGAAACGTCATAAGGAGTCTTATATGATCGATGATGCTAAAGCGCCGCATTGGGATTATGTCCATGGTTTAGTACTCACCTCATTTGAACAATTGTATAAAGAAAAGGGTAATAGTAACTATTCCGATTATATCAAAAGCTACGTCGATGTCTTAGTTGATAAAGATGGAACCATTAATACCTATAAAATGGAAGCTTACAATATTGATATGATTGTTGCAGGGCGATTATTATTTAATTTGTACAAGACCACTAAAGACAATCGCTACTTAATTGCAATGCAAACTTTAAGAAAGCAACTAGAAGGTCAGCCTAGAACTACCAGTGGTGGATTTTGGCACAAAAAAATATATCCAAACCAAATGTGGTTAGATGGGTTGTATATGGGGGAACCATTCTATGCAGAATATACTGCTACTTTTGAAAAGGGAGCAAAACTGGATGACGTTGCAAAACAATTTGAACTTATTCAATTGCATGCCACTGATAAAAAAACAGGATTGTTGTACCATGCTTGGGACGAGAGTAAGCAAATGCCTTGGTCCAATAAAGAAACAGGAACGTCACCAAATTTTTGGTCAAGATCAATCGGGTGGTACGCAATGGCTTTAGTAGATGCTTTGGAATACTTCCCAAAGAATCATCCAAAACAAAAAGAATTAGTTGGGTATTTGAATAATGTTGCAAATGCTTTAGAAAAATTTCAAGATAAATCAGGTTTGTGGTACCAAGTGACTGATAAGGGAGACAAAGCAGGAAATTATTTAGAATCATCAGGAACTTCCATGTTTGCTTATGCTTTGGCAAAAGGAGTAAACAAAGGATATTTACCTAAAAAATTTAAAACAGTTGCTACTAAAGCTTTTGATGGTTTGACCAGAGAATTGATAAAAGTGGATTCTAATGGAGAAGTTACCATAATACAAGCTTGTGCAGTTGCAGGTCTTGGCGGAAGTCCTTATAGAGATGGATCGTATGAATATTATATAAATGAGAGAAAAAAGGATAATGATCCTAAAGCTACAGGTCCATTTATATTGGCTGCATTAGAGTTGAATAAATAAAATAGACTTACCCAATTAAGTTTAAAGCATACTAAAACTGTTTCATTTTAAAACAAATGGGACAGTTAATCCTAATTTCTTTACCTATGAGATTGATACTGATTATTACTTGTGTTTTATTGTTTATTCCTAATCAGCTAGTTTTTGGACAAGCAAAAAAAATGGATAGTAATTCGTTAGTATGGGTAGCTGATAATAGAGATGGAACGTATAAAAATCCAATTTTGCATGCTGATTATTCGGATCCGGACGTAGTTAGAGTTGGAAATGATTATTATATGACATCCTCTTCTTTCAATTGTATTCCTGGATTACCTATTCTACATTCTAAAGATATGGTAAATTGGGAACTGGTAAATTATGCACTTCCAAAACAGCCTCCTTTTGATGTCTTTGACAAACCACAGCATGGAAATGGGGTATGGGCACCTTGCATAAGATACCATAATGGGGAGTTGTATATTTATTATCCAGATCCGGATTATGGAATTTATATGATCAAGACAAAAGATCCGAAAGGCGTTTGGTCCAAACCAATTATGGTAAAAGAAGGCAAGGGTTTGATTGATCCTTCACCTTTATGGGATGACGACGGTAAAGTGTACCTTGCTTTTGCTTTTGCGGGAAGCAGAGCAGGAATTAAAAGTCTTTTGGCAATTTGTACCTTAAATACTGAAGGAACAGTTGCTAACGATGATGATGTAATCATTATTGATGGTCATGATAGTGAATCAACAATTGAAGGGCCCAAATTATACAAGCATAATGGCTATTATTATATTTTTGCTCCCGCAGGAGGTGTATCTACTGGATGGCAAACTGTTTTGAGATCGAAAAATATTTGGGGACCATACGAAAAGAGAAAGGCTATGGACCAAGGAAAAACAAATATTAATGGGCCACATCAGGGAGCTTGGGTACAAACTCAAACTGGAGAAAACTGGTTTTTTCATTTTCAAGACAAAGGGGCTTACGGAAGAATTGTTCATTTGCAACCTATGAAATGGGTTGACAATTGGCCGATAATCGGAACCGACAAAGATGGCGATGGCACTGGCGAACCAGTATCCATCTACAAAAAACCTAATGTTGGAAAAACATATCCCATCACAACTCCTCCTGATTCGGACGAATTTAATACTTCAAAGTTAGGGTTACAATGGCAATGGCATGCTAATCAACAGGTGTATTGGGGTTTCCCTTCCACGATGGGTTATTACACGATGTACTGTCGTCCAATGCCAAAAGAAGCCACCAATTTATTTGATATGAGAAATTTATTACTACAAAAATTTCCTGCCGAAGAATTTACAGCTACGACCAAAATGACTTTCAATGCCCGTTTTGATAGAGAGCAAACCGGTTTGTTGATAATGGGACTTGACTACAGTTATTTGAAAGTAAAACAATCAGCAGGACAACTCTCTATATCACAAGTAATCTGTAAAAATGCAGACAAAAAAGGAATCGAGACAGAAAGTGAAGCTATTAAATTAAAAAGCAATTTGTTTTATCTGCAGGTAAAAGTAAAAGCGGGAGGTATATGCAATTTCTTTTATAGTGAAGATGGTGAAAAATACACAGCCGTAGGAACAGATTTTATTGCAAAAGAAGGCAAATGGATTGGTGCAAAATTAGGTTTTTTAGCACTTCGAAACGGAACAATAAATGACGCAGGAAGTGTTCGTATTGATTGGATTCGAATTAATAAATAAAGAATGAAATATTTTCAAAAAGGTATGCGTATTGTAATTGCTTCTTGTTTATTAAGTTTTAGTGTTCAGGCTCAAATTCTTAGTAAATCATGGAAAGAGGTTGTTAATACTAAAGAAGGAACTTGGTTTGCTTCAAATGAGGCAAAAGATATTGCTCAAAATGTATTGTTATATCAACGCAACATTGGTGGTTGGCCAAAAAATATCCAAATGCAAAAAAAGCTTTCGAATGATGAAAAGCAAAAATTAATTGCACTTAAAAGCGATCCTAACGAAATCACCACAGATAATGATGCTACATTTCAACAGCTGATTTTTCTTTCTAAAATCTATAGACAGGTGCCAGAGGAAAGATATGAAAAAGCTTTCCTTTCAGGGCTTGATTACTTATTAGAAGCGCAATATGAAAATGGAGGATGGCCTCAGTTTTACCCGTTAAAAAAAGGATATTATACGCACATTACGTATAATGATGATTCCATGGTAAATATCCTGAATGTTTTAAAAGAAATTGTTGATAAAACCGATTGTTTTTCGATAAAACCGTCTGAGGAAATCGTTAAAAGAGCCCAAAAAGCATTCGATAAAGGAATAGATTGTATTATAAATACACAATACAAACAGAACGGGGTTTTAACAGGCTGGTGTGCGCAATACGATGAATATACGTTGGCTCCGGCTAAAGCACGTGCTTATGAATTACCCTCTTTAAGCGGAAAAGAATCAGCACAAATTGTATTGCTATTAATGTCAATTGAAAATACATCAAAGGAAATAATAAATGCAGTAGATTTTGCTGTAGTATGGTTTGATAAAGCAAAAATAAAAGGGTTAAGAGAAGAGCGTTTTTATGATGAAAAAGGTAAAATAAACGACAAGAAAATGGTTTCAGATGTGAATGCTCCTGATATATGGGCTCGTTTTATGGAACTGGAAAGCAACACTCCTTTTTTCTGTGATCGGGATGGTATAAAAAAAGGGTCGTTAGCTGAAATTGGCATGGAACGCAGAAATGGATATTCCTGGTACACAAATGAGCCAAAAGAGGTACTGGCAAAATATGAAAAGTGGAAAGAAAAGTATTTGATTGCAGATACTAAAACAGTTGTAAAACAGAATAAAGTTGTTGCTAAAGACGAATTTAATGTTATTGTTGCTCAAGACGGAAGCGGTGATTACACAAGTATCCAAGAAGCGATAAATAATTCACCCGCATTCCCTTATAGACGGGTTACCATTACTGTAAAAAATGGAATCTATAACGAGAAAGTAAAAATTCACGAATGGAATCCCAATATTTCATTAATAGGACAAAGTAAAGAGAAAACTATTATTACGTATGGGGATTATTTCAGTAAGATTAATTTAGGTAGAAATAGTACTTTTTATACCTACACGGTCTTAGTGGAAGGGGCTGATTTTGTGGCTCAAAATTTAACCATAAAAAATTCATCCGGACAAGTAGGGCAAGCGGTGGCTTTGGCACTAAATGCTAATAGCGTTTTGATTTCGAATTGTATTATTCTGGGCAATCAGGATACTTTGTATGCCACTGGCACTAATAACAAACAGTATTTGAAGAATTGTTATATTGAGGGAACTGTCGATTTTATCTTTGGTCAAGCGACCATGTTATTTGAAAACTGCATCCTTCATAGTTTAAAAGATTCATACATAGCCGCTGCATCTACTCCTGAAGGAGTTAATTATGGTTTTGTATTTAAAAATTGTAAACTGACTGCTGATGTAAAGGCAACCGAAGTTTATCTGGGACGTCCTTGGCGTATTTATGCAAAAACGGTTTTTATTAATTGCGAAATGGGAAAACACATCAAGCCTGAAGGCTGGAACGATTGGTCCAAGCCTGAAGCAGCAAAAACGGCTTTTTATGCGGAATATAATTGTTCCGGAGAAGGATGTCTTGCTGGGAAAAGAGTTTCGTGGTCACATCAACTGCAAAAATCAGAGGCGAAGAAATACACGACCGAAAATATTATGGGATTGGATTTTTCCAACAAAATAAAAGACTGGTCTTTGAAATCAAAATAAATTCTCAAACAAAGTTGTTTTTTAAATCAACGTTAAAAACAAAATCATGAAATACCGAATCCTCTTATTGCTGATACTTTCGCTAAACTGTTTGGCTCAAAAAACCACTATTTATTCTATAGGAGATTCTACAATGGCTAATAAAATTAAGCCGGAAGTAAATCCAGAACGAGGTTGGGGACAAATGCTGTCTTCTTTTTTCAATGATGAAGTTAATGTAGATAACAGGGCAGTAAATGGCAGAAGCAGCCGTAGTTTTATTAATGAAAAACGTTGGGATTCCGTTTATAAAGTATTAAAACCAGGTGATTATGTTTTTATTCAATTCGGACATAATGATGAAAAATTTGCTGATTCAACTCGATATACCAATCCACATACAAGTTATCGCCATAACTTAATCCGTTTTGTAAATGAAAGCAGAGAAAAAGGTGCCATTCCCATATTATTCTCTTCTATAGTGAGAAGAAATTTTAATGAAAATGGAGTCTTGATCGCAACGCATGGGGAATATCCATTAGAAACTCGTTTAGTCGCCCAGGATTATAAGGTCCCATTTATTGATTTAGAATATTATACAGAATTATTGGAAATGTCTTACGGACCTGAAAAATCAAAAAAATTGCATTTGCATTATAAAGCAGGAGAAATTCCTTATTATCCCGAAGGGAAGGAAGACAATACGCATCTTTGTGTAGAAGGAGCCACTGAAGTTGCACAATTGGTTGTCAATCAAATTAAATTATTGGACAGTCCTTTACTTGCAAAATTAAAAAACGCAATTAATAAATAATCAGTATTCTACAAGATAATTTTATAAATTCTAAAGCGAATGAGCTCTAAACTTTGTTAAAAATGAAAATGATAAACGCATATATATGTATTGTTTCGCTATTTTTTTATTAATTGTTCTGCTGGGAATCCCAGTAAAACTGAAAATATTGAGAATAAATTATATGATATAATTGTAATGCTAAAGGAAGCGGGGATTTTGTTACGGTTCAAGAGGTCATAAATGCGGTGCCTTTTCTGCAAGAGAAAGAAACCATAATTTTCATTAAAAATGGTATTTATAAAGAAAAATTATTTCTGGCACAAAATAAAATAAATATCACTTTGATAGGATAATAATGCTAGAACGGTTTTTATTAAATGTAAAATGGGCAATCACATCAAATCTGCAGGATGGCATAATTGGGGTAGACCAGTAATTGAAAAGATATTTAAGGATTGGACTTTTCTAACAAAATAATTGAATCTTATTAAAAGGTAAAATAAATCATCAAACAAAGTTATTTTCTATTCAACTTTAAACTTAAAAATTATGAAATGTAAACTTCTTATTTTCTTGCTGCTCTCTTTAAATTGTTTGGCTCAAAAAAGTAATTTTCCATCTGGCACAGTTGATTCTATTGTCAAACGGATTCAATTGCCTCAAATTCCTTCGTTTAAAATTGAAGTTACACGACTAGGGGCCAAAGGAGATTCCATTAGTGATGCCAAACCGGCTTTTGATAAAGCCATGGCACTTTGTAAAAAGAATAATGGAGGTACAATCATTGTTTCTAAAGGTGTTTATAGGCTAAATGGTCCCATTCACTTTGTAAGTAATGTAAAGCTATTAATTGAAAAAGGGGCTAAAATTCGCTTTAGTGAGAATCCTAAACATTATTTACCAATGGTGTTGACAAACTGGGAAGGAACTATGATTTATAATTATAGTCCGCTTATTTATGCGTATGGTTGCACTAACATCGTTATAACCGGAGAGGGAACTATTGATGGAGAAGGAAGCAAAGTTTGGAATAGTTACAAAGCAAAAGAGGGAGTCGATAAAAAATTAAGCCGAGAAATGAATCATAGCAATATGCCTGTCAAGGATAGAAAATTTGGTACCGGACATTTTCTAAGACCACAACTGATTCAGTTTTTTAATTGCAAAAATATTTTAGTCGAAAATGTAAAAATTGAAGACTCGCCATTCTGGTGTCTTCATTTATTAAAATCAGAAAGCATTACCGTGAGAGGTTTAAAATACAAAGCATTTAATGCCAACAATGATGGAATCGATCCAGAATATGCCAAAGATGTTTTAATAGAGAATATTGATTTTGATAATGCGGATGATAATATAGCAATAAAAGCGGGTAGAGACGATGAAGGCAGAGCCAATAGTGAAACCCCAAGTGAAAATATCGTGATTCGCAATTGTAATTTCAAAGGACTGCATGGGGTTGTTATTGGGAGTGAAATGTCGGCTGGCGTCAAAAATATTTTTATTGATAACTGTAAGACAAGTGGTTTTTTAAAAAGAGGAATTTATTTAAAAACTAATGCAGATAGAGGTGGATTTATTAAAAATATTTATGCCAGAAACATCCAATTGGATGAGGTTGAAGATTGTATTTACATCACGGCTAATTATATGGGCGAGGGCAGTGGTGGTTTTCCATCGGATGTATCCGATATTTTCTTGTCCAATATTACCTGTACAAAAGCAAGAGAAACTGCGATTATTATTCAGGGTTATCCGCAAAAGAAAGTGCGAAACGTATATTTGGATACTATAGAAGTTAAATCGGCAAAAAACGGAATGACAATCCTGAACTCCGAAAATGTAACAATGAATGATGTTATAATAGGGCAAAAAGCGACTGTCCCAACTTCAGCCAGTAATTCAATTAAACACTAAACTTTTGTAGTCAGTAAACAACCATTTTCTATAAATGTTCAGTTATTAATTTTTTGCTCTTTAATCCCCAAAACTATTCTAATTTAAATATATTGAAATTGATGAAAATTATTGAGTGCCTAAATACAAGCAAATAGTAGATTCAGTTATTTATAATGTATCCATTGGAAGATTTTCAATGGATCAGAAGATTCCATCCATTAATATGCTTAGTGAGGCATTTAATCTATCGAGGGATACTGTAGAGAATGCCTATAATATTTTAAAAGAGAGAAATGTAATTTCCCCAATCATGGGTATGTTTTGTTTCTGATTAATAAATTAAGTTCTTATAAGATGAGTGTTTTTAATTCTTTTGTAGATAAATATAGGAGGGAATTCAAAAGTAGATCTTCATGTGTATCATTTTGACGAAACCTTATTTTTAAATTTATTAGATAAAAATAAGTTTGCATATGACAAGTATGTTATCATGCCACATTTTAAAACAAAAGATTTAAAGCATGTGAGTCTTACCGATAAAGCATTAAAAATTATAAAAGAAATACCGAAGGAAAAACTAATTATTTTAGATGAAAAAAATAGTTTACTTGAAGATGCAATCGTTGAGATTCACCAAGATTTTGAAAATGATATTTATAACGCTTTGAAAGAAGGTCTTTTTCAAAATAGCTAAGTATGATAAATTCATATTGATTTATCCAGAGAAGGCTGTTTATCCCTATCCAAGGAGAATTTTAAATGGATTTAAGAAATTTTGTGTCGAAAACAATCTCGATTTTGAAGTCCGGGATGAGATATGCGACGATATGCTTTTGATAAAAGGAAATTTGTTTATCACGATTGAAGAATCTGAGTTGGTTAGTTTAATAAAACAAATTAGAGATTATGAATTTCAATTAGGGAAAGAGATAGGTGTCATTTCTTATAATGATACACCTTTTAAAAGAGTTGTTTAGAATAACAGTAATTTCGACAGATTTTAAAATGATGGGGGAAACTGCTGCAAGGATGATTTTAAATAAGGAAATAGGTAAAGTGAAAAATCCATTCAATTTTATTGACAGATACTCAATTTAGACCTATGTTTGGTGTTTTTAAATTATAGAAATACTAATAATTTTTTCTTTTTAAATTAGAAGTGGAATCACTAAAATATGATTTTAGTCTTGCTAAAAAAAGATGTAAACTATAAATTCAATAAAGTATAACCATAAAAAAACTCCATTATCTCTAATGAAGTTTTTGTGGGCGATGAGGGGTTCGAACCCCCGACCCCCTCGGTGTAAACGAGGTGCTCTGAACCAGCTGAGCTAATCGCCCTAGTACAATTTAGTAATTTTCATTGCCTTATTGCGAGTGCAAATATAAGCTTGTTTTTCGTTTATCCAAAACATTTTTGTACAAATTTTAATATTTTTTTGAAATAGTTTATATTTAATTGGTGTTTAGTTCATTAGGTTTGGCGTAGTTTTTAAATAAGTTGGTCTTGCATCTGTAAAACGAAGTTTAATAACGGTAGAAAGTTAAATCTCTTTATTTAAAGGCAATTCAGCTACTACAAACGTACTCCCACCAATAAAGATAAAATCATTTTGTGTAGCATTATCTCTAGAAGATTGATAGGCACTTGTTACAGAGTTGTATGTATCTCCGTTGAGGTTGTGTTTTTTTGCTTTTTCTTGTAAAATAGCAGCATCTAAACCACGGGGAATGTTCGGTTTACAGAAATAATAAATAGCATTCTTTGGGAATAAAGGTAAAACTTCATCCAAATCTTTGTCATTTACCATTCCAAGTACAATATGTAGTTTTTCAAACGTTTCTTTTTGAATTTGGTTCATAACAATCTCTAATCCGTTCCTGTTGTGTGCGGTGTCACAAATAACTTTAGGGGATTCGCTTAGTTGTTGCCATCTTCCTTGAAGTCCAGTGTTTTTTACAACCAGTAATAAGCCAGATTTGATGTCTTCTTGGAAGACTTTAAATTCTTTTTGGGCATTTAATACAGCAATAGTTTGCAATACTGTTTTTTTGTTCTGCAACTGATAATCACCAATTAAATCAGAAGGATGCGTTTCGGTAATTAATTCAGAGGCAAAATAGATTTCTGAATTACATGTTTTGGCTTTTGCCAAAAAAACAGGTTTGGTTTCAGTAGTATATTCTCCAATTACTACAGGAATGGTTGGTTTTATAATTCCCGCTTTTTCAAAAGCAACAGATTCAAGAGTGTTGCCCAGAAATTGGGTATGATCCAATCCAATATTCGTAATAACAGATACAAGTGGCGTAATGACATTGGTAGCGTCTAATCTCCCGCCCATACCAACTTCTATGATGGCGATGTCGACTTTTTCTTTTGCAAAAAAATCAAAAGCCAGTCCAACGGTCATTTCAAAGAAACTCATGTCGTTTGCTTCAAAAAAAACTTTATGCTTATTGGCAAAATCAGTAACAAATGATTCAGAAATTTCCATTCCGTTAATTTTGATGCGCTCCCTGAAATCTTTTAAATGAGGCGAAGTATATAATCCCACTTTATAGCCCGCTTCCTGAAGTATGGAAGCCAGCATGTGTGAGGTAGAACCTTTTCCATTAGTTCCTGCAACATGAATGCATTTTATTTTTTCTTGAGGATTATCAAGATGATCTACTAGCAAATGTGTGTTGGTTAAATCTTTTTTATAGGCCGAAGCGCCCTGAAGTTGGTACATCGGGAGTTGATTAAACATCCAATTTATAGTTTCCTGATAGTTCATATTTTGAATAAAATAGTCATTGTTTAAAATATTTTTCGATTTTTTTAGTTTAATAGTACATCGAAAAGTATCTTTATTGCAAAATTGAAATAATTTTTAGAATTAATGAGTAAAAATCAATAATAATATATGTTTAGTTTTATACAATTACAGGCGGACACTATTGCTAATGCTGCGTCAAACGTAGTAATCGAGAAAATTGCTCCAAATACTGAAATCTCTGTTTTGGAATTTATTTTAAAAGGAGGGTTTTTCTTAATCCCAATTTCAATCCTATTATTCTATACTTTTTATTTAATTATAGAACGTACTTTGTACATTAGTAAAGCATCAAAAATGGATCACCGATTGATGTCAGATGTCAGAGATAATCTAAATTCCGGTAATTTGGAATTGGCTCGATCCTTAGCCGAAAGAAGCAATACGTCTTCCGGTAACATCATTAAAGAAGGAATTCTTGTTATTGGCAGACCTATAACGGAGATTGAATCTAATATGGATCGCGCTGCGGACATTGAAATTGGAGAAATGGAGAAGCATTTGGGTCAATTAGGTCTTATTGCAGGGATTGCGCCTACATTAGGATTTATTGGAACTATTTCAGGAGTTATTAAAATATTTTATAGTATTTCGGTTACTGAGAACATTAGTATTGGTAATATCTCTGGAGGTTTATACGAGAAAATGATCAGTAGCGGTTCCGGATTATTAGTTGGTATTATTGCGTATAGCGCGTACCATCTATTAAACGGAAAAATTGATAATTTTGCTTTAAAAGTTCAAAAACAAATACTGGAATTTGTAAATATTATTCAAAGATCGTAACATGTCCATAAAACGAAAAAGAAGATTTCATGCCGAAGTGGCTACTTCGTCATTAAGTGATATTATGTTTTTCTTGTTGTTGTTTTTTCTGATTATATCCACTTTGGCTAATCCTAATGTTATAAAAATGACATTGCCAAAAGCAAAAGCTAACGAGAAAACCAACAAGCAATACATCAGTTTGTCCGTTACAGAAGACAAGAAATTCTATATCGACAAGCAACCGGTAGCATTTGAGGAGCTGGAAACAACTTTAATGTCTAAAATCAATAACGAAAAGGACCAAACCGTTGTGGTGAGGATCCCGTTTAATTTACAAGTGCAAGACTTAGTTGATGTATTGCAAATAGGAGTAAAGAACAATCTGAAGTTTGTCATTGCCACGAGTCCGAAATAAAGTAATTATCATTTGGGCGTGACCACAATAGAAAAAGGGGCTAATCAGCATAAAGTTGATTAGCCGCTTTTTCTATTGTGGTCGGGCTATCCGCAGTACTTCGGTACTTGCTTCTATCCCTCACGCAAATCCCTAAACATAAAATAAATAAGGAATTATTCATTTTAGCATAGCGTTTACAGCATAAAAAATGCCTCAAAAAATTATTTTGAGGCATTTTTATATAAATCCTTGAAGATTAGTTTAATCCGTATTATCTGTGACCTAATGTTTTTTAATTCAAATTGAAATTATAAACAATCTTGCCAACTTGTTTTTCCGGAGCATCGCTGCTAGCATCCCATTTAGTATTCATCGCTGCGATTCTTGCTTGGTCTAATAAACATCGCGCTGTGTTAGTTGTTCCTTTTATACCGGCAATCGCATTAATAGTTCGTCCATTTCTATCTACAGAAACTTCAACAACAACTTTTCCTTCTTCGTTACAAGTGTATTTAGGAGCTGGTTTCGAAACTGCTTTTCTGTTTCCTAAGGAGTAACCGCTACCACCGCCAGAACCACTTCCGTTTCCTCCTCCGCTGCCGGAGCCATATCCACTGCCTGTTCCTATTCCGGTTCCTGTGCCACTTCCGCCACCTGTTCCGCCACCGGAACCTCCAGTTCCATAATAGCCATTAGAACTTAGACTTCCATTTGATTTTCCTTTATTTCCGGCTGTTTTGTCATCGCCATCACCACCTTTATTAGAACCTTTCAGAATGCTGGATAATGCATCATTTGTATTGTTGGAAACTTTAGGTTTTACAACTACTGGTTTTGGTTTCTCTTTTACAACAGCAATAGGTTTTGTAGTTTTTTCTTTTTTGGGAATGACAACGCTTTCTTCGGTGCTGTTTTCCTGCGATAAAATAGCTTCGTCAGGAGTTACTTTTGTTGGTGTTTGCCTCGTTTGGTTTTTTACTTGCAGCACTTCACTTTTATAATTCGCTCCAGAACCCAAATCGCTGTCCCCAAAATTCACGGTAACGCCTCCGCCACCTCCTCCGCCTGCAAGTTCAGCCAAGTTTGCTGGTGGCCAAAAGCGTATGAAAAATAAAATTAACAACATTGTGGCATACAAAAGAATGGATATTGCTAAAGATTTCTTTTGGTCTGATGAAATGGTGGAACTCATTTGTATTTTAAATTTAAAAAAAGTGTATTACTAAAAAACGTTGAAAAGTACTAAAAATTGTCAAGAGTAAAAAGCGACTAAGAGAATATAAATAAGATTGCTTTTATTTAAAATTGAAAATAAGAAAAAGGGATTAAATAGATTTTGAATAATCTAACTAATCCCAGTTCTAATATGTTTTATGAAATGCTGTATTTTAAGTAAGCTGTTTCAATGCAATTTCGAAAGCTGTAGCACTTATATTTGTTTTGCTAGGATTCAAATGATGTGCTTTTTTAATTGCCTTTTTAATGGTTTCCGATGTGTCTTGAAAGATGGCTTCATCGGTCATTTGCACTTTCTTTTCCATGAAATAAGCAAAAACGCGTGCCATTCCGCAATTAGAAATAAAGTCAGGAATTAAACTCACTTTATGATCTACATCTTCCATAATTGGACCAAAAAATATTTCTTTGTCCGCAAAAGGAACATTAGCGCCACACGAAATTACTTCAAGACCATTGGCAATTAAACTGTCAATTTGAGATTGAGTCACTAATCTAGAAGCAGCACAAGGAGTAAATATTTCAGCACCGATTGTCCATATTTTTTGATTGATTTCTTCAAAAGGAATCATATTTTCGGCAACTAGTTTGTTTCCGTCTTTAGCAAGAAATAATGTTTTTATTTCTTCGAAAGTAAAACCTTCTTCCTTTATTAATCCACCATCTCGATCAATAATACCGATGATTTTTGCTCCCATTTCAGCCAGATAAAATGCTGCTGCCGAACCTACATTTCCAAAACCTTGAACAATGGCTTTCTTGCCTTTTACATCTCCGCCATAAATACTATAATAATTACGAACAGCTTCGGCAACACCAAAACCGGTAATCATATCTGCAATGGTATATTTTCGAGAAACGTCTGGTGAGAATTTTGGATTCTCAATTACTTTAACCACACCTTGGCGCAATTGACCTATTCTGTTGATTTTATCCGCTTCTGTAGGTTTAAAATGTCCGTTAAAAACACCTTCTTGTGGGTGCCAAACACCACATTCTTCTGTCATGGGGATTACTTCATGAATTTCATCCACATTCAAATCACCTCCGGTTCCGTAATAGCTTTTTAATAAAGGAGAAACCGCTTTGTACCAACGTTGTAAAACGCCTTTTTTTCTGGGATCATTCGGGTCAAAATTAATTCCGGATTTAGCTCCGCCAATAGCAGGTCCTGAAACTGAAAATTTCACTTCCATAGTTTTTGCCAAAGACAAAACTTCATTCATATCCAATCCTTTTCTCATACGGGTTCCACCTCCAGCAGCACCACCACGAAGAGAATTAATTACAGTCCAACCTTCGGCTTCGGTTTCAGCATCTTTCCAATGGAAAACTATCTCAGGTTCTTTATTTTCGAATTTCTTTAATAAATCTTTCATTTATTGCGATATGTTTAATTTTTACAAATATAAAAAATAGAATAATGCGAATTATGTATTTTTGATATTATTTTGAGTAATAAACATTTCCTGAACTATGATCCATTTTAGCGCCCGTAACACTGCTCAAAACATTGATTTCGCCCCGCAATTTCAATACACCAAGTAAAGCAAAAATCAACGCTTCTTTGAATTCCAGAATTTTGGTTGATGGAATTATGATTTTTATTTCCGGCAAATAGGATTGAATACGTTCGATAAGAAAATCATTGTAGGCACCACCGCCAGTTATATAAAGACTTCCGTTTTTATTAGGCAAAGCCAAGGCAATTTGTAACGATACATGTTCGGTGAACGTTTGTAATTTGTCTTCAATTGCAATTCCGAAACTTTCTATTAAAGGCAAAACGGTTTCTTTTACAAATTCAAAACCCAGTGATTTAGGATGTTTTTTTTGATAAAAATCCAAAGCATTTAATTTGTTTAGCAAATTAGTGTCGGTTTTTCCAGTTCTAGAAATGGTTCCTTTATCATCATAATCCAATCCCAATTGATTGGCGTAAAAATTTAAAACGGTATTTACCGGTGAAATATCAAAGGCGATTCGTTGCTTATCCTGCTCAAAAGACACATTCGAAAAACCACCTAAATTCATGCAATAATCGTATTCAGGAAATAATATTCGGTCGCCAATAGGAACCAAAGGAGCACCTTGGCCACCAAGTTGGACATCTTGTAATCTAAAGTCGCAGACTACCGTTTGGTGAATTAAAGTCGCGATTTCTGGTAAATTACCAATTTGAAGCGTAAACCCATTTTGCGGTTGATGTAAAATAGTATGTCCATGCGAACATACGGCATTCAGGTTTTCGATTTTATTTTTTTCGATAAAAGCTGCAATAATGGAAGCGAGAAGTTGGGTGTAATCCTGATTTAATTTTTCGAGTTGCTCTCTAGAATAATCCACCGCAGATTTTAGACTTTTTATCCAACTTGTACTATAGGCTATCGTTTCGCTTTCAAGTATTTCAAAAGCCCATTTATTGTTCTGTACTTTAAAATGGATGTGTGTTAAATCAACACCATCAAGCGAAGTTCCTGACATTACTCCGATAACGTTATAGTAATCTTTTTTCATTGAGCAAATTTCTAAATCAAAATTAATAATTTCATAATATTAAAGTATCTTTGAATGCTTTTTTTAAATAAAAAATAATTTAATGAGTGTAAATTAAAATAATAATCAAATTTACAATAAAAAGTAGGAAACATAAAAAACTTTCTAAAGCTGTAAATTTAAGGATTGTAATTGAGTAATTTTACTTTTATTTGTAGAGTTGAAATTTTAATAAAAAACAAAATATAGTTATGGATTTTAATCTAACCGAAGAGCAGTTAATGATTCAGCAAGCAGCTAAGGATTTTGCTCAAAACGAATTATTGCCGGGTGTTATTGAAAGAGACGAATTCTCTAAATTTCCGACTGAGCAGGTTAAAAAAATGGCTGAGCTTGGTTTTTTAGGAATGATGGTTGACCCTAAATATGGCGGTTCCGGATTGGATAGTCTTTCTTATGTTTTGGCGGTTACTGAAATTGCTAAAGTAGACGCATCTACAGCAGTTGTGATGTCTGTAAATAACTCTTTGGTTTGTGCAGGTTTAGAGAAGTACTGTAATGAAGAACAAAAAATGAAATACTTAATTCCTCTTGCCAAAGGTGAAGTGATAGGTGCTTTTTGTTTGTCTGAGCCTGAAGCGGGTTCAGATGCGACTTCGCAAAAAACAACTGCAATCGATAAAGGCGATTATTACTTAATGAATGGAACGAAAAACTGGATTACTAATGGATCTTCGGCATCAACCTATATTGTAATTGCTCAGACGGATGTTGAAAAGGGACACAAAGGGATTAATGCATTTATAGTTGAAAAAGGTTGGGCTGGTTTTGATATTGGTCCAAAGGAGAAAAAAATGGGAATTCGTGGTTCAGATACCCATTCTTTATTATTTAACGATGTTAAAGTACCAAAGGAAAACCGAATCGGAGCAGATGGATTTGGATTTAATTTTGCGATGAGCGTACTAAACGGGGGAAGAATAGGAATTGCTTCTCAAGCTTTAGGAATTGCCACAGGTGCTTATGAGTTGGCCTTAAAATATTCACAGGAACGTAAAGCTTTTGGAAAAGAAATTTTCCAACATCAGGCGATTGCTTTTAAATTAGCAGATATGGCCACTCAAATTATGGCTGCCAGAATGTTGTGTTTTAAAGCGGCTTCTGAAAAGGATTTGGGTATGGATATTTCGCAATCCGGAGCGATGGCTAAGTTGTTTGCCTCACAAACGGCTATGGATACGACTATTGAAGCCGTACAAATTCATGGTGGAAATGGCTATGTTGCCGAGTATCATGTGGAACGCATGATGCGTGATGCTAAAATCACTCAAATATATGAGGGGACTTCTGAAATTCAGCGTATTGTGATTTCGAGAACACTAGTTTCATAAATAAAATTAAATAGTTATTTATACCCTTTTCAATTCGATTGGAAAGGGTTTTATTTTTTAAAACGATTTTTAATATTTTTACTGTAGGATTGGGCTGAAAAAGAAAGTAAAAGAGAAGATAACAAAGCATTGAAAATAAAATTATATTACCCAGATTATTAGTATTTTAACTCAAACCGAGACCTAATTGTTCAATGAAATGGAAACTAACGGGCATTTGTTTAAAACTGAAAAGGAATCATTTTCTCGGATATTTCAAAACTGTAGTTTCAATTATTTCGTATCTGTTCTAAAGTAGCTGACAAATTGCTTTTTTGATTTAAATATCTTTGCTTAATAAATAAGTGAAGTATCATTTCTAAATTAAGATACAATGAAATCTAATATTCCCGAACGCCAAAAAAATACTTTTAAACTTGTAAGTAAAAAACAGATTCTTTATCTAATGGTTATTTTTATTTCACTGACAACAGTTGCACAAACCGAAAATAGTCGATTAACTCATTTCAATTTAGAGCACAAAGTTGCCTTACAAGGGTACGATCCTGTTGCTTATTTTAAACTAGGGAAAGCCGTAAAGGGAAAAAAAGAACTGACAGTAACGTACGAGGGAGTAACCTATAATTTTTCAATGCCTGTAAATAGAGAATATTTTTTAAAAAATCCTTTGAAATATGAACCGCAATTTGGAGGTTGGTGCGCTTATGCGATGGGAGATTCCGGCGAAAAAGTAGAAATAAACCCACAGACTTTTAAGATTGTTGACGGAAAATTATATTTATTTTATAATGCTTATTTCAATAATACATTGAAAAGTTGGAATAAAGACCAAGCTAATTTAAAGTCAAAAGCAGAGAGCACTTGGAAAAAAACAATCAAATAAAACAGTAATTATGAAAATAACTATTTTATCTTGGATTTTACGTATTGGAGTGGCAGTAATTTTATCGCAAACCTTATATTTTAAATTTACGGGAGTCAAGGAAAGTATTTATATTTTTACTGCTTTGGGAGTGGAGCCTTATGGTAGAATTATTACCGGAATTTCAGAATTGATTACTGCAATTCTAATTTTAATACCTAGAACTACATTGCTTGGTGCATTGCTAGGGTGCGGAATAATGGTTGGTGCCATTCTTTCACATTTGTTTGTTCTGGGCATTGAAGTGGAGGGTGATGGTGGAACGTTATTTGCGTTGGCTAACATAACCTTATTAAGTTGTCTTACTTTAATTTTTTTAAATAAAGATAAATTACCAAATTTGTTAAAATTAAAACGCTAATATGCTAATACCTTCTATTACTAATAGTCTAAACGAATTGATTGATTTGCTCAATCAATTATCGAAAAAGGATTACTCAAATCCATGTGCTGAATTGAGTAATACCAGTATAGGTGAACATACGAGGCATATTATCGAAATGTTTAAGTGTCTCGAGGATCAATACGATTTAGGGATTGTGAATTATGATAAAAGAGAGCGTAATGTATTAATTCAAACAGATATGAATTATGCAATTCATCATATTTTAGAAATTAAAAATAATCTTGAAAAAGAGAATAAAAATATTGATTTGCAACAAGTAATTGACGGTGAGGAAATCCGAATTCAAAGTAACTATTATCGAGAATTGCTTTATAATTTAGAGCATTGTATTCATCATCAGGCGCTGATAAAAGTGGCTGTTTTAAAGTGTGAAAATATTACGGTCGATGAGAATTTTGGAGTTGCCCGTTCCACAATCGAATACAGGAATCAATGTGCACAGTAAGTTTTGTCACTGTTAATGATACAATTATCATTACCTCAAATCGAGATGAAAAAATAATTAGACCGTCTGCAATACCACCCAGAAATTATACCATAAACGGTAAGAATGTCATTTTTCCAAAAGACCCAAAAGCTGGCGGAACTTGGTTTGTTGTCGATGCAAATGGAACTGTTTTGGTTTTATTAAATGGCGCTGACGAAAAACACAAAGTAGTGCTTCCTTACAGAAAAAGTCGCGGTTTAATTGTTTTGGATATTATTGGCAGCGAATCACCGAAGGATTTTTGGGACGAAATTAATTTGGAAAATATAGAACCTTTTACATTGGTTTTGTTTCAAAATAAGGAGCTGTTTCAATTGCGATGGAATGGGAATCAGAAAGAAACGACTCTTTTAGATAGTCATAAAAATCATATTTGGTCATCGTCAACGTTATATCCAGCGGTAATTCGGGAGAAACGTACCAATTGGTTTTATACTTTTTTGGATGCAAATCCAGAAATATCAGAAGCCGAAATGCTTCATTTTCATCGCTATACCGAAGATAAAAATCAGGAAAACGGATTGGTTATTAATCGAAATGACGAAATGAAAACCTTGAGTATTACCCAATCTGTAATCGAAAAAAATAAAGTCGCTATATTGCATTGCGATTTGATTGCACAGAAAGAGACCAAAACTTCATTTATCACTATTTAAAATTTTCTCGATTGAAATTACTTTTTCATAAGATTACGCATTGGGAATATTGGCCGTTTCAGATTGTTTATATTCCAATTTATTTTCTTTGGGCATTTTATTCGCTTAAAGCAAAGTCCATTTTTTTCTTTAACGCGGCTAATCCAACGATAAAAAACGGAGGATTTATGATGGAATCCAAAAAAGCCATCTACGATTTGATTCCACAGCGGTATTATCCAAAAACTGAACTCATAATCGAAGGAACTTCACTGGAAGAAATTTTAAAAATAATCGAATTTTCAGGAATAAAATTTCCATTGATTGCAAAACCTGATATCGGGTTGCGTGGTTCCGGAGTTAAGAAAATAGATACTGTTGCCGACTTAAAAAGATATGCTGAAAAGGCAAATTTTGATTTTGTAGTGCAAGATTTAATTCCTTTCCAGAATGAAGTTGGCATTTTTTATGTACGTTATCCACACGAGAAAATGGGTAAAATAACAGGAATAGTTTCTAAAGAATTTCTGATAATCACGGGGGATGGAATTACAACTATTGAACAGTTAATCAGGAAAAATCCTCGTTATGAATTGCAACTTAAAGTATTGCAACAAGAATACGGTAAGAAATTACTGGAGGTTGTGCCAAAAGGAGAAAAACTAAATTTAGTTCCTTATGGAAATCATGCCCGTGGTGCAAAATTTATTGACGGAAGCCATTGGATAACCCCAAAATTAAACGAAACCATCAATCAAATGTGTTTGCAAATTCCGGGTTTCTATTTCGGGAGATTGGATGTTATGTATACTACTTTGGAAGATTTGGAACAAGGAAAAAATTTGGCTATTGTTGAGTTGAATGGAGCTGCAAGTGAACCTACGCACATCTATGATCCAAAACATTCGTTACTATTTGCGTGGAAAGAACTCGCTAGACATATTACTTACATGTATGAAATAAGTGTGGAGAATCATAAAGCCGGAAGTCCTTATTTGCCGCACAAGGAAGGGATGAAAGAATATCGTTTGCATGTAGAGCAAAGCAATAGAATAGTAAATTTCTAATAAAATGAAAATTATAAAAAATATTCTTGTAGGTTTCTTGGTGAGCTTTATTGGCTCAGTTCCATTGGGATATTTAAATATTATTGGGTTCGAAATTTATGCTGAATTAGGAATTAATAGTTTAATTTTTTATTTGTGGGGCGTTATTTCGGTTGAGGTTTTTGTAATTTATTTGACATTGATTTTTGCAAATCAATTGGTAAACAATAAAAAATTGATGAAAATTATCGATTTTTTTGCGGTCTTCTTTTTGCTGTTTCTGGGCTATTCTTTTTATGCTCATTCGAATCAAACCGTAGAAAATCATAATGATTTAGAGGAATTTATTAAGTATTCTCCTTTTCTTATCGGTATGTTTTTGAATGCTATCAATTTTCTTCAAGTGCCATTCTGGACGGGATGGAATCTCTATTTGATTAATGGAAATTATATTGCTATCGAGAAAAGACTTAAATACTATTACGTTTTTGGGACTTTAGTTGGGACGTTTTTTGGAATGCTGGCTTTAGTAACTATTCTAAATTTGTTTTCCCAAAATACGGCTAGTTTTTCAAGTTATATAGTGCCAATAATTATTCCGTTATTTTTTGTAGTTTTAGCTTTGATTCAAATGTATACCGTCTACAAGAAATATTATAAGAAATAAGATTTTGATTTTATCAATTAAAATAAGATTACTCCTTTTAACCAAACAATTATTGACTATGAAAAACAAATTTTTACTTCTTTTATTTGTTCTATTCGGATTTGTACGAAATTCTCCTATCACGGCCCAAGCTACAGCCGATTCCCGATTAAAATTAGCAGAAACGGAATATAAAGTCAAACAAAGTGATGTTGCAGAAACATTGAAATATTTGACTTCGGACGAACTAGAAGGCAGAGAAACCGGGACAAAAGGAATGGTGAAAGCGGCCGATTATTTGGAACAGTTTTTCAAAGACAATAATGTAAAGCCTTATTTTTCAAGTTATCGCGATACGTTATCAAATTTCAAAGAACCCGCTTCTAATATTGTAGGTTTTGTCGAAGGAAATGATCCTGTGCTAAAAAATGAATTCGTTATTATCAGCGGACATTATGATCATATTGGAATTGATAAAAAAGGAGTAAATGGAGATTTTATAAATAATGGTGCCAATGACGATGCTTCGGGAACAACTGCAGTTGCTGAAATGGCGAAATATTTTAGTAGTGTTAAAAACAATAAGAGAAGTATTCTTTTTGTGTTCTTTGCAGGAGAAGAAAAAGGATTATTAGGGTCTAAACATTTAGCCAAAAAACTGAAAGCACAAAACTTTAATTTATACGCGCAATTCAATATTGAGATGATTGGAGTGCCAATGAAAAGAAATTATCTAGCGTATATTACAGGTTTTGACAAATCGAATATGGCGGGTAAAATCAATGAATATACGGGAAAAAACACAATTGGTTTTTTACCAAAAGAAGCCGAATTTCAATTGTTTTACAGATCAGATAATTATTCTTTTTACAATGTTTTCAAAGTTCCTTGCCAATCTGTGAGTACTTTTGATTTTGAAAATTTCGAATTCTACCATCATGTTTCGGATGAATTCAAAGTTATGGATTTACCTCATATGACTTCGTTTATTCAAGAATTATTGCCTGCCGTAACACAAATGGCCAATACACCAACACATGAAATTCATATGAATTAACGAATAGAAACAGGCTGATTCATGTCATAAGCCAAAATAAAATAGTTGTTATTGTTGAATTGAAAATCACCAATAATCGTCCATTTTAGTTTTTCGGTATGCGCTTTTGTAGACGGAATATTAGTTTTGTTAATGAAGGTCAACGCTAACGGATATCGTTTTACAATATGGATTCTCATGAATTCAAAAAGAGTAGTTATCAATCCTTTTCCTCTGTATTTTTTATCGATACAAATAGGTCCATATTGAAAGCTATTGGTTGTCGCAACATCGAAATCTAAAAATTTAAGATTAGGTAATAGCGTAATCATGTAATTGAATATAGGCCATTGATTGAAAAAATCCCAGCTTCCAGAAAAGATGTAAGCAATAGTTTTGTTGTTGTCTTTCGCTAAAAACAATCCCTCTTGAGTTATTACTTCTGTTAATTGAGAAATTGTAAACGGTGTGGTAACAAAGCCAAATTCCTTTTCCTCTTCAGATAAATTTGAGACAAGATATAGTTCTTGTAAGGCTAATACTCCATCAATATCACTCAATTTTGCTACTTCAAATGGTATGGTTGCTATCATTTTATGCTATTTCAAATTGTATTTTGTTTCGGCAAAATTAAGCAAAATTATAGAAAACCTTATTTTTATATTCGAAACAATACCTACAGCTAAAATGATGTTTTTTTTAGTGTTTTTGTTTATTTTTGCTACATGAAAAATATTATTATTACAGGAACGAGCAGAGGTATAGGATATGAGTTGGCATTGCAATTTGCCAAGGCTGGACATCAGGTTCTGGCTGTTTCCAGAAAAATTCCTCAGACTTTATTGGGGAATGAAAATATCACATGTCTTTCGGTTGATTTGTCCAATGAGTCTGAATTGGAAAAAGTTAAAGATTTTCTTTCGAAATCTTGGAAACAAATTGATGCTGTCGTTCATAATGCAGGAAGATTATTGTTGAAACCCTTTTCAGAAACGTCTCAGGAAGATTTTGAAAACATCTATAAAGTCAATGTTTTTGGGGTTGCTAATTTGACCCGAATTTGCTTGCCTTATTTACAGAAAGGAAGCCACGTTGTAACGATAAGTTCTATGGGTGGGATTCAGGGAAGTTTAAAGTTTGCTGGATTGTCAGCGTATAGTTCGAGTAAAGGTGCTGTTATTACATTGTCGGAGTTATTAGCTGAGGAATATAAAGAGCGGGGTATTGCTTTTAATGTTTTGGCATTAGGTTCGGTTCAAACAGAAATGTTGGCTGAAGCTTTTCCAGGCTATCAAGCACCAATTACTGCAAGCGAAATGGCAGATTATATTTGTAATTTTACGTTGACTGGAAATAAATATTTCAACGGAAAAGTGTTGCAAGTGTCTTCTACGAATCCGTAACAGAAAGTTATAAATTTTAAGTAAGTGGTAAATTATGAGTGAGACATTAGCGCGATACATACCTGAACATGCCGTAAAGCCAGTTTTTGAACTCATTGTGGACCATCGGGTTCATCTTAAGATTGTAAACGAACGTCAAACGCGACATGGTGATTATCGAAAAGGCTTGAATGGTAAGCATGAAATAACGGTAAATTCAAACCTAAATAAATACAAATTTTTGATTACGCTGATTCATGAAATTTCGCATCTGGTTGCTTTTGAGAAATTTGGACGGAATATCAAACCTCATGGAAACGAGTGGAAGTATTCGTTTCAACGGTTGATGATTCCATATATTCGTCCGGAAATTTTTCCAAACCACTTATTACCGTTGTTGGCGAGACATTTCAAAAATCCGACAGCCAGTAGCGATACCGATGCTACTTTGGCATTGGCATTGAAACAATTTGATCAGCAAAATGATAAAAACTATGTATTTGAAATTCCTTACGGCAGTGTTTTCCGAATCCAAAACGGAAAGATTTTTAAGAAAATAGCTGTTAGAACCAAACGTTTTGAATGTCTCGAAATGAGTTCTGGAAAAACGTATTTGTTTAATCCTAATGCGGAAGTAGAGCTATTAAAATCCAGTTAATTTAAAAAAAAAATTACTCTTTCAAATAGGCTTCTCTTACTTTTTTGAACAAATTCGAAGAATAGACAAAGGCTACAACAGCTTCATTATCGGTTCTAAAAATTTCTTCTTTACTTCCTTCCCAAGCTTTTAAACCATCTTTTAAGAACAATATTTTCTCCCCAATTTCCATTACGGAGTTCATATCATGCGTGTTTATAACCGTTGTTATGTTGTATTCTTCAGTGATTTCTTTGATAAGATTATCTATCAAAATAGCAGTGTTTGGGTCTAATCCAGAGTTAGGTTCGTCACAAAAAAGATACTTTGGATTGTTTACAATAGCGCGGGCAATTGCCACACGTTTTTGCATTCCTCCTGAAATTTGTGAAGGAAGTTTTTTATGGGCATCAGTAAGGTTGACTCTTTTTAGTACAAAGTCTACACGCTGTTGAATTTTTGCTCTATTGTCCTTGGTGAACATTTTAAGTGGAAAGCCAACGTTTTCAGCTACAGTCATGGAATCAAATAAAGCGCTTCCTTGGAAAACCATTCCTATTTCTGTTCGTAAATCTCGTTTGTCATCAGGTGTTAATTCAGAATAAATCCTGCCATCAAATGAAATTGTTCCTGATTCGGGTGTATGGATGCCTAAAAGACTTTTTAGCAAAACCGTTTTTCCTGATCCACTTTGTCCAATAATTAAATTTGTCTTCCCAGTTTCAAAAACCGTTGAAATACCTTTAAGAATTTTAATACCGCCAAATGATTTTTCTACGTTTTTTACTTCTATCATGATCCTAGTAACAACTGCGTTAATATATAATTGAACAATATTATGGTAACTGATGTCCAAACGAAGGAGACCGTACTGGCTTTACCCACTTCAAGTGCGCCACCTTTCATATAATACCCGTGAAAAGATGGAATAGTAGCCAATAACATGGCAAAAATCAATGTTTTTATAAAAGCATAAACAATATGGAAAGGTATAAATTCCATCTGAGCCCCATTTATAAATTCAGCACTTGATGTAAAACCCCCATAAACACCAGCCATCCAGCCCCCTAAAACCCCTAGAAACATTGCGATTCCAATAAGGAATGGGTATAATAATAAAGCGATTATTTTTGGAAAAACCAAATAGTTTAAAGAGTTAACTCCCATCACTTCAAGCGCATCAATTTGTTCTGTAACCCTCATGGTTCCTATGCTTGACGTAATAAAAGATCCCATTTTTCCAGCCATAATCACTGAAATGAAAGTAGGGGCAAATTCTAATATAACGGATTGTCTGGTAGCAAAACCAATTAGATATTTTGGAATTAAAGGATTAGTTAAATTTAATGCGGTTTGAATGGCAACAACACCTCCAACAAAGAAGGAGATGAAAGCTACTATACCAAGGGAACCAATAATTAAATCATCAATTTCCTTGAAAATAAGATTTCTTAACACAGACCATTTCGTCTGTTTATTAAAAATTTCTTTTAGCATTAAGAAGTACCTTCCTATCTGCGTTATATATCGAATGAGCATCATAGTTTTGCGATTATGGGCTAAATTAAGGATTTGTTAGCAGTTTATACTTTACGGTTTACAATTTTTTGAATGCTAAGGCTAAAAAAGCTTTTCTTTCATTTTCTTTAAACGATATTTTCGAATGAATTTTGCTTGTTCTTCAGTTACCAATAAAGGGGTTTTAGCTGCTTTTGCTTTCCAAAAACCTTTGATGTAATCCAAAAAAAGGAAAGGCTTTTTTTTTAGCATTGCCAGTTTTGCCGAAGCAATTCCAGTAATTAGAAATCCGTAACCAAGGGTGTAAAATGCTTCTCCTTGTTTGTATCGGGCTGTTTTGTTATAATTAGCACCAGTTGGTTTTAGGTGTTTTACGATTAGAGTGGCATCAGTAACTACTTTCCATCCGTAAAATTTTGACAATAATTCATCAACAGTATCCCAACCCATAGCCGGTTTTAAATTGCCTATTTGTTGGAAACATGCTTTTCTGTAGGCTTTAAAAGCACCACGAATATGGTCTTTATCAGTGAGGTTTTCCAGAATCCATTCGCCATTTTTTTCGATAAAGGCAAATCCGCCCGCCATTCCTATTGTTGCATCTTTTTCGAAAATATTTAAAATAGTTTCAAAATAGTTGTTGGGAAGAATTAAGTCGGCGTCCAGTTTTACGATAACGTCGTACTCTTCGTCTAATGTTTCGAAACCTTTGTGAAAAGCCTGAATGACTTTGCTTCCCGGTAAATGGATGGCGCTTGAAGTTTTGTTTACCAAAGTGATAAACGGATTTTCTTTGGCAAATACCGTTACAATTTCTGCTGTTTTATCAGTAGAATTGTCATTGACTACAACTACTTTTTTGGGTAAAACGGTTTGCGAAATCAAAGATTCCAAAGTTAAGGAAATAAATGCCTCCTCGTTATGAGCCGGAATAACAATGTAATAATTCATTTTCTTGAGGGACTAAGTTTCTAAGATGCTGAGATTTTAAGCTTAAAAATTGTATCGTCTAGGCTCCCTTCCCTTCGGGGAGGGTTGGGGAGGGGATTTTTTCAGCGTAAACTATATAATATCGGTTGGTGAACTTTCTCAGTAAGGGACGAAGGCCAAACTTCTTTACTGGATTGGTCCATTTTTCGCGGTCGATTATTTTCCAACCTGTTTTTTCCAACAGCCAGTCCAATTGCCAATCTTCAAATTCATGATAATGTCTGTCCCACATATCAGTTTTACTTCTGTAGGCAGGTGAAAACCATAAACGCATCGGAATGGATATAAAAAGCTTATCGGATTTTATTTCTTTTAAAATGGTAAACGGATTGAGTAAATGTTCAAAGATTTCGAAAGCAGTTACGACATCCTGTTTTTCATTGGAAAGTACGGTTTGGTCGGTATCTAAGTCTTCTCCTGTTGTGTTTTTAACTGTAAATCCTTCGGATTTCATGATTTTAGAAAAAGGATTTGCTACGCCTAAATCTAATATGGTTTCATCCGTGGAGATGTGTTTTTTTAAAAATTCTAAAGTATGTTTGAATCTTTTATTGGGAAACGTTTTTTCGTACATGTGTTTTTGATTTTGCCTCAAGGGCACGAAGCCACAAATATAGTAATAAATGTGTTTTTGGGCATTGTTTTTTAGCCCGGATGGGAATGAAAATCCCGGAGCTTCAAAATGTAGTTTTTCAAGGTGCAAAAAGTGACTAAAAGAAGCTTTCTTACACCTTTAAAAAACAAGTTTTGTAGTGAGGAATTGTAATGTACAGCTGGATTAGCTCCTGATTACCAAATTCCTTAGATGCTTAATATCGGTATACAAATGCGTTGATATTCATTCCCGCACCAACGGAGGCAAAGATAAGAACGTCGCCTTTTTGTATGGATTGGTTTTCTATTTCTCCACGAATTAAAAGGTCATATAGCGTAGGAACGGTTGCCACACTGCTGTTTCCAAGTTCATGAATGCTCATTGGCATGATGTTTTCAGGGACTGGTTTTTCGTGTAATTTGTAAAAACGTTGGATTATCGCTTCGTCCATTTTTTCATTGGCTTGATGGATAAGAATTTTTTTTACGTCGTCAATGGCAATTCCGCTTTTATCCAAACAACTTTTCATTGCAGCTGGAACTTGGTTTAATGCAAATTCATAAATCTTGCGACCATACATTTTTATATAGCGTATATCCGCATCTAAATCAGGATTGTATGATTTTCCAAAAAACAAATAATTAGCCTCGTCATTCGCATAAGTCGCGCTTTCATAAGCTAACATTCCTGTTTCATCATCAGAAGCTTCAATGATAGACGCACCTGCGCCATCAGAATAAATCATTGAATCCCTGTCATGAGCGTCAACCACTCTCGAAAGGGTTTCAGCGCCAATAACAAGACAACGTTTTGCCATTCCTGATTTGATGAAAGCATTGGCCTGCATAACCCCTTCTATCCAACCTGGACATCCAAATAGGATATCATAGGCGACACATTTTGGGTTTTTTATTTGTAGCTTGTTTTTCACACGGGTGGCCAAACTAGGAATGCTATCCGACTGCGTTGTACCGTATTTAACATCTCCAAAATTGTGTGCGAAGATGATATAATCGATAGTTTCCGGGTCAATACCTGCATTTTTAATTGCTTTTTGAGAAGCAAAAAAAGCTAAATCAGAGGAGGTATGATGGTCTTCGGCATAACGTCTGTGTTCAATTCCTGTTATTCCTTTAAATTTATTTATCACAACTTCGTTTGGATAACCAAAGGCGGTTCCATCTACGTTTAAAAAAACATGTTCACCAAAGTCTGTGTTGCTTACTTTTTTCTCAGGAATATAACTTCCTATTCCAGTTATTTTTATTTTCATCAGGTTATTTGTCCAAAAATTCAGGCGTAATTTAATGATTAAAAAATTAGTATACTCATAAAATTTACTATGCATGCATATAATTATGAAATAATAATTTATTTGTAAAAATATTGATTATTTTTTTACAAATTGCAAAAATGGATGCGATATTTCTTTGCTAAGGTTCAGTTGGTAAACTGAATGTTTTAAGAATTTACATTGTATTGTTTTCTGAATAATTTAGAGAGGTAAAAAAAATGTCCCGATTTATCGAGACATTTTTTTGAATTAATTTAAAAATTAGTTTTCCATATACGCCTCAATTGGCGCACAAGAACAAACTAAATTTCTATCGCCATACGCATCGTCCGCACGACGAACGGTTGGCCAAAATTTATTTTCAGCAATATAATCTAATGGGAAAGCTGCTTGTTCCCGAGTGTAAGGGAAGTCCCAAGCATCTGTAGTTAGCATGGCTAATGTATGGGGTGAATTTTTCAAAACATTGTTTTTGTCTTCAATAGTTGAAGCTTCAATTTCTTTACGGATTGAAATCATCGCCTCACAAAAACGGTCTAATTCCTCTAAGTTCTCACTCTCCGTAGGTTCAATCATTAAGGTTCCTGCAACTGGGAAAGAAACGGTAGGAGCATGGAAACCATAATCCATCAAACGTTTTGCAATATCAGTCACTTCAATTCCTTTTTGTTTGAAAGGACGGCATTCTAAAATCATTTCGTGAGCTGCACGACCCATTTCTCCAGAATATAATGTATCATAATGACCGTTTAATTTCTCTTTAATGTAGTTCGCGTTTAGAATCGCATATTGAGTAGATTGTTTCAAACCTTCAGCACCCAACATTGAAATGTAGCCGTAAGAAATCAAACAAACTAAAGCGGAGCCCCAAGGAGCTGCAGATATAGCTGTGATTGCATGTTCTCCTCCTGTAGGAATTACAGGGTTTGAGGGTAAAAATGGAACTAATTGTGGCGCAACACATATCGGTCCAACGCCCGGTCCACCTCCACCATGAGGAATAGCGAATGTTTTGTGTAAATTCAAATGACAAACGTCAGCACCAATGGTAGCAGGATTTGTTAATCCTACTTGTGCATTCATGTTGGCACCGTCCATATAAACTTGTCCACCGTTATCGTGAATCAATTGTGTAATTTCTTTAATGGCGCTTTCAAAAACCCCGTGAGTTGATGGATATGTTACCATCAAACAAGAAAGATTTTCTGCGTGAAGAATTGCTTTTTCACGTAAATCTTCTACGTCGATATTTCCGTTTTCCAATGTCTTGGTAACAATAACTTTCATTCCTGCCATAGCTGCTGAAGCAGGATTTGTTCCGTGAGCTGATGATGGAATTAAAGCAATGTTTCTATGGTGATCTCCTCTAGACTGGTGGTAGGCACGAATTACCATTAATCCGGCATATTCGCCTTGAGCACCAGAGTTAGGTTGTAAAGTAGTTCCTGCAAAACCAGTGATAACATTTAATTGCTGTTCTAGTTTAGCCAACATTTCTTGGTATCCTTGTGCTTGGTCCAATGGAGCAAATGGGTGAATATTATTCCATTGCGGCATGCTTAAAGGCAACATTTCAGAAGCTGCATTCAGTTTCATGGTACAAGAACCTAATGAAATCATGGAATGGTTCAAGGCTAAATCTTTTCGTTCCAACATTTTGATGTAGCGCATCAAAGCGGTTTCCGAATGGTATTTATTGAAAACATCATGTTCTAAGAACGTTGATGTTCTGCTTACGCTTGCTGGAAAATGATTGGTTTCTGATAAACTTTCAATTGTTGTTGCCTGAGTCTCTTTTGCGGAAGCGAAAACAGTAATAATTTTATTTAAATCGGCAATACTTGTCGTTTCGTTTAAGGAAATTGAAACAGTATTTTCGTCAATATAATAAAAGTTAATTTCGTTTTGTTCAGCAATAGCTTTCACTTTTTTGGCATCAGCCTTAACAACGATTGTGTCAAAGAAAGCAGTATTGGTTTGTTGTAACCCTAATTTTTCTAATGCGTTTGCCAACGTAGCTGTCGAAGCATGTACTTTATTAGCGATATATTGCAAGCCTTTTGGTCCATGATAAACGGCATACATTCCAGCCATAACGGATAATAAAACTTGTGCAGTGCATATATTTGAAGTGGCTTTGTCACGTTTAATGTGTTGCTCCCGAGTTTGCAAGGCCATTCGTAATGCACGATTACCATTCGTATCAACAGTTACACCGATGATTCTTCCAGGCATGCTTCTTTTGTATTCGTCTTTTGTAGCAAAATAAGCAGCGTGCGGACCACCATAACCTAACGGAATTCCGAAACGTTGTGTCGTTCCAAGGACAACTGCAGCGCCCATTTCTCCCGGAGAAGTCAATTTTGCCAAACTTAAAATATCAGCAGCCACAGCTACTTTTATTTCGTTTGCGGCAGCTTTGGCGATAAAATCGGCATAATCGTGAACTTGTCCAAATTTTCCCGGATATTGAAGAATAGCTCCAAAGTAATCCGTTGAAAAGTCGAAATCTTCATGGTTTCCAATTACTAATTCCACACCAACTGGCGTAGATCGCGTTTGTAAAACCGATAAAGTTTGAGGTAATATTTCTTCGGAAACGAAGAATTTACAAACGTTATTTTTCTTTTGATCACGAGAACGAACATCAAAAAGTAATGCCATTGCTTCAGCAGCAGCAGTTCCTTCGTCCAATAAAGAAGCGTTAGCAATTTCCATTCCGGTTAATTCGATAACCATAGTTTGGAAATTCAAAATTGCTTCTAAACGACCTTGAGCGATCTCAGCTTGATAAGGCGTATAAGCGGTGTACCATCCCGGGTTTTCAAAAACGTTTCTTTGAATAACGGCAGGGATAATGGCTGCATTGTAACCCAAACCAATATAAGATTGAAAAACTTTATTTTTATTCCCTAATTTTTGAATGTGATTTGCAAATTCATATTCGGTCATTGCTGGATCTAAATCTAAATCAGCTTTTAGACGAATATCACTAGGAATTGTCTCGAAAATCAATTGGTCTAACGTCTCCGCTCCAATGGTTTTCAACATATGTTGTAGGTCGTTTTCTCTTGGACCAATGTGTCTTAAAGCAAAAGCATCTGTTTTCATATAAAAATGTAGGTGTTGTTTTTTTAGTGGTGCAAAATTAAGTATTATTAATAATCTAAAAGGTATTTTGGGTGTCCTTTTTTATTGATTTTTCAACTAAATGGTGTATTTGTTCACAATTGATTAATTTTGTTTAATGAAGATTTTTAAACAACTATTCAATTTTTATATCAATAGCAGTATTCACGTGGGATTGTCGTGTTATGCCTTAGTGCGAATGACACAACACATGTTCCACATTGCTGCGGATGAACCAATAGCTAATTTTGCTTTTTTTGGAACAATTGTAGGATATAATTTCGTAAAATATGATGCTTTGGCCAGAGCCAAAAAATTAAGGATGCGCAAGGAGTTAAAAATCATTGCTGTATTTAGTTTTTTTGCACTTCTTTTGGTTGGTTTTTATTTTTTTCAGCTGCAACGGATTACCCGAATCGTAGCAATCGCTTTTTTGAGTATCACTTTATTGTATACGCTTCCGTTTTTTCCAAATAAAAAAAATGCCAGAAACTGGGCTGGTGTAAAAATCTACATTGTGGCGTTGTGTTGGGTAGGAGTGACTTTGGCTTTGCCCATTTTGAATGCAGAAGTTTCGATTACGCTTGATTTCTATCTAAAATGCATACAGCGATTTATCTTGATTTTTGTATTGGTACTTATTTTTGAAATTATTGATTTGGCAAATGATGATCCACATTTGCAAACCGTGCCACAACAAATAGGAGTGAAGCAAACGAAAATATTGGGATTGTTACTTTTGATTCCGTTTTATTTTCTGGAATTGCTGAAAAGTAATTTTGATAAAAATCAATTAATTATCAACTTGATAATAGTGATTCTGATTGCGTTATTGCTGCTTTTTGCCAATGAAAAACGCTCGAAATACTATACCTCCTTTTGGGTGGAAAGCGTGCCAATTATCTGGTGGTTGCTAGTTTTGTTTCTTTAAAAAGATTAATATTGGTGAATACGTTCACTAAAAATAGTGTAAAATTGGTGAATGTATTCACCAAAAAAAGTATAAAATTGGTGAATACGACATGATTGTACTATATTTGTATAAAATTTACGGTTATGATTAGTAGAGATTTAACACCTATAATAGAAAAGAATTTAGGGAAGGGCAAAATTATTGTATTAATAGGCCCGCGACAAGTTGGTAAAACTACATTGATTAATGCTTTATTAAAGGATATTCCGTTTCTATTTCTTGATGGTGATGATGCGGTTGTGGCTGATACTTTAGCAAATGCAAATACCGAAACCTTAAAAAATATTATTGGAAATTATAAATACGTTTTTATTGATGAGGTACAGCGTATTTCTTCTATTGGTTTAAAACTAAAGATTATTGTTGATCAAATCAAGGGTGTGCAAGTGATTGTGAGTGGTTCTTCGGCTTTTGATATTAATCATGTTACACAAGAACCATTAACGGGACGTAAATTTGAATACCGTTTATATCCTATTTCCTGGAATGAATTCGAAGCGAATGTTGGTTATATGAAAGCGCAACAACAATTGGAGTTGCGATTGTTATACGGAATGTATCCTGATGTGATCAATAATTTTGGTAATGAATATGAAATTTTAAAAAACCTTGTTTCCAGCTACTTATATAAAGATGTTTTGAGTTTAGCGGGTATCAGGAAATCGGAAGTTTTAGAAAAAATATTACAAGCCTTAGCTTTTCAGGTTGGTAGTGAAGTGAGCTATAATGAAATAGCACAATTAGTTGGTGTAGATAAAAATACGGTCAATAATTATATAGATTTATTGGAAAAAGCTTTTGTGATTTTTAGATTAAATAGTTTTAGCAAAAACTTGAGAAATGAAATAAAGGCAAACAGAAAAATCTATTTCTACGACAATGGTGTTCGGAATATGTTGATCGGAAATTTTAATTCCTTAGATTTTAGACAGGATAAAGGGGCATTGTGGGAAAATTTTTTAGTTTCAGAGCGATTTAAACAGTTGTCCTATTCTCAAAGTTTGTCAAAACCTTACTTTTGGAGAACTACACAACAACAGGAAATAGATTATATTGAAACTAATGCTGATGCAGTCAGTGCTTTTGAATTCAAATGGTCTTCCACTAAAAAAGCGAAGTTGCCGAAATCATTTCAAGAAGCGTATCAACCGAGTTTTTTGGTAGTAAGCAATGAAAATTTCAGGGAGTTTTTAAAGTAGTTCGAAATAGCATCTATTTTTTGGTTCGAAAGCGTGCCAAATCTTGCGCGGTTGATGGTTTTGTTTTAATAAAAAACCGAAGCTTTTAAACTTCGGTCCTAAAATATTATATAGTTAATTTTTATTCAAAAAAATCACACCAATCCTGCTCTTCTCAACAGCGCTTCTGGTTTTGGTTCCTGTCCTCTAAAGCGTTTGTATAAAATCATAGGATGTTCCGTTCCGCCTTTAGAAAGCACATTTTCCTTGAACTTGGTTGCCACTTCTTTATTAAAAATACCTTTTTCCTGAAAATATTCGAAAGCATCAGCATCTAGAACTTCAGCCCATTTATAACTGTAATATCCAGAAGAATAACCGCCTTGAAAAATATGGGAAAAAGAAGTGCTCATTGCATTTTCCTTTACATCAGGATACAATTGTGTGGCTGCAAATTGTTCGGTTTCAAAAGTTTTGATGTCCTTAATATTCGATGGATCTTGTGCATGCCATCCCATATCTAACAACCCAAAACTCAATTGGCGCATCGTTGCCATTCCTTCTTGAAAACTCGCGCTTTCTTTAATTTTATGGACTAATTCCATCGGAATCATTTCACCAGTTTGATAATGATATGCGAACAAAGCCAATGCTTCCGGTTCGTAACACCAGTTTTCTAAAATCTGGCTTGGTAATTCTACGAAATCCCAATACACAGAAGTTCCTGATAAACTTGGATACGTCGTGTTGGCTAACATGCCGTGTAACGCATGACCAAATTCATGAAATAAAGTTGTTACTTCGTTGAAGGTTAACAGCGATGGTTTGGTTTCAGTAGGTTTCGTGAAATTACATACGATTGAAATGTGTGGTCTTTCGTTGATTTCTTTTTTGATGGATTGTGATTTAAAAGAAGTCATCCAAGCACCGTTGCGTTTGCCTTTTCTTGGAAAGAAATCAGCATAAAATACGGCAACTAGTTGGTCTTCTTCATCTTTTACTTCGTAGGTTTTTACTTCTTCATGGTATTTATCCACTTCGAAAATTTCTTCGAAAGTAATTCCATATAATTTTTGCGCAACTGCAAAAGCACCGTCCAAGACTTTTTCTAATTGAAAATAGGGTTTTAAAATTTCATCATCCAAATTGAATAATTGTTGTTTCAATTTCTCCGAATAATAAGCGCCATCCCATTTCTGAAGTTGGTCAATTCCGTGTAACTCTTTTGCAAAAGCGGTTAATTGTGCAAATTCTTTCAAAGCGGCCGGTTTGGCTTTTTCCAATAAGTCGTTCGAAAATGTTTTTACTTTCTCTGGACTTTCTGCCATTCTTTCTTCAAGAACAAAATGAGCGTGTGTGGCATATCCTAAAACTTGTGCTCTGTCAAAACGTAATTTGGCAATTTTAAGCACAATTTCCTGATTGTCAAATTCATTGTTTTGAAACCCTTTGGCACCAAAAGCGATGGCCATTTTCTTGCGCAGTTCGCGATTGTCAGCATACGTCACAAACGGAACATAACTTGGGTAATCTAGCGTGAAAATCCAACCTTCTTTTTCTTGGCTTTTTGCCAATGAACGAGCGGCTTCGATAGTTCCTTCCGGTAAACCGGCTAAATCGGCTTCATTGGTAATGTGCAATTGATAGGCTTGGGTTTCGGCTAAAACATTTTCGCCAAACTGCAAACTCAATTTCGATAATTCTTTGTCGATTTCTCGCAATAGATTCTTTTTGTCTTCCGGCAAATTGGCTCCGTTTCTGGAGAAGCTTTTGTATTTTTTGTCTAAAAGCGTGGTTTGTTCCGGATTTAGATTTAATTTTTCTCTTTGCTCGTAAACCGTTTTCACTCGCGCGAATAAATCAGGGTTAAGACGCACATCATTCCCAAATTCAGACAATAAAGGAGAAACTTCCTGAGCGATTTTTTGAATTCCATCATTCGTTTCTGCGGAATTCAAGTTGAAAAAAATGCTTGAAATTCGATCCAAAACATCGCCGCTGAACGCCAATGCTTCAATAGTGTTTTCGAAAGTTGGTTTTATAGGATTTCTTACAATAGCATCAATTTCGGCTTTTGCCAATTCGATTCCTTCTTGAAAAGCAGGAAGAAAATCTTCGTTCTTTATTTTCGAAAAAGGCGCAGTATTGTACTTTGTATTGAAATGGTGGGTTAAGATACTCATTTGTATTTTTTAATAAAAATAATTCGATGTTTAAAGATACCAAAGGTACGGATTTAATAAAAAAAAACGAAGTTGACAAACGAATTGATTTGCCCCAAAATGGTGTAGCTGATTGTGTTATTTAAATGTTATTTATTTCGTTTGGCAGTAATAAAGCCTTAAATTGTAAAAAAAAAAGATTGGTTTTGGAAGAAACGAATCAAATAAATAATAAAAATATGAATTATCAAATTATAATAAAAAGCGTAAATATTGTAGATCAAATCGAGGAATATTGGACCAATGAAGATTATGTCAAACTGCTTGAAAAATTCGACTATCCAGATGCTGCAGATGCAGATGCTGCCAGTTTAAGAGAATTGCTGTTTATGGCAATAAGTGATTTTGAACCCAAAGATGCTGCTGTAATTGTATTGGAATACAAATTGTCAGAAGATTTAAATGAAGGTCAAATTCAGCAAATTTCAAACGATATGTTTTTAGATAAAGTCTGTGAAGAATATCCTGAAATAGGGTTGCATTCGACTTTGTTTCATGTCAATCAATTGCTTTTTAAAGCGTACAACGGTAAATTTCCTAATGCAAAAGCTACAATTGTTGAGTGCAGTATGACCGCATCAGAAGGAGCAAATGAATTAACAAAAGAAAATGTTTTAAAATTGTTAAGCAAAGGTTTGTCTGATAGTACTCTGATCAAAAGATTGTTTGATCATGCCATGAATGAAAATGCACCTTTTCCGGAAGCCGAAGATATTCTATGGGAATTGACAACTTCGGACAACGTAAATTATACTTTGACTACTTCCGAATATTGGTTAAACAAAGAAGATATCATTGCTTCGGAATTTGAAGGGATTTTGGACGAATCAGTAAGTGTTGAATAAATGATTCACAATTTGGAATAAAAAAAGCTCCGTAAAGGAGCTTTCTTTGTTAATTATGGAGTGTTTCAGAAGCTATATCTACCGCTTCTTTCAATCCTTTCTTATATAATAGTATTCGGTCGAGGACACTTTTGTTGTGACTTCCTATAATTTGAGCGGCAAGAATTCCAGCATTTTTTGCTCCATTTAGTGCAACTGTTGCTACAGGAACGCCACCCGGCATTTGAAGAATTGATAAAATACTATCCCATCCGTCGATAGAATTACTGGATTTCACAGGAACTCCAATTACTGGAAGTGGCGACATCGAAGCGACCATTCCAGGTAAATGTGCAGCACCGCCAGCACCGGCAATAATTACCGTAATCCCTCGATGATGTGCATTTTTACTAAAATCAAATAATTTTTCTGGTGTTCTGTGAGCGGAAACAATGTCAACTTCTGTTTCTATATCAAATGCTTTTAGAATATCTATGGCTTCTTGCATTACGGGCATGTCAGAAATGCTTCCCATTATAACGGCTACTTTCATTTTATTGTTATTTAAAGATTGAAATATTTAGAGATTGGAAATTACCTAGAATCAAATTAGACCTATCGTAATTTTTAAATCATTAAATATTTTAATTATTCAATTTAGTACTAATTACTCGAATCGTATTTTTTACTTTTTCAGCAATTTTTCTGGCTTCATCAATATTTTTATTTACAATCGTAACATGTCCCATTTTTCTAAAAGGGCGTGTTTCTTTCTTGCCATAAATGTGAGGTGTAACGCCTTCCCAACTTAATATTTTTTCAATATTTTCGTAAACTACATCTCCGGAATAACCTTCTTCGCCAGATAGATTTACCATGATACCTGCCAATTTACTAGCTGTATTTCCCAAAGGTAAATTAAGAATAGCCCGTAAATGATTCTCGAATTGCGAAGTATAACTGGCTTCAATGGAATAATGACCTGAATTGTGCGGGCGGGGAGCGACTTCGTTAACTAAAATTTCATCGTCTTCAGTTTGAAACATTTCGACCGCCAAAAGGCCGACATGATTGAATTTTTCAGAAACATTTAATGCAATTTCAATTGCTTTTTTAGCAACTGCAGCATCAATTCGGGCAGGACAAATCACGTATTCTACTTGATTTGCTTCTGGATGAAATTCCATTTCTACCACAGGATAGGTTTTTATTTCACCTGATGGATTGCGACAAACGATAACTGCCAACTCATTTTTGAAAGGCACCATTTCTTCAGCAATACATTCCACATTGGCTAAATTGTCTAAATCTGAAATTTGTCGAATGACTTTTACCCCATTTCCATCATAACCGAATTCAGTACATTTCCATACAAAAGGCAGCTTTAATTTAGAATCCAGTATAGCAACTACGACACTTTTTAGATTAGCAAATCGCTTGTAATTTGCGGTGGGAATAGCATGTTTGGTATAAAAATCTTTTTGAATTCCTTTATTTTGGATGAGTTTCAATGTTTTAGGCGAAGGATATACTTTTATGCCTTCTTCTTCAAGTTTTAGTAAAGCTTCAAGATTTACCAATTCGATTTCAAAGGTTAATACGTCAACGAGTTTTCCAAAATTGTAAACGGTTTCAAAATTCATTAAATCCCCTTTGAAGAATTTATCACAGGCTATTTTACATGGTGCTTCATCACTTGGATCTAGAACATAAGTTTGTATGTCGAGTTTTCGGGTATCAAACAACAGCATTTTGCCGAGTTGTCCGCCGCCGAGAATTCCTAATTTAAAATCAGAAGAAAAATAATTCATTGTGTAGTAATTTTTACAAAGATAATTGATAAAAAACAATTGTCAATTGATTGTTTGTTGATTTGAGGAATGATATTTTTCAAATTGAAAGTAATAATGATATATTCCGTAAGAATTTTATGTATTAATGGATAAACAAGTATCTTTACCTATCTTTAGGTTATTAATTTTGGATTTGGTTTATCAGGCTGGTTTTAGCTATTTATGTGTAAAATAAGTCTTTTATTACATGTTCTGATTGTTAAAGCTAGGTTTGGTAGCTTTTATATTGACAAATTTTTTTTTGAATTTGATTTTCTTTTAAAAACTAAATGTATGACCTCAAATTATTGGACTAAACATATTCAAAAATATCTTTTCCTTCTCAAAGATGATTTTTTTGAATTACCCTATTTATCTAATTCTCCTCAAGTGATGTTGGATGGTTTAATAAAATTACCGGTGACCAATCATAAAACTCTGCAACAATCCATTTATTTAAATAATGCTTTCTGTAAAGGGATAATACGATATCGAGAAATTGAAGAGGGTTTTTGGCTTTTGGAAACCGATATAAATATCAAAGAAAATATAATCGCTAAGGCAATTTATGATGAAAATCAATTAAGAGAATATTATGTATTATCTTTTTCTGTATTTAAATATAAATATCCTTTTAAAAATTTAAGTGATAGCATACTTCTGAGTACTTGTTGGACTTTTTACAAACCAGGAACAGAAGTGACAACCTATTTTTATAAAGGTACAACGGGTAAGTTTTTTAATATTGCATTTAATAAGGAATGGGCTAATAAAAATCTTTCCTCTAACAAGTTTCCTCAAAAAGAGGTTATTAAAAATTTTTTAGATGCTAAAAAAGGTTTTTTTACTTGGTTAGACATCGCTCCAAAAGCACATTATTTAGCAAAAATAATGTCGAAAAATTTAGAAACAGAAAGTGAAGGAAAATTTAATTCTGTAGATTTAAAAAAGCATTCTATAAAATTGATTACTGAATTTTTTAATAATTCTTTTGAAGATACCCGTATTATAGATAATGTTTCGTTAAGCAATTTAGATTATTATAATGTGGCCAAGGCCGAGAAAATGATTTTACATAATTTGCATCTTCCGTTTTTAGGCATTGAAAGTATAGCAAAGGACGTAAATACTTCTCCCACAAAATTAAAGTCTGATTTTAAAACGGTGTTTGGGTTTTCTATGTTGAAATATCATAAAGAAAAAAACATGTTGTTGGCGATGCAGTTTATTCAAAATTCGGATATTCAAATTCAAAATATAGCTACTGCAACAGGTTATGAAAGTGCCAGTAAATTTACTGCAACATTCAAAGAACGTTTCGGGAAATTGCCTTCTGCTTATAGGGATAATTAAATTGTAGATATTTTTATAAATAAAATATTTAGCAATAGCCTATTTTGTGTTTTCGTTTAATCTATATTTACACAATAAATTCTTAATAATTCCTGTTAATTAAAATTTTATACTCATCAAATATGCGTTTAACTAAGTGGATTAAATTCATAAAAGAGAATATAAATTTTTACAGGGATGGTTTCTTTGAGTTGCCATATTTATCTAATTCACCTGAAATATTAATAAATAGCATTATCAATTCTCCCTCTTCTCGCCACGTTCGGGATGAACAAGCGGTTTACAGAAACAATCCTTTTTCTAAAGGTGTTATGTGTTATAGGGAGATTGAAGAGGGTTTCTGGATTATTGCAACAAATATTACATTTAAGAAAAATGTGATGCTAAAAGCAATTTATGATGAGGACTTTGTTAGTGATTATTACACGCTTACTTTTACAGTTTTTGAGAGCGAAGTGAAATTACAAAACACATTTGCCGATAAGACCCCTTTTTCAAGCAAATACTGGGGTTTCAAAAGACCAGGGACCGAAGTTGGCGCTTATTTTTATAAAGGTTCTATTTGTGAATTTTACCTTTACGGATTCAGTAAAGAATGGGCAGAAAAAAATTTTTCGTTTGAAATTTTACCGGAAGAAAACCAAATTAAAAGTTTTTTAAATTCAGACAAAGGCTTTATATCTTATCAGGATATTGTACCTAATGCAAGTGAATTATCTAAAGAAATTTGGATGAATTTAAAAACGGTTAAAGCAGATCAATTGAGTAAATCAATTTTAAAATCTCAAACACTTCATTTAGTTTCCACTTTTTTTAAGAATGCATTTGTCGACCTACGCATTGGTAATTACATTCCTGTTAATATAACCGATTATAAGAAAATTGCCAAGGCCGAAAAATTAATTGTCGATAATCTAACAGCACCTTTTCAGGGTGTAGATAATATTGCCCAACAGGTAAACTTGTCCCCTACAAAACTAAAGTTGACTTTTAAGTCTGTTCATGGGATTTCTATGTTGCAATACCATAAAGAAAAAAATTTACTTCTCGCTATGCAAATGGTTACAAATACCGATATGCAAATAAAAAACATTGCTTATGCAACGGGTTATGAAAGCGCGAGTAAATTTGCAGCCAATTTTAAAAAGCGCTTTGACAAACTCCCGTCAGAAGTACGTTTTTTATAGCCATTATAAATAGATTTTGGTTATTTTAACAAATTATTTTAATTTTTTTAGGACTATTATTCTGATTTTTTAGTATTATTTCATTTTATATTTTTAGATATAAAAATATAAATCGCTGTTTTTGAATTCTTTAATAAGTCTATGGGTCAATTTTTATCGATTCTATATTTGAAAAATACTAACTGGTCTTAATAGGCTATCGATATGTCCTAATGGGCTATTTCTTCACTTTTTTTTCTTTTATTTTTGGCTGCAAATAAATCTAAAAAAATCAATATGAAATTAAAATTACTCTTCATTATGAGCTTTGCTTGTGTTTTTTATAATACAATGATTGCTCAGTCAAATCAAACAGAACCAAAGTATATCCAAAATTGGACCCAACTTGAAGAGGCAAAATTTTATTTTGATGTTGCATATGCTGTGGTAAAGTGCAGTCCAACATCAAAAGCAATAGTCATTATGAATGCCTTTAACGAAGGAGGTGCTTATCCAAAAGTCGGATTTAAGCTTGCTTTGAAAGATGCAGCCGGCAAGGAGGCTCAGGTGGAAATTGCTCTTTTCAAAACAAAAATCGGAGATATGTTTATCGCGTCTTGCAGTTCAGAGAATCATGCCAATCTAAGGTTTGATGTCCCAGAGGGAATAGATGCCTCTACAATGAAAATTTCGATAATATATAATACAGGATCATGAAAAAAATAATTTCAATCTTATTAATCATTGTATGCTTGGGAGTAAGTACACAATCTTATGCGCAATCTTGTAATAGTATACCTGTAATCAATAGTTTTTCACCAAATACTGGGTTTATTGGAAGTATAGTTACAATTTTTGGTGCAAATTTTGATTCTAATACGATCACTAATAATGTGGTGTATTTTGGATCTACGAGAGCCACTGTTGTTAGTGCCACATTTGGAAAGCTGGAAGTTGTTGTACCTCTTGGAGTTTCTACTGCTCCAATTTCAGTTACAAACCAATGTTATCTTACGGCTTATTCTAGCGTTTCTTTTAATGGTATATTTTGTCCAACTCCGTTGGAACTTCAAACCTATAATAATATAGCTTTTGATTTACCCGGTGTATATGGGGCATATAACATGTTATCACAGGATTTGGATCTTGATGGAAAACCTGAAGTGGTTTCATCTAGCAATGGTGGCGGTTTATCAATTGCTATTAATAATTCAGTTCCTGGGGCACTTTCTTTCAGTGCGCTTAACAGTAATGCAGGTGGTCAGAGTATTTATGCTGCCGATTTTGATGGCGATGGGTTAAAGGATTTACTGTCTACCAATAAGGTAAGTAGAAATATAAGTACGCCAGGTAATGTGTTAATGGCTCCATTCCAATCTATTCCAACGGTGAGTAATTATCAAATTGCAGCAGGGGATTTTAATAACGATGGTAAAATCGATATTATTGGTGGAGTTGGTGCTAATGTGGTAATTGCCTTTAATACAAGTACAGGTCCAGGTAATATTTCATTCGGGCCTGCCCAAATTTTTGCTTTTGTGGAAACACGCTGTTCTGGTATTCAAGTAGCAGATATTGATGGAGATGGTAAAACGGATTTTATAGCGTCACAAGGTGATTCAAATAGAGCTGTTTCCATTAGAAATACTACTTCTGTCGGAAGTACGATCCCATCTTTTGAAGCACCTGAATACTGGGCTTCTGATTCTAATCCTATGGATGGTTTTGGTACTTATCCTTATAGAGCTCAGATTGCTGATTTTGATAAAGATGGTAAAATAGATTTTACATCTTGTAATTTTAGAGGAGAAACTAATGTTGCCTTATGGAGAAATATTTCGACCGTCGGTGATATCGTTTTCGCACCAACTGTCAACCTACCATCTCCAGTGGGTAACTACAGAATAGGGGTAGGTGATGTGGATGGTGATGGGTACTCTGATATTGTAACTAAATCTTTGCAAATTAATGTGTTTTCAGTTTACAGGAACACTACTACAGGCCCAGGAACACCAACTTTTGCCTCAAGAGTTGATTATACATCCAGCGCGGAAGCAGAAGTTTCGGGTATTGTTATTGGTGATTTAGATGGTGATTTTGTGCCAGATATCGCTACTTCTGGAATAAATTCTAATCGTATCTTGTTTCATAGAAACATAAGTTCACAGAAAGACAATACACCACCAACTGCAATTGCCCAAAATGTAGTTGTAGCATTGGCTCCAGATGGAACAGTAAGTGTTACCGCAGCTCAAGTAGATAACGGTTCTTCAGATGCTTGTGGAATTAATACTATAAAACTTTCTCAAACTTTCTTTACATGTGCGAATATTGGTGAAAACCAGGTTGTCCTTACTGTTAAAGATTATACGGGAAATGAATCTAAGACCAAAGCAATAATTAATGTGCAACCTGCGGCAATTATTGTTTCGGGTCAAACCACTGTTTGTCAAGGTGGGTCTATCCCTCTTTCAGCAAATTTAGGAGATTCTTATCAATGGTATAAAAATAGTATTGCCATTAGTGGAGCAACTAGTCAAAATTATATAGCAACACAAACAGGTGCTTATACTTTAGAAGTTACAAATGCGGGTGGCTGTTCTGGAATTTCACTTTCTACGGAGGTAACAGTTAACGAAAATCCAACTGTTAGCATACTTGAAGGAAATAATATTTATTTATGTAGTGGTTCAGCAAACTTGACATCTTCTCAATCATCTGTCTATCAATGGATGAAAGATGGGGTAGATATAGCAAATGCTACTCAGCAAATTTACACTACCACTACAACTGGTGATTATAGTGTCAGAGTGATCGATCTGTTCGGATGTTCGGCTCAATCTTCTACAATTGTAGTTTCCAACGGAGCTCCTGTAATTGGAATAACTGAAGGTACTACACCAATTTCAAATAGGAGTTCAAGTGATTTCGGCACTGTATTCCCGAATGCTAATAATGTTAAGAAGTTTACAATAAGTAATACTGGTGCTAATGCATTAGATGTATCGCAAATCTTAATAAGTGGAGTTGATAATCAGTATTTTAGTGTATTTGGAGCGCCAACATCTGTAGCGGCAAATTCCTCAGCAAATTTTGATTTAATTTTTAATGCTCAAAATATTACTAGTTATAGCGCTGCTTTAACTGTAATCAGTAATGATTGTGATAATGCCAGAATTACTTTTAGTGTAACGGCTGAGATTAACTGCGCTGCTGCTGCTTTAACTTCACATTCTAACATGGTTATAAATACTGATAGCAATAATTGCTCTGCAACTGCAGCTTACATTGTTAATGTTATAGGCACTCCAACACCAAACGTGACTTACTCTTTTTCTGGAGCAACAACTGAGAATGGACAAGGAACAGGTTCTGGGAGTATATTGAATTTAGGTGTGACTACAGTTACAATTAGTGCAAGCAATCCATGTGGAAATGCTTCACAAGCATTCACTGTTACAGTTAAAGATAATCAACTTCCTGTGATTACTTCCAATGGCAATAAAAATGTAACTACTGATTTAAATGTTTGCGGCGCAAAAGTAGTTGTTACCGCAACTGCAGCAGATAATTGTACTGTTGGATTGCCAACTGGCGTTCGTAGTGATGCATTTGCATTGGATGCAGTTTATCCAGTGGGAACCACAACGATTAAATGGAATGTATCAGATGCAAACAGTAATGCGGCAGTTGAAGTTGTCCAAACCGTTATCGTAAGGGATAATCAACTTCCTGTGATTACTTCCAATGGCAATAAAAATGTAACTACTGATTTAAATGTTTGCGGCGCAATTGTACTTGTTTCAGCATCTGCCACAGATAATTGTACTGTAGGTGCAGCAAAAGGCGTTCGAAGCGATGCATTGGCATTGAATGCTGTTTATCCGGTGGGAACCACAACGATTAAATGGAATGTATCAGATGCTAACAGTAATGCGGCAGTTGAAGTTGTCCAAACCGTTATACTAACGGATAATCAACTTCCTGTGATTACTTCCAATGGCAATAAAAATGTAACTACTGATTTAAATGTTTGCGGCGCAAGCGTTGTTGTTTCGGCATCTTCCACAGATAATTGTACTGTAGGTGCAGCAAAAGGAGTTCGAAGCGATGCGTTGGCATTGAATTCCATTTATCCGGTGGGAACCACAACGATCAAATGGAACGTATATGATGCTAACAGTAATGCGGCAGTTGAAGTTGTTCAAACCGTTATCGTAAGGGATGATCAACTTCCTGTGATTACTTCCAATGGCAATAAAAATGTAACTACTGATTTAAATGTTTGCGGCGCAAGGGTAGTTGTTTCGGCATCTACCACAGATAATTGTACTGTAGGTGCAGCAAAAGGCGTTCGAAGCGATGCATTGGCATTGAGTGCTGTTTATCCGGTGGGAACCACAACGATTAAATGGAATGCAAGTGATAGTAATGGAAAAGATGCGGTTGCAGTAATTCAAACGGTAATAGTGGTTGACAATGCTCTGCCGACAGTGCTTACAAAAAATATAACGGTTCAACTCAATGCGGCAGGAAATGTTTCGATAACTCCAACCCAAATCAATAATGGAAGTTCAGATGCTTGTGGAATTGCTTTATTGACATTAGATAAAACTTCGTTTACTTGTGCCACTCTTGGAGCTAATACAGTTACTTTGACTGCTACAGATGTAAACGGAAACGTTTCTTCTCGAACGGCAATCGTAACTGTTGAAGATAAGGTTGTTCCAGTGGTTGTTACAAAAAATACTACGATTCAATTGAATGCTATAGGAACTGCTTCGATAGTTGTTGCAGATGTAAACAATGGTTCAGCGGATAATTGCGGAATCAGTTTATTAGAATTAGATAAAACTTCATTTACATGTGCTAATATTGGTGTAAATACAGTGACATTAAAAGTTACAGATAATAACGGAAATGTTGCTACTAAAACGGCTATTATAACTGTCGAAGATAAAATAGCTCCAGTAGTAATTACAAAAAATATCACCGTTCAACTTGACGCTTCGTCAAATGTTTTGATAGCTGCTGCAGATGTAAATAATGGTTCAACTGATAATTGTGCAATCAGTTTATTAGAACTCGATAAGGCATTATTTAGTTGTGCCGATGTGGGTGAGAATGTAGTTACTCTAAAAGTAACAGATAATAGTGGAAATGTTTCTACTAAAACAGTTAATGTAACAATTGTTAATAGTCGGCCTAATTTAATTAGAAAACATTTTGACGATGTTATTTTCTTTGATAATAATTCTAAGACCTTCATTGCTTTCAGCTGGTACAAAAATGGAGTTTTAGTATCGAGTCAAAAAGCTCAATATTTTAAAGATACTGGGATTCTTAATGGCACCTATTACGCTAAAGCTACAAAAATAGATGGTACGGTTATTACAACATGCCCTTTGACGTTTTCTGCTTCAATAGTAGATGAATATTTAAAGATTGCATCTAATCCGGTTAAAAGTAATTCAAGTTACCAAATTTTTACTACTGTTGATTCCGTTAAGTTGCAAAATGCTCGTATTACAGTTTTTAATATGCTTGGAGTACTAGTGAGCGATAAAATGGTTGATAGTAAAACAATGGATATGATTGCGCCAAATACGGAGGGGATTTATTTAGTAAGGCTGACCTTAGCAAATGGTAAATACTTTACAAAAAACCTTTTAGTTAAAAATTAAATCACTTAAGAGTATGAAATCCTCATTTTTATAGGAATGAGGATGGAATATTCAAATGCAATAAAAATAAATAAATATGAAATTTGATGTTAAATATATAGTAGGATTTGCACTGATTTTATTCTCTCAAGGAATTAAAGCGCAGTTTTATGTAGGAATACAAACAGGAATAGGGAATATTCAAAGTGATGTAAAAGGGGTGAGGTCAGCCACTGATATTGGCGGAGCATTAAAGGCAGGTTACATATATTCATTGACAGATCACATAGGCATTGGATCTGGAGTTGAGTTTGCACAATATAAGCAAAAGGTGTCTTTAGAACAACCCTCAGCAACGCTAACTAATTTCGAGGTTGATGCTATTGGCTCGGCATTTTCGTACAATATTACTACAGGAAATTATAAAGAATCTCAAACATTGCAAGCTATTCAGATTCCACTTTTTTTGCAGTATAAAAAGAATATTAACAAAGGAATTGATTTCAATTTTAGGGCTGGTGTTAAATACTTCTTACCTATAAATTACAAAATCAAATCTTCGGCAACAACGGCTAAAGGAGTTGCTTACTACCCAGATGTTAATTTATACATTGATAATTTGCCAGAATATGGTTTTGGGAATCAAACAAATTACGCTGCATCAGGAGAATACAACACAAAAGGTATTTTGATGAGTACGTTTGAATTAGGTTTTACTTTTCAAATGGGAGAAAAGAGTGCTTTGTACGCCGCGATGTTTCTTGACAGCGGTTATGGAACAATCCTTGATCAAAAACAAAACGAGTCTTATTTAAGCTATAATCCAACATCAAGTACTGACAGAAAAGCAAACGGATTGTACAGTACCGACAAAGACGCAAGTATCAAACCTGTTGCATTCGGTTTAACAGTGGGTTGGAATTTTGAATGAATTTTTGTGGCCAGTGTATAATCAAGATGTTATAGGAGACTAAATAGTAAAAAAACATAAATGAACTGAAGGGGTTTTGCTCTAATTTTAAAAGTGTTTTTAATTTAAAAATGATCAAAGGCTTTCTTTTTATAAAGGCAGCCTTTTTTTTGTTTTCTGACGATTCAAGTAAGCAATAAAGAGAAAGTAAAACAATAGGCTGAATATTTTTGAATTTCTTCTATGACTCTTAATGTTGAAAATGCTATTTTATTTTCTTCGAAATTTATGTTCCATTATTTAATGCTTTTAATAGATTTAAAGTTGGTTTTTTATGCAATTTACTTAAAATTACAAATTAATGCCCATTTATCAATTGTCAAATCCGAATTCTGTATCTTTGCTCATTATTTTAAACACAAAAATAATGATACAACTTCACGATAAACAATTTGTTCCGTTTATTTCTGCCAAAGAAATTGACTTTGCCATTGCTAAAATGGTTACGCAAATAGAAGACGATTTTGCTGATGAAACACCATTATTCGTTGGGGTATTGAATGGTGCTTTTATGGTGGTTTCTGATTTTATGAAACTGTATAAAAAACCATGTGAGGTATCTTTCATAAAAATGGCCTCTTACGAGGGAACTTCTTCTACAAACGAAGTGAAACAGTTAATAGGGTTGAACCAAGATTTGACTGGTCGCACCGTTATTATAATAGAAGATATTGTCGATACCGGGAATACTTTGGTAGAGCTGAAAGCATTATTTAAAAAACAAAATGTAAAGCATTTTAAAATAGCAACACTTTTTTTTAAACCGGAAGCCTTTACAAAAGACCTGAAAATAGATTACGTTGGAATTAGAATTCCAAATAAATTTATTGTGGGTTTTGGATTGGATTATGATGGTTTAGGAAGAAACTTACCCGAAGTATATAAACTAAAAGAATAACGAACACAACAACATGACTAACATTGTTTTATTTGGAAAACCAGGAGCAGGTAAAGGAACCCAAGCAGAATTTTTAAAAGAAAAATACAAATTAACGCATATCTCCACTGGTGATGTATTTCGTTTTAATTTAAAAAACGATACCGAACTTGGGAAACAAGCAAGAGTATACATGGATGCTGGGGATTTAGTCCCAGATGAATTGACAACAAAAATGCTAATTGACGAGGTAAATAAACACCCGGACACCAATGGGGTTTTATTTGACGGTTATCCAAGAACAATTTCGCAAGCAAAGGATTTAGATGTATTTCTTACCTCCATAGGTTCCAATGTTGCCGCAACTATTGCGCTAGAAGCCGATGATGAAATCTTGGTTGCAAGATTACTTGAACGAGGAAAAACAAGTGGTAGAATTGATGATCAAGACGAAGAAAAAATTAGAAATCGGTACCAGGAATATAATGAAAAAACAGCTCCTTTAATGGATTATTATCAGGAGCAAGGGAAGTTTCACACAGTAAATGGAATAGGTTCCATTACTGAAATTACGGAAAGAGTAAGTAATATTATTGATAATTTATAGTTGCAATTCCTTGTTATAAATTTATTTTTATAAGTCATAAAAGGAGCTTCTTTTGGTCGGCCTGTTTTGACAAGAAAAAGCAGATTTTAACTCTGTGCTTTACATTATTATTTGGGCTAAAAATCCAGATTGGAGATTTAAGAAAGTAAAAAAACAGAAATCAGAATTTAAATAAAAAACGAATCAACTAAAGAAATTGGAAATACTAATAATATTTTTTCTAATACTATTAAATGGGGTTTTCTCTATGTCAGAAATCGCCTTGATTTCAGCACGAAAGAATAGATTAGAGACTGCGGCAAAAAAAGGAAATAAAAGCGCTAAAGTTGCATTAGATTTAGCAAATTCGCCTAATAAATTTTTGTCAACAGTACAAATAGGAATTACTCTGATAGGAATTCTTACCGGTATTTATAGTGGTGATAAAATAACTAAGGATGTTGAAGCATTTATAATAGGGTTTGAAATAATGAAACCTTATGCACATTCTGTTTCTGTAGGTTTAGTTGTTGTGATTTTGACTTTTTTCTCCTTAGTATTGGGGGAATTATTACCTAAAAGAATAGGCTTGAATCACCCGGAATCCATTGCTAAAGCTGTGGCTTTACCCATGAAAATTGTTTCGATTGTTACCGCGCCATTTATTTGGTTGTTAACTCATTCAACGGATTTTTTATTAAATATTTTACAAATAAAACCCACTGCTGATGGTAAAGTAACCGAAGAAGAAATAAAAGCGATTATCAAGGAAGGTACTGAAGGTGGAGAAGTACAGGAAATAGAGCAAGATATTGTAGAGCGCGTTTTTCATATTGGAGACAGAAAGATAAACTCATTGATGACGCATAGAAAATCAGTAATTTTTTTGCCTTTGCATTCTGATAAAGAACAGGTTAAAGAATTTATGCTTAAGGAATTACATTCTATTTACCCTGTCTTTGATAAAAATTATGATGATATTGTAGGTGTTGTTAATCTTAAAAATATTTTTGCTCATTTTGAGAATGAAAATTTTAATTTAGCGGATATAATGACTGAAGCTCCTTTTATGATGGAGCAAACTACTGCTTATGTAGCTTTGGAGAATTTCAAAAAAACAGGCATTCATTATGCATTTGTCTCTGATGAATACGGTGTTTTTCAAGGCGTAATTACTTTGAATGATATTCTGGAAGCCTTGGTTGGTGACGCTTCTGATTTTTATAAAGACGATTTTCAATTGATTGAAAGAGAAGATGGGACTTGGTTGGTTGACGGGCATTATTCACTACATGATTTCTTGACTTACTTTGAATTAGATGAATTAATCAATGATTACGAGGTAACCACGGTGAGTGGGTTAATAATGACAGAACTCTCTCATATACCTAAACAAGGGGAAAAATTAATTTGGCAAAAATTTGAGTTAGAAGTCATTGATATGGATGGCGTGAAGATTGATAAAGTGATGGTGAAAGCACTTAAATAATTAATAAAAATTTTTAGTCCCAGTTTCAGTTTTCAGCATTATTGTACTGAATATCATAACTGAACACTGCGACTGAATACTGAATACTAAAAAATATGACTGAAGGGAATTTTGTAGATTACGTTAAAATATATGTTTCTTCCGGAAAAGGAGGAAAAGGGTCTACGCATTTGCATAGAGAAAAATTTATTGAAAAAGGCGGTCCAGATGGTGGTGATGGTGGTCGTGGAGGCCATGTTTTTTTGGTTGGTAACAAAGGTCTTTGGACATTGTTTCACCTTAAATTTGCCCGACATATTAAAGCTGGTAATGGTGGAGATGGTAGTGGTGACAGAAGTACAGGTGCTGATGGTGATGATAAATTCATTGAAGTTCCCCTAGGAACAGTTGTAAAAGATAAAGAAACCGGAGAAATATTATTTGAAATTACCGAAGACGGTGAAAAACAAATACTTTCTCGTGGTGGAAAAGGGGGTTTAGGGAACTGGCATTTTAGGAGTTCAACCAATCAAACGCCTAGATACTCACAACCTGGTTTGCCTGGTGCAGAGATGGATGTTATTCTTGAGCTTAAAGTGCTAGCCGATGTAGGTTTAGTAGGTTTTCCTAATGCAGGAAAATCAACATTGTTGTCAGTATTGACTTCAGCTAAACCAAAAATTGCCGATTATCCATTTACTACTTTAAAACCAAATCTTGGAATCGTGGCGTACAGAGATTTTCAATCTTTTGTAATTGCTGATATTCCTGGAATAATTGAAGGTGCAGCCGAAGGAAAAGGTCTCGGACATTATTTCTTGCGTCATATTGAACGTAATTCAACATTATTGTTCTTAGTTCCTGTGGATACGCCAGATATAAAAGCGGAATATGATATTTTAGTAAACGAATTGACAAAATACAATCCAGAGATGCTTGACAAAGAGCGTTTATTGGTAATTTCAAAATGCGACATGCTTGATGATGGGTTGAAAGCAGAATTAAAAGTAGAATTAGACGTTGCTTTCAAAGATATCCCTTACATGTTTATCTCTTCGGTTGCTCAACAAGGTTTGACCGAACTGAAAGACAAATTATGGAAAATGTTGAATGATTAACATTTTAAAATTTTTATTTAAAGGTGTTCTGAAAAGAGCACCTTTTTTGTTTTTTATAATTTATTTGATTCAGTTATGATTGTAAGTATCAAATAAGTACTGCAGGGTTTCAGGGATATTATTCGCTTGTATCTTCGGGTATTTTATATTGGAATTAAGCCAGTTTTCTATTGTTAAATAAAAATCATCCTCAACATCATAAAGAACAGGAACTCCCATTTTTTTGAGAGCCGCTGCATTGCATTCTTGCTCATAGTGCTTCCGAATAGGAATAGAGAGTATTTTTTTCTCTAAATATAATGCCTCAGCGGGCGTTTCAAAACCACCGCCAGTAATAATTCCTTCACAATTTATGAGACTTTTATTGAAGTATTCTTGATTAACGGGAAAATAAGTAACGTTTTTTATGGTTTGTTTGGTTTTTATATCATTCAAAAACCAATGAAAAGATAAGTTAGGAAGCTTGTTGAAAGCTTTCTCTAAACAATCTTTTTGAAAAGAAGGTAAATAAACAGTAATATGACCCATGTTTTTGGGTTCGGAATTCATGATTTCATCTTTGATAATTGGAGGTCGTATAAAGGAATCATATTTGTCAAAATGCAAACCAATATATTGAGGAGAAGGGGCAAAATGTTTTAAAATCATTTCTCCCATAATGCTCTTTTTTTCAGGTCTGGGAGTCAAAGGGGATATGAAACTGGCTTGATGTCCAAATTGAATTGAATGCACTTTTTGTAATTTGCAAGCCAAAGAAGTAATCGAATCAAAATCATTGATGACCACATCGTAGTTTTTCAGCGGTAAAGAATTAGCGTCTTTATATATTTGTTTTGGTTTAATGTTTTTGGCAATATCCCAATAATTCAAGCCACCGCATTTACTGTAATGTAGGCTACAGCCTTCGCTTTTGAATTTTATAGGTAAATTGACATCCAGACTAGCATTGTTGCCACTCATAAAAAAATCAACTTCTCCAAATTTTTGAAGATAAGGATACAGTTGTACGGCCCTACTGATGTGACCATTGCCCGTTGCCTGAATAGCATAAAATATTTTCATTACTGTATGTTTTTATTTTTAGAACGCTTCTACTGTTTTTCTGAATACGGTTTTTAGGAAAGAATTTTGTTAACAATGTCATTAACTATTTTTTCCTCATGGTTGTCAGTGTCTTTGTAGTGTTCTGTTTTATAATGATAAATAGTCCATTTTTGCTTTTTATATTCTAATGCTGTAAGGTTTTCAATCCAATCACCACTATTCAAATACATCACTTTTCCGTGTTCATTTTCTATTTCCTTCATTTGGGGTTTGTGAATGTGTCCGCAAACTACATAAGTATATTTTTTTTGGATTGCTATTTCTGCTGCAGTAGTTTCAAAATTGGATATAAAGGAAATTGCTTTCTTGACACTGTCTTTAATTATTTTGGAGTAGCTTCTTTTTTCTTTGCCTAAAACTCCCAAAACCCAATTAATTAAACTGTTGATTAAAATCAATAAATCATAGCCTTTCCCACCTAGTTTGGCCAGTATTTTGGCATAGCCCTGAGTAGAGGAGTCGAATACATCACCGTGGAAAATCCACGTTTTTTTGCCGTCTAAATCCAGAATTAGTTTATCCACCAATTCGAAATTGCCTAAAATAAAATCAGAATATTTTCGTAAAGCTTCATCGTGGTTTCCGGTTATGTAAATTACTCGAGTGCCAAGATTAGACATTTTTATAATTTGTCTCAATACATTCATATGAGAAGCAGGGAAATAACTTTTGGTGAAACTCCACATATCGATGATGTCTCCATTTAAAACCAATGTTTGGGGATTTATCGATTTTAAATACTGCAATAACTCTTTTGCATGACATCCGTAAGTGCCTAAGTGAACGTCACTTATGACTACCAGCGGAATTTTTCTTTTTCTTTTCATTTTTAGTTTTTGCGAAAGTAAGACCACTATGTTATGACAATGTGTTTTTAGTATTATTATTTCTCAGGATGACTTGGCTTGTAACTCTTTTTAAGATTAAAAAATCTGTTTAATACTTTAAAATTTCCTTATTTTTGAAAGATGAAAAAAATGGCATACTTCTTTTTACTAATTCCTTTGATGATTTGGTCACAATCCAGTTTTGATGCCGCAGAAAAATTATTCAAAGAGGAAAAATTTGATCAATCGCGACCTATTTTTGAAAATTTTCTAAGAAGTAATCCGTCTAGTCTTAAAACGATCGAATATCTTGGAGATATTGCTGGCCGTAATAAATCTTGGGATACAGCGATAGGATATTATAAAAAACTGAAGCAATTGAAACCTTCAGAAGCCAATTATTATTATAAATATGGAGGTGCCCTTGGCATGAAAGCGACTCAAGTCAATAAATTCAAAGCGATTGGAATGATTGATGAAGTTAAAGGGTCTTTTGAAAAAGCAATAGTTTTCAATCCGAAGCATATTGAGGCGCGTTGGGCATTGATAGAGTTGTATATTCAGTTGCCAGGAATTATTGGCGGAAGCGAGTCTAAGGCTATGAAATATTCGAATGAATTATTTCGGTTGTCACCCGTTGATGGTTATTTATCTAAAGGGCATATTGACGAATATTATAAAAGATATAAAATTGCAGAGCAAAACTACAAAAAAGCAATAGCTCTAGGCGGTTCAAAAATGAGCTATCAAATGCTGGCTAATTTGTATAAAAATAAAATGAACGAACCTGATAAAGCCAAAACAGTTTTAGAAGAATATAAAAATAAAAAAGGGTAAATAAATTAAGATTAATTTCTAATTTGTTTCGAATTCAACAACTATAAACCAGAAACTTAATGCGTACACATTTTATAGCTATTGGAGGAAGTGCCATGCACAATCTCGCTTTAGCACTACACAACAAAGGGTATCAAGTTACAGGAAGTGACGATGCCATTTTTGAACCATCAAAATCAAGATTAGACAAAAAAGGGATTTTGCCTTCGGAATTAGGATGGTTTACAGAGAAAATTACCTCAGATATTGAAGCAGTAATTTTAGGAATGCATGCCAAAGCAGACAATCCTGAATTGTTGAAAGCACAGGAATTAGGGTTGAAAATATATTCTTATCCTGAATTCCTTTACGAACAATCCAAAAATAAAACGCGAGTTGTAATTGGTGGTTCTCATGGAAAAACAACGATAACTTCAATGATTCTCCACGTTATGCACTATCATGATATAGCGGTTGATTATATGGTTGGCGCACAATTGGAAGGATTCGATACGATGGTACATCTTACTGAGGAAAATGATTTTATTGTTTTGGAAGGAGATGAATATTTGTCTTCGCCAATAGACAGAAGACCAAAGTTTCATTTGTACCAACCGAATATTGCTTTAATTTCTGGTATAGCCTGGGATCATATCAATGTTTTTCCAACATATGAAAATTATGTGGAACAGTTTGAAATTTTTATTGGCAAAATTACCAATGGTGGAATTTTAGTTTACGATGAAGATGATGCCGAAGTAAAACGTGTTGCCGAAGCCGCTATAAATCCAATCCGAAAATTAGCGTATCATACCCCAAAATATACCGTAAACGATGGTGTTACACTTCTCGAAACTCCGGAAGGCGACATGCCAATAGAAGTTTTTGGAGCGCATAATCTTAATAATTTGGCTGGAGCCAAATGGATTTGCCAAAATATGGGCGTTGATGAAGCCGATTTTTACGAAGCAATTGCAAGTTTTAAAGGCGCATCAAAACGATTAGAAAAAATCGCTGAAAGTAAAACTAAAGTGGCGTATAAAGATTTTGCCCATTCACCAAGTAAAGTGGCGGCAACTACAAAAGCTGTAAAAGAGCAATATCCAAATAGAACTTTAGTGGCTTGTTTAGAGTTACATACCTATAGCAGCTTGAATGCTGAATTTTTAAAAGAATATGAAGGCGCATTAGAGTATGCCGATAAAGCAGTTGTTTTCTATTCGCCAGATGCAGTAAAAATTAAGCAGCTGGAAGAAGTGACTTATGAACAAATCGCAAATGCATTCAATAGAAAAGATTTAATTATTTATACAAATCCAAAAGATTTTAAAGACTATTTGTTTAATCTTAATCTTGAGAATTCAGCTTTATTATTGATGAGCTCCGGGAATTATGGAGGATTGAATTTTGATGAAGTTAAGGAATTGGTACAATAGTAAAGCAGAATGAAGGATAAAATAAAAAGTATTAAAACTACCAGCGAAAATTCAGATTTTATTACTCTCATCGCTGCATTAGATAAAAGTTTATGGGAACGTTATCCAGAATTAAAAACAAATTATTGGGGTAATAATATTCTAGCATTAAATCCGAATGTTGTGCTTATTTATTTCGAAAATAAGCCTGTAGCTTGCGGTTGTTTTAAGAAATATGATAAAAATACAATTGAATTAAAGCGTATGTTTGTTTCTCCTGAAGCAAGAGGGATGGGGTTTGCCCAAAAAATAGTAAATGAACTGGAACTTTGGGCGCATGAGTTAGGGTTTTCTTTCTCTGTTTTAGAGACGTTAAATAAACAAAATGAAGCTGTGGGTTTGTATCAAAAGGTAGGTTATACTATTATTGAAAACTATCCACCTTACGTAGGTTTAGAAAATAGCATCTGCATGAAAAAACAAATTTAATAGATAAGCCTATGCCTGAAAATTCTTTTTTTCCAATCACCAATTGGTCCGAAGACGACAAACCACGAGAAAAACTGATGTTAAAAGGTAAAAGTGTCTTGAGTGATGCGGAACTAATTGCTATTTTGATTGGTTCTGGAAGTCGCAATGAATCAGCAGTTGATTTGAGCAAACGGATTTTAGGGAGTGTCAATAATAATCTAAATGCGTTAGGGAAATTATCTATTTCTCAATTGACAAATTTTAAAGGAATAGGAGAGGCCAAAGCTATTTCGATTATTGCGGCTTTGGAACTAGGAAGACGAAGAAGGGCAGAAGATGCTGTTGAATTAACAAAAATTACTTCTAGTAAAACTATTTTCGAAATCATGCAGCCTATTATTGGTGAATTGCCACACGAGGAATTTTGGATTGTGTATTTAAATAATTCAAATAAGGTTATTTCAAAATCACAATTGAGTAAAGGAGGAATAACTGGAACCTTGGTAGATGTGCGATTAGTTTTTAAAACTGCACTTGAAATGGGGGCAACTGGGTTAATATTATGTCACAACCATCCTTCAGGAACTTTAATTCCCAGTGATGCCGACAAACAAATTACATGGAAGCTGAAATTAGCTGGAGATAGTTTAGAAATAAAAGTTTTAGATCATCTTATTGTGACAGAAACTAGTTATTATAGTTTTGTTGATGAAGGAATATTTTAGAAATAAAAAATGAAACATACCATTATAAAAGACGTTTTCTTTGATTTAGATCATACACTTTGGGATTTTGATAGGAATTCCGAATTAACGTTTGAGACTATTTTCAATAGAAGTCATCCGACAATTGAAACTGCTGCATTCATTGAAAAATATGTGCCAATAAATCAAGCGTGCTGGAAATTGTATCAATATGATAAAATTACCCATGCTGAATTGCGTTACAATCGATTGAAGCATTCTTTTGATGAATTGAATTATACTATTTCCGATGAACAGATTGAAGATATTGCTCAAGAATACATTCAGCGATTACCAGAGAACAATCATCTTTTTGACGGGACTTTGGAGGTTTTGGAGTATTTAAATCAAAAATATAAACTGCATATTATTACTAATGGTTTTGCTGAGGTGCAATTTAAAAAAATAAGTAATTCCAATATTGGTAGTTATTTCCAAACGATTACCAATTCTGAAATGGCCGGGGTCAAAAAACCAAATCCTATTATCTTCGAATATGCCCTTGATTTGGCCAAAGCTAAAAAAGAAAGTAGTGTTATGATTGGAGATTGCATTGAAGCGGATGTTCATGGAGCTCTTAATGCAGGGTTAGATGCAATTTTTTTTAATATAAGCAACCTAAAAGTGGAACAAAATATTAAACAAGTCAATTATTTATTAGAGTTAAAAAAATATTTATGAATTATGAAATCGCCATGATTCCAAAAAACACAATCATAAATAAAGAAAGGTGATATCATATTCCATTAAAAAACAAATAGCGTATACATATGAAAACAACATTCTTATTTCTAGTAGTATTAATTTCAAGTTGCTGTTTCTCGCAATCCGTAAATGATTATAAAGCGGTTCTTGTTCCTTTAAAATTTGACTTTACAAAAAGCGACAATCAATATAGATTGGCCACTCTATCTAAATTTAATTTAAATAAAGCGGGTTTTCAAGGCTTTTATATAAATGAGCCTTTGCCTAAAGAGAACAATGATAGATGTAGTTTGTTATATTTTGATGTGGTAAAAGAAAAGTCTTTTTTAACAACTAAACTGTATGTCACTTTCAAGGATTGTAATGGAAAAATAATATTTCAATCAGCAAATGGTGTGAGTAAAGAAAAAGACTATCAACTGGCTTACACCGAAGCACTGAATAAGGCTTTTGTGTCGGTTTATGCTTTACAATATAAATATAATAATGGGGGTTCAATTGTAGTTTCCGGACCAGATGTGCAAAATGTCTCTAAAGGAATAACCGAAATTGGTTCAACTTCAGAGCCTGTAAAACAAGTTGTAAGATCACAGAATACAATTGTTGATAGTTCGAAAATGCTGTATGCACAACCTACAATTGCGGGTTTTCAATTAATTGATAGTACACCAAAAGTGATAATGAAAGTGTATAATACTTCTAGAAAAGATTCTTTCATTGCAACAAAAGGAAATACACAAGGTATTTTAATTGCAATTGATAATCAGTGGTTTTTTGAATATTACCTAAATGACAAATTAATTTCTGAAAAAGTAGATGTTAAATTTTAGATTTTAAAAGATATAATTTTTTAAAGCGATGCCCAGCATCGCTTTAATTTTAATATCCATATTTATTTTTCCAACGGTTTTTTAGGAATTCCCGAATGGTATTTTCTCTTGAGTTATTTCCTGGAATAAAAATTGGTTTATTACTTAATTCATTTGGTAGAAATTCCTGTTCAGCAAAATTGTTAGCAAAATCGTGTGAATATTTATACTCCTCACCATAACCCAATTCTTTCATTAATTTTGTTGGAGCATTGCGCAAATGAATTGGAACTGGTAAGTCGCCTGTTTGTTTGACTAATTGTTGTGCGGTTCCTATCGCTAGATAAGAAGCATTACTTTTTGGCGATGTTGCTAAATAAATGGCACATTGACTTAATATAATTCTACTTTCAGGATATCCAATAGTTGAAACAGCTTGAAATGCATTATTGGCCATAATAAAAGCGGTAGGATTTGCATTTCCTATATCTTCACTAGATAGAATGAGCATACGTCTTGCTATAAATTTTACATCTTCACCGCCTTCAATCATTCTTGCAAGCCAATAAACTGCTCCATTAGGATCACTACCGCGAATTGATTTTATAAAAGCCGAAACAATATCATAATGCTGTTCACCACTTTTATCATATAAAACTGTATTTTGCTGCACCAATTCAAAAACCCGATCGTTGGTAATTGTAATTTCAGCTTCATTAGAGGCGTTTACGACAAGTTCAAAAATATTTAATAGCTTGCGTCCATCACCTCCGGAAAGTCTCAAAAGCGCTTCTGTTTCTTTTAAAATAATGTTTTTCGTTGCCAAAAAAGTATCTGTTTTAATAGCACGTTCCAATAAGGATTCCAAATCAGCTTTTGTAAAAGCATTTAAAACATAAACTTGGCAACGTGAAAGTAAAGCGGGGATGACTTCAAAACTCGGATTTTCGGTTGTAGCTCCTATTAATGTAATCCAGCCTTTTTCTACAGCAGCTAATAAAGAATCTTGTTGTGATTTGCTAAAACGATGAATTTCATCTATGAATAGGATAGGATTTTTCGCTGTAAAAAGACCACCACTTTGTTTGGCTTTTTCAATAACCTCTCGAATATCTTTCACGCCTGAATTGATTGCGCTCAAAATATAAAACGGTCGCTTAGATTCTTGAGCGATAATTTGTGCTAAAGTTGTTTTCCCCGTCCCTGGTGGTCCCCAAAAAATAAGCGAAGGAATTAATCCTTTAGTAATTTGCTGTGTTAATGAGCCACTTGGCCCTACCAAATGGGATTGACTTATGTAGTCCTCTAATTTTTGTGGTCGAATGCGTTCTGCAAGTGGTGCTTCCATTTTGTAAAATTACTATATTTCAAACTGAACTTGTTTTAGTTTCTAATTTTTTTTGGAGCTATTTCCTGCTGTCCACTGTATCTTTTTATCTCGTAAAAAAAACGAGATAAAAAGGATGCCGTTTCCATTTGGGAGGGGTCTGTATTAAAATGTCCTTTTGGGTTTAGTATGACAAAATAGCATTAAATTGCTTTTGGATAAATTTTTGAGTTTAATTCAGCAAGAACACGAAACTAAAACTAATGGATAATCATTTCAAATTTACTAATGCGGTTATTGGACTTCCGCTTTTTTTTGTAGTATTCCTGTGGTTTGTTTTTTGGATTGAAATGCGATTTGATTTTGATTTTGTTGAAAATGGGATTTACCCAAGAGTGTTTTCTGGTTTACAAGGAGTTTTTTTTAGTCCATTTATTCACGCTGATATTGAGCATCTATATAATAATTCAATTCCATTGTTGATTTTATTAGCTGCTTTGCATTTTTTTTATGCGAATCAGTCTGCTAAAGTTATTGTATTTGGAGTTTTACTTTCGGGAATGATTACTTGGGTTATTGGCAGGGACAATTATCATATTGGTGCTAGTGGTTTGATTTATGTCTTGGTGAGTTTTATTTTTTTTAAAGGCCTACAAACAAAATATTATCGCTTGGTGGCTTTGTCACTTTCGGTTATTGTTATTTATGGAGGGTTGGTTTGGTATGCTTTTCCAAAGGTTGATAAGACAATTTCTTGGGAAGGCCATTTGGCTGGCTTGATAACTGGTTTTGTTTTATCTTTATTTTATAAAACACCGGAGTATAAAAAGGTAATCAAGTACGATTGGGAAAAACCAGATTATAATCCTGATGGTGATCCTTTCATGGAGCGTTTTGATACGGAGGGGAATTTCGTTAATCTTCCGCCACCTGAAGAATCAGAAGAATTATGGGCTTATTATTCTTCATCGCTTCCTGTAGATTATACAATAGTTCCAAACGAAAAAAATGAATCAAAACCGGAGTCTTAATTCATTTTTAACATATTGATTTTTTTTAAAATCAAAAATATTTTAACTTCTTTGTCGTACTGCTTCATACAAAAAGGCACCACAAGCTACCGAAACATTTAAAGAGCCAATAGTTCCAAACATAGGCAGTTTTGCTTTCTCATCAACAATTTTTAAAACCGATGGGTTTACACCACGATCTTCAGATCCCATAATTATCGCTACAGGTTCATTTAATGAAATGTCATAGATATTTTGATCTGTTTTTTCTGTAGCGGCTACTGTTTTAATGCCACTGGCCTGTAAAAGAAAAATAGCATCTTTGATGTGTTCTACTTTACAAATAGGAATGTTAAAAACGGCTCCGGCGGAGGTTTTTACAGTATCGCCATTAACAGGTGCTGAACCTGCTTTTTGAACTATGATTCCGTTTACTCCCGTACATTCAGCGGTTCTTATTATAGCACCAAAATTACGGGCATCAGATATTTGATCCAAAATTAAAAACAATGGTTTTTTTCCATTTTCAATTACAGACTCGATCAAAGATTCTAAATCAAAAAACGAGATAGGAGAAATGGTTGCCACTGCACCCTGGTGGTTATTTGGCGTAAGTCGATTTAGTTTTTCAACAGGAACATAAGAAAAATTAATGTTACCGCGTTTCATTACTTTCATTAAGTCCTTCATTAGTTCGCTACTAGCTTCCTTTTGAATATAGACTTTGTCTACAGTTGCGCCCGCTTGTATGGCTTCAATTATTGCTCTAATCCCAAATATTTGATGTTCTTTTTCCATGGCGCAAAGATATAAAAAAAAACCACCCCAAAAATGGGATGGTTTTAATAAAAATTAATTAAGTGAAATTTATAATTTATCCCAGAATATTTTTGATGTTAATTTATCTCCGCCTGTTACAGTTGCTGCTGCTGCAGTAACATTTGTAGCGTTAACAGTTGCTTCACCTGCTGGATAAGTTAACCTTGTTGGAACTGATTTTATATCGTTGTAAGTAGTAGTAGGAGCAAGTAATACTGGAAAATCTAATCTTCTCCAAGAATCCCATGCTTCAAATCCTCTGTTATATAAAGCAATCCATGCTTGCTCTCCAATGCTTTTTTTCCAAGCTGCAATTGATGTCCCATTGTAAGGATTAGCAGCTAGATAAGCTATTGCATCGTCTTTTGCTACACCCCAGTTATCCATAGAAGCAAAAACAGCGTTGTTGTAATGGAAAACTGGAGAGCCAGCAGCAGCTATACCTCTTGCGGCTGCCTCAGCCAACAGAAATTCTTGTTCACTATATGAAAGTATAGTCCCTGGAAAAGTTGGAGCTAAAATGTTACTATTTATAGTGGAAAAATTTGTATAACTATTTGATGAGCCATAAATACCTCCTTTATATACAGTAGTACCTGGTGCAAATGTGAAATATTTAGCTCTTCTTGGATCAGATAATGCGTTTAATTTATTAACGAATGTATCGGCAATCACAAAATCTTTTCTTCCGCTTGCAACTATATCTGCATATAGTGGGTTTGCGTTAGGTTGTGCGCCTAAATAATTTAAATTAGCATCATCACTATTGCTTGACATAAGTCCTGCGTTTATCGCAGCTGTAGCTTGGGCAGAAGAATAAGTTGCATCAACGTCAGACATATTTATAGCAAGTCTTAATCTTAGAGTATTTGCAAATTTTTTCCATTTTGCAGTATTGCCACTATATATTAAATCAGCGGTCCCAAAACTACTTTCTGAAGTATTTAATTTAGCTTGAGCCGCAGTTAATCTTGCAATAAGATCTTTATAGATCGTTTGTGCATCGTCATACTTTGGCAACGGATGTGCCTCGATATCTAAAGCTTCAGAATAAGGAACATTACCAAAGCTATCTACTAAAACACTAAAAGTGTAAGCATTCATTATTTCGATTATAGCTCTTTTATTAGCCACAATTGCCGCTTCACTTGCTCCAGCGGTAACAACTTTATTTAATAAAGTGTTAGACTCTTTAAAATCTCTAAGAACATCTCTGTAAAGGGTTGTAAAGTGAGCATCAGGAATAGGTCTTGTAGTCAAATTATACTGACTTTCATCTGGATAAGTAGTTTCTGTCCACTGTTGTACTAACATTCTGAAAACGTTTCTGTTGACAGAAGCATTTACCATTTGGTCTACTAAAGTTTTTTGAGCATTTGTGAATAAAAACTCGGGTTTGGCAGATGTTGGATTTTTCGTGTCTGTATTTAATCCTGTTATATCATCAGTACATGATACGGTCAAGGCTAAAAACGAGATTATTAAAACTATTTTTTTCATAATTTAAAATTTAAATGTTACGTTAACACCAACATTTCTTGTCGTTGGTAAAGAACCGATTGAGTAACCTGCTGATGAAGCACTTGCACTTAACCCACTTTCTGGGTCAGCATACGGAAGGTTTTTATCTATTATCCATAAATTTGAACCTACTATACTAAATTTCATTTCTTGAAGATTCATTCTTGTAACAAGTGTAGATGGAAGAGAATAACTAATATTTACCTCTCTTAGCTTAATAAATGAAGCGTCATATACGAAAGCTTTATTTGGTGCTCTCCTATATCCAGAAACATTACCATATTGGTTTGGAGAAGGAGTTCTAACCGTATTAGGTACACCTGCAGCAGTAACACCTGGCAAGATAACACCACCACCATTGGCAATTGTATTTCTAATTGGGTTGCCCAATTCATTAGTACCTGCAGTAACATCATATAAACCTGTGGCTAAGCCGTAAGATTGATCAAGTGAAAAGATATCTCCACCTTTTTTCATATCAATTAAGAATCCGAAAGATAAGTTTTTATATGTAAATTTATTACGAATACCACCTAACCAATCAGGATTAACATCTCCAATAACATTATTAGCAGTTGGGTTAAGCACGTATCTACCATTAGCGCCAACTATTCTTTCTCCGTTTAAGTAAGTAAAATCAGTTCCTTTAAGTACCCCATAAGGTTGTCCTATTGAAGCATTTAAAGTTACACCACCTTGAAAGGAGTTCAATCTTAAATTTTCAATTCCTGGAGCTAACTTGGTTACTTTATTTTTGTTTTTAGACCAGTTTACAAAAATATCCCATGCGAAATCTTTTGTTTTAAAAGGTGTAACGTTAAATTGAACCTCTAAACCTTTGTTTTCTACAGTTGCGGCATTAATATATCTTGCACTATTACCCGTAGCAGTTGAAAAAGGAACTTGGAAAGCTTCTCCGTTGTTTACGTTTCTGTAAGCACTTACTTCAAAACCAAGTCTTCTGTTTAAAAATTGCATTTCTAAACCAATTTCTTGTGTATTTGTTTTTACTGCTTCTAAGTTTGGATTGTTTTTTGTACCGCCAACAGAATATTGTTGATTAGAACCAAAGGGATCGTTTTTAACATAAGTATCCACTAAAGACAAATTTGGTGTTCCTAGCGGGCTTTCAGAATAACCAGCTCTAATTTTACCAAAACTTAACCACGGTTGATCAATATGTTTCGTAAAAACATAACTTCCAGAAGCTGAGTAGCTCCAAATTGCATTCTTTCCTGCAGGTAGACTTGAAAACGCGTCTCTCCTTGCAGTTGCATCTATAAAAAAGAAATCTTTAAAGCCGACAGATGCTGATCCGTAATAACTATTAACTCCTTGGTTAATTTCTGCTTCCAAAGGGAAAGGAACGGTTTGAACCGAATTTGATAAACTGAACAAGTCTGGTACGATAAGACCGCCTTGTGTAGAGTTTAATGTAGAGGCAATTCTAGTTCGTACAGCAGTGCCTCCAAGAATACCAGTAAAATTAATATTTTCTGAGATGTCTTTTTTGAATGTTAAGATAAAATCATAATTTTGTTCAGAAAAAGATCTTTGATATTTTTGGTATCCAGATGTTTCGTCTAATCTGTTTATTCCAAACTGACCTGCTATAGATCCGAATGCTCTTCTTTCTTCACGTAATTCGCTGTAAGAATCAGTCGATATTTTAGCTGTAGCTGTTACCCAGTCAGCAATTTTGTAATCCAGTTTCGAGTAGCCGATGAAACGGTTTCTTTCGTCAGACTGGAAGTTTTTATTTCTGATAAAATAAGGGTTATCCCAGTATATTTGAGTTAAGTCAGATGGATCGGTGAAATTCCAGTTAATGTTTTGTCCTCCTGATCTTTCATAAACCTGTTTTAATTCTTGAACGTCTACGTTAGTTTGCCACCACTGACGGAAATTTGACATAATGTTTTCATTATAACCCGTTGAGTTTCTACCTACCGTGCTCTGCGAATTGTAATTGGCAAAAACACTAGCTGATAATTTATCAGTAAACTTATGATTGATTTTAGCGCTAACGCTATTTTTTTTCATATCACTGTTTGGAAGAATACCAGTTTGTTTAGAATTAGTATAATTTAATACAAAGTTAGTAGTGTCATTTCCGTCTTCTATTGAAACAGAGTTGTTAAATGAAGTTCCTGTTTGGAAGAAAGTTGTTGGGTCATTCTTAGCAGCTACCCATGGAGTAGCTTTTCCATAACTATCAGACCAAGGAGTAAATGCATTCCAGTTATATACACTCAAATTAGGGTTAAAAGCTGCTCCATAAGAAGCGTCTTCAGATGTAGGGACAACTAAATCTGCTACACCGTCTAAGTTGATATCTCTTGATAAGAAATATCCGGAAGCATCTTCATAAAAAGGACCGTAACCTGCTCCATATTTATCTTGATATTTAACGAAAGTAGATTTGTCAATAGTACTTCCAACAAATTCAGAAGAAACAGTGATTCCCATACCTTTTTTTGCTCTACCTTTTTTAGTTGTAATCATTACAACACCATTACCACCTAAATAACCGTATAAAGCGGAAGCTGCAGCTCCTTTTAATATATTTACACTTTCTATGTCTTCAGGGTTGATATCCATTGCGTTGTTACCATAATCGTAAGTTCCGCCAGCTCCTGATGCTTGGTTACCTGTACCGCCGGTTACTAAGGAGTTATTAATTGGCATTCCATCGATAACAATTAGCATTTCATTACTACCAGTTAAACTTTTAACCCCTCTGGATACAATACTAGAGGAACCACCAAAATTATTGTTTCTTTTGATATTAACACCTGCTACTTTTCCAGAAAGTTCGTTTATGAAATTTCCACTTCCAGCACCGGAATTTAAGTCTTCTGCTTTAACTTCTTGTGTTGCATATCCAAGAGATTTTTTTTCTCTTTTAATTCCCAAAGCTGTAACTACAACACCTTCAAGTTCTAATGCATCACTAACTAATTTTACATTAATAGTTGCTGAACTCGCTGCTGCTTCCCTGGTTTTCATACCAATGTAGCTAAAAATTAAGACTTGACTTGGCGATGCTTTGATGGCGTATTTTCCATCAAAATCAGTTTGTGTTCCAGATTTAGTTCCTTTCACTAATACACTCACACCTGGTAAAGGCAATCCTGCATTATCAGAAACAGTTCCTGAAACAGCTCTTTCTTGCGCAAAAGTTAGTTGCGCCACAAGTACTACTAATAGTACTAAGAATCCATTGAACTTTAGTTTCATTTTTAATTATTTTGAATTAGTGAGACAAAAATCTTAATAATTTGTTAACTTTCCTAACATTTCAAATGATTTTTTATGCATGCATTCAAAATTTAACATTGTAACATAAGTGAATAATAGTGTTATAAAAATTTATTTTTTGGGTTTTGTTGCTTCCGTTTGCAAAAGCTAATTTCAGTAATCCGTTTTTTGTTAGTACTCCTAATCCCATTCCTAGCCCGGTTAAGCTCATTTTTTGGTTGTTTCCTTCCGGTGTTGTTTTGTCTTTGTATATGCCGTAATCAATTATAGAATGAATATATAAACTTGGTGAAAGTGTGTATCGATATTCTGTTAATATTAATGTTAAAAAATGTGCTTGAAGACTGTTTTCTTCGAATCCTCGTATGGAATTTAGCCCTCCAAAACGAATTAGTTCATTTATGATGTAAGTATCGCTTTTCAAAAAATAATTCTGGCTTTTTATGTTAATGCTGTTTTTTTTATTTAAATAAAAATTATGCATTACTTCTAGATTCACAAAAAGTTGTTTGTTTGTGGTTGTAGTTTGAGGTAGGTTGTTGGATTTCTTTTTCCCAAGTCCAATAGCAAATGTAAAAATTGATTTTTTTGTAAAAAGAGAATTGTTACTATCGTTCCTTATGTATTCGAAATCTGAAGTCCAAAATGAGTTTTTATAATCGCTTATTTGTTTGCTGTTGGTATTCTGAATATCGATGGATTCGGTTGATTGGTATCCTGCATAAATTCGGGTGTTGTAATTGATAAAATACCCTAAGTTAATTCCTTTTTTTGTGTTTTGGTAGGTGCTGTCTTGTTTGAAAATTATCAGATGAGTTTTTAGGGCGATTGGACTTTTAAATAAATAGGGTAATTCTAAACTGGTTTTAAATGTTTTTTGTTTGTTTCCATCGCTTTTCCAATAAATGGAAAATTGTTCTCCTGCCTGAAGCGTGTTTTCAAGATTGATGTCCAAATAGCCGTTAAAATTAATTTTTTTGTTTTCATTGTTCGAAAATCCTATAAAGCCGTCAAAAGTATTCGATTTTCTTTTTTCAAGATATACGTATATTTTTGTGCTGTCTTTTGAGAATAAAATTTCAGGATATTTTATCTGATTGACAAATTTGAACTTTTCAAATTCTTTGTGTATTTCATTAACAATGTTTTGATTGAAAATTTTATTTTGGTATTTGTGATTGATTTGGTTTATGTATCCTTTTGGAAATTTTATTTTATTGCCCTTTTCAATATATTTAATTTCTATTGCGTTTAATTTTCTTTTTTTGTCAGATGTGAATTCTAAATCAGCGTAAAGTGTCTGATTTCTATTTTGAATATTAATCAGTTTTAATTTTGCTAAAGCAAATCCTTTTTGTTCTAATTTTTGTAAAGTATTGTTCAGGAATGTTGCTGTTTCTTCATATCGGATGATGATTGTGTCTTTAACTTTGTTAGGTACGATCGAGTTGTATAATTCATTATTTCTACCTATATATATATGTATCGTTTTGACCCTATTGTGCAAACTTAGTTTTGCTGTATAACTAGTGTCATTTACTTTTATATTATCAGTTATAATGTTTTCAATAAATCCTATTTCTGATAATTTATCTGCTATTCGAATTGTTTCGTCACTGATGGATTTTACGTTTTTATGATTCGAATTATAATTCAATGAATCAATAGTTTTTGTTTCGGAATCAGTGCTGCCAATAATGTGTAATTGAAAATTTTGAGCTGAACAACCCAATCCAAAACAAAAAAATATAATGAAAATAAGTATGGGTTTCAATGAGTTTCTGTTTTTAATAAAAGTAATGCAAATATCGGTTGTTTGTAGTGAAAATAAAATGATTAAATAATCTTATTGAAAATTAATGGTTTAACGTTTGTAGAGTAAAAAATATTTTCTACATTTGCAACCCCGTAAAAAGCGGGAATTTAATATAATAAGAAATTTTTAGTATTAATTATGCCAACAATTCAACAATTAGTAAGAACAGGAAGAACTCAGATAACTAAGAAGAGTAAATCGGTTGCTTTAGATTCTTGTCCTCAAAGAAGAGGGGTTTGTACGCGTGTTTACACTACAACACCAAAAAAACCAAACTCTGCAATGCGTAAAGTAGCGCGTGTACGTTTGACAAATGGTAATGAAGTGAATGCTTACATCCCTGGTGAAGGACACAATTTACAAGAGCACTCGATAGTATTAGTTAGGGGTGGAAGGGTAAAAGATTTACCAGGAGTTAGATACCACATCGTTCGTGGTGCACTTGATACGTCAGGAGTAGCAGGAAGAACGCAAAGAAGATCTAAGTATGGAGCAAAACGCCCAAAAGAAGTAAAAAAGTAATTTAAAAAGTTATTTCTTGTAGCGATGTGATTAGTCACATTTGTATGGGTATGACCTTTTATTAAAAAAAAGACATGAGAAAAAGAGCGGCAAAGAAAAGACCACTTTTACCAGATCCAAGGTTTAATGACCAACTGGTAACACGTTTTGTGAACAACTTAATGTGGGATGGAAAAAAATCGACAGCGTTTAAAGTATTTTATGATGCGATTGACATCATTGAGTCTAAAAAACAAGATGCAGAGAAACCATCATTAGAAATTTGGAAAGATGCGTTAACCAATGTTATGCCTCACGTAGAAGTACGTAGTCGTAGAGTAGGTGGGGCGACATTTCAAATTCCAATGCAAATTCGTCCAGATAGAAAAATTTCTATGGCGATGAAATGGTTAATTCTTTATTCTAGAAGAAGAAACGAAAAATCGATGGCTCAAAGGTTAGCTTCAGAATGTTTAGCTGCGGCTAAAGAAGAAGGTGCTGCCGTTAAGAAAAGAATGGATACTCACAAAATGGCAGAAGCTAATAAAGCATTCTCTCACTTTAGATTTTAATTCATAAGAAATGGCTAGAGATCTAAAATACACAAGAAATATTGGAATTGCTGCCCACATTGATGCTGGTAAAACAACAACAACGGAGCGTATATTATTCTATACAGGTAAATCACACAAAATAGGTGAAGTACACGATGGTGCTGCAACTATGGACTGGATGGCGCAAGAGCAAGAAAGAGGTATTACAATTACTTCTGCTGCTACTACTTGTGAGTGGAATTTTCCTACTACACAAGGAGTGCCTTTACCGGAAACATTGCCGTATCACTTTAATATTATTGATACCCCAGGACACGTTGATTTTACTGTTGAAGTAAATCGTTCATTACGTGTACTTGATGGTTTAGTTTTCTTGTTTAGTGCTGTTGATGGTGTTGAGCCTCAATCAGAGACTAACTGGAGACTTGCAGATCAATATAGAGTACCGCGTATCGGATTCGTTAATAAAATGGACCGTCAAGGTTCTAACTTTTTGATGGTTTGTCAGCAAGTTAGAGACATGTTGAAATCTAATGCAGTTGCTATTACTTTGCCAATTGGTGAAGAAAACGACTTCAAAGGGGTGGTAGATTTAGTTAAAAATCAAGCTATTGTATGGCATGAAGAAGGTTTGGGTGCTACGTATGATATTGTGCCTATTCCTGAAGATATGATTGCAGAAGTGAAAGAATACCGATCAATTCTTATTGAAGCAGTTGCTGATTATGATGAGAATTTGTTGGAAAAATTCATGGAAGATGAAGACTCTATTACAGAGGAAGAAATTAATACTGCTTTAAGAGCTGCTACTATGGATATGGCTATCATTCCGATGATTGCTGGTTCTTCTTTCAAAAACAAAGGAGTTCAATTTATGTTAGATGCAGTATGTAAGTATTTGCCATCTCCAATGGATAAAGAAGGTATTGAAGGGATTCATCCTGATGATGCTGATTTATTAGAAGAAGATCAAACTAAAATTTTACGTAAGCCTGATGTTAAAGAGCCATTCGCAGCTTTAGCATTTAAAATTGCTACTGACCCATTCGTAGGTCGTTTAGCTTTCTTCCGTGCTTATTCAGGACGTTTAGATGCAGGTTCTTATGTGTTGAACACTCGTTCAGGAAACAAAGAAAGAATTTCTCGTATCTATCAAATGCATGCTAACAAACAAAATCCAATCGATTATATCGAAGCAGGTGATATTGGAGCAGCAGTAGGATTTAAAGATATTAAAACTGGAGATACATTGTGTGATGAAAAACACCCGATTATTCTTGAGTCAATGAAATTTCCTGCACCGGTAATTGGTATTGCAATTGAGCCAAAAACTAAAGCTGACGTAGATAAAATGGGTATGGCTTTGGCTAAATTAGCTGAGGAAGATCCAACATTTACTGTTAGAACAGATGAGGCTTCAGGTCAAACTATTATCTCTGGTATGGGTGAGCTTCACTTAGATATCCTTGTTGATAGAATGAAACGTGAATTTAAAGTTGAAGTGAACCAAGGTGAACCTCAAGTTGAATATAAAGAAGCATTTACTAAATCTGCACAACACAGAGAAACTTACAAAAAACAATCAGGTGGTCGTGGTAAATTCGGTGATATCGTATTTAGAATCGAACCAGCAGATTTAGTTGACGGTAAAGCTCCGGTAGGATTGCAGTTTATTAATGCAGTGAAAGGTGGTAACGTTCCTAAAGAATATATCCCTTCAGTTGAAAAAGGTTTCAGAGAAGCTATGAAAACAGGTCCTTTAGCAGGATACCAAGTAGATAGTTTGAAAGTAACTTTATTAGACGGATCTTTTCACCCTGTCGATTCAGATGCGCTTTCTTTTGAGTTAGCTGCAAGAATGGGTTACAGAGAGTCAGGTCGTGCTGCAGGTGCTGTTATTCTTGAGCCTATCATGAAAATGGAAGTTATTACACCAGAAGAAAACATGGGAGATATCGTAGGTGATATTAACCGTCGTAGAGGTCAGGTAAATGACATGGGTGATAGAAATGGTGCTAAAACTATTAAAGCTGATGTGCCATTATCAGAAATGTTTGGTTATGTTACTACTTTAAGAACTTTGTCTTCAGGTCGTGCAACATCAACAATGGAATTTTCACATTACGCTGAAACTCCTTCGAATATTTCGGAAGCAGTTATCAAAAAAGCAAAAGGAAACGCTTAATCTTTAAGAAAATGAGTCAAAAAATTAGAATAAAATTAAAATCTTACGATCACATGTTGGTAGACAAGTCTGCTGAAAAGATTGTAAAAACTGTAAAAAGTACAGGTGCAGTAGTAACAGGACCAATTCCATTGCCAACTCACAAAAAACTTTTCACTGTACTGCGTTCTCCACACGTTAACAAAAAAGCGAGAGAGCAATTTGAAGTAATGTCATACAAGAGATTAATTGACATTTATTCATCTTCATCTAAAACTATTGATGCTTTAATGAAACTTGAATTGCCAAGTGGAGTTGAAGTTGAAATCAAAGTTTAAGTAGTTTAAGAGTAAAAAGGACGCTGTTTTTAATCGAAAATTATTTTTTTGGTTTGTGTGTAAATAAGTTATACATTTGCACCCACTAAAAAAATAGGATTCGGTTAAAAGCTGCGTTCTATATTTATATTTAATAATTAATAATTAATAATTATGTCTGGGTTAATTGGTAAAAAAATCGGCATGACTAGCATTTTCGACGAGAACGGGAAGAATATTCCTTGTACGGTAATCGAAGCTGGACCATGTGTTGTTACCCAAGTCAGAACCAAAGGTGTTGACGGGTACGAAGCGTTGCAACTTGGTTTCGATGACAAAAACGAGAAACATTCCACAAAAGCGGCTTTAGGTCACTTTAAGAAAGCGGGAACTGTAGCTAAGAAAAAAGTCGTTGAATTCCGAGATTTCGCAACTGAACAAAATTTAGGAGATCTTATTGATGTTTCTATTTTTCAAGAAGGAGAATTTGTAGATGTACAAGGTGTATCTAAAGGTAAAGGTTTTCAAGGGGTTGTAAAACGTCACGGTTTTGGTGGTGTTGGACAAGCAACTCACGGTCAACACAACCGTTTAAGAGCGCCGGGTTCTGTAGGAGCTTCTTCTTATCCATCTAGAGTATTCAAAGGAATGCGTATGGCTGGACGTATGGGAGGAGACAATGTAAAAGTTCAAAACCTTAGAGTTTTAAAAGTAGTTGCTGAAAAGAACCTACTTGTTATTAAAGGATGTGTTCCTGGATGTAACAACTCTTATGTAATCATTCAGAAGTAATGGAAGCAAAAGTATTAGATTTCAACGGAAAAGATACTGGAAGAAAAGTTCAACTTTCTGATTCAGTATTTGGTATAGAACCAAACAATCACGCAGTATATCTTGATGTAAAGCAATATCTTGCTAATCAAAGACAAGGAACGCACAAAGCTAAAGAAAGAGCTGAAGTTGCGGGAAGTACGCGTAAGATTAAAAAACAAAAAGGAACTGGTACTGCTCGTGCGGGTAGTGCAAAGAATCCATTGTTTAAAGGTGGTGGAACAGTTTTCGGACCAAGACCAAGAAGTTATTCATTCAAATTGAATAAAAGCTTGAAACGTTTGGCAAGAAAATCTGCTTTCTCAATTAAAGCAAAAGAATCGAACATTATCGTTCTTGCAGACTTTGAATTTGAAACACCAAACACTAAAAATTTCATTAACGTTTTGAAAGCTTTAGAGTTAGAAAATAAAAAATCCCTGTTTGTCTTGGGTGATACAAATAAAAATGTATATTTGTCGTCACGCAATTTAAAAGGCTCTAGTGTAGTAAGTAGCTTAGAATTAAGCACTTACGCTATATTAAACGCTAATAATTTAGTGCTTTTAGAGAGTTCTTTGGAGATAATTGAAGAAAATTTAAGTAAATAATAGGATATGAGCATCATAATTAAGCCTATAGTAACGGAAAAAGTAACCAAAGAAAGTGAAGTTTTAAACCGCTTCGGATTTGTTGTTGACAAAAAAGCAAACAAGGTACAAATTAAGAAAGCTGTTGAAGCTGCTTATGGAGTAACTGTTTTGAGTGTTAACACAATGAACGTAAGACCGGATAGAACTACTAAATACACTAAAAGTGGTTTAATCAGTGGAAAGACTAATGCAATTAAAAAAGCAATTGTTCAAGTACAAGAAGGAGAAACAATTGATTTTTACAACAATATCTAAGATAAAATGTCAGTAAGAAAATTAAAACCTATTACCCCAGGTCAGCGATTTAGAGTTGTGAATGGTTATGACGCCATTACAACTGATAAGCCGGAACGCTCTTTGATAGCGCCGATAAAAAACTCTGGTGGTAGAAATAGTCAAGGAAAGATGACCATGCGTTATACAGGTGGTGGTCACAAGCAGAGATATCGTATCATTGATTTTAAACGTACAAAAGAAGGAATTCCTGCGACGGTTAAATCAATAGAATATGATCCAAATCGTACTGCGTTTATCGCTTTGTTGGCATATGCTGATGGAGAGAAAACATATGTTATTGCTCAAAACGGATTGAAAGTTGGTCAGAAATTAGTTTCTGGTCCTGAATCTCAACCTGAAATTGGTAATACATTACCTTTAAGCAGAATTCCATTAGGAACTGTGATTTCTTGTATCGAATTGAGACCAGGTCAAGGGGCGGTAATCGCTCGTTCTGCTGGAACATTTGCTCAATTAATGGCAAGAGATGGAAAATATGCTACAATCAAAATGCCTTCTGGAGAAACAAGATTAATCTTGTTGACTTGTTCGGCTACAATTGGAGCGGTTTCTAATTCAGACCACCAATTAGTTGTATCTGGAAAAGCAGGTAGAACAAGATGGTTAGGAAGAAGACCTAGAACAAGACCTGTTGCAATGAACCCTGTCGATCACCCAATGGGTGGTGGTGAAGGACGTTCTTCTGGTGGACATCCACGTTCAAGAAATGGAATACCAGCTAAAGGTTATAGAACACGTTCTAAGAAAAACCCGAGTAACAAGTATATCGTAGAACGTAGAAAGAAATAATAAGATATGGCACGTTCATTAAAAAAAGGACCTTTCGTTCATTATAAGTTAGACAAGAAAGTTCAGGAAAACATCGCAGGTGGAAATAAAGGAGTAGTTAAGACATGGTCTAGAGCTTCTATGATTACTCCAGACTTTGTTGGGCAAACTATCGCAGTTCATAACGGTCGTCAATTTGTACCAGTTTACGTAACAGAAAACATGGTAGGTCACAAATTAGGAGAATTTTCACCAACTAGATCTTTTAGAGGTCATGCTGGAGCAAAAAATAAAGGTAAAAAATAAGAAGCAATGGGAGTTCGTAAAAGAGAAACAGCAGATGCGAGAAAAGAGGCTAATAAGTCTATTGCTTTCGCAAAATTGAATAACTGCCCTACTTCACCTAGAAAAATGCGCTTAGTAGCGGACTTGGTAAGAGGTCAGAAGGTAGAAAGAGCACTAAACATCTTAAGATTTAGTTCTAAAGAAGCTTCAAGAAAATTAGAAAAATTGGTTTTATCTGTAATTGCCAACTGGCAAGCAAAAAACCCTGACGCTAATATGGAAGAAGCGGGTTTATTTGTTAAAACGATTACAGTAGATGGTGGAATGATGTTGAAAAGACTTCGTCCAGCTCCACAAGGTCGTGCGCACAGAATTAGAAAACGTTCTAATCACGTAACAATCGTGCTTGGATCTATTAATAACACACAAGCAATTTAATACAAGATGGGACAAAAGACAAATCCAATTGGAAATAGACTTGGTATCATCAGAGGATGGGACTCAAACTGGTATGGTGGAAATGATTATGGTGATAAACTTGCCGAAGATCACAAAATCAGAAAGTATATCCATGCTCGTTTATCAAAAGCTAGTGTATCAAAAGTAATCATCGAGAGAACTTTAAAACTTGTAACCGTTACTATCACTACTGCAAGACCTGGTATTATTATTGGGAAAGGTGGACAAGAGGTAGACAAGTTGAAAGAAGAACTTAAGAAAATTACTGACAAAGAGGTTCAAATCAACATCTTTGAAATCAAAAGACCTGAGCTTGACGCGTATCTAGTTGCTACAAGCATCTGTCGTCAAATCGAAAGCAGAATTTCTTACAGACGTGCAATCAAAATGGCTATTGCTGCTTCTATGCGTATGAACGCGGAAGGTATCAAAGTTTTGATTTCTGGTCGTTTGAATGGTGCGGAGATGGCTCGTTCAGAAGGTTTCAAAGAAGGTAGAATTCCTCTATCAACTTTCAGAGCTGATATTGATTATGCGCTTGCAGAAGCTCATACTACTTATGGTAGAATGGGAATCAAAGTGTGGATCATGAAGGGTGAAGTTTATGGAAAGAGAGATCTTTCTCCGCTTGCAGGAATGGATAAAAAACAATCCGGAACTGGTGGTGGTAAAGGTGGCGATTCTCCTAGAGGAGACAGAAAGCCTTTTAATAAAGGTGGAAAACCAGACGCTCGTAAAAGAAAGTAAATTTTTAAACTAAAGAAAAATGTTACAGCCTAAAAGAACAAAATACCGTAAGGTACAAAAGGGTAAAATGAAAGGAAATTCTCAAAGAGGACATGAACTTTCTAATGGAATGTTTGGTATTAAATCTGTACATGAAGATGGAATGTTCTTAACCTCTCGTCAAATCGAAGCTGCGCGTATTGCTGCAACTCGTTTTATGAAAAGAGAAGGACAATTATGGATCAAAATATTTCCAGACAAACCTATCACTAAGAAACCTCTTGAGGTACGTATGGGTAAAGGAAAAGGTGCAGTTGAGTATTGGGCTGCCGTTGTTAAACCCGGAAGAATTATGTTTGAAGTTGGAGGAGTACCTTTGTCAGTTGCAAAAGAGGCGTTACGTCTTGCAGCTCAAAAGCTTCCAGTAAAAACTAAATTTGTCGTTGCTAGAGATTTCGAAGCATAATTTATATTATATTATGAAACAATCAGAAATAAAAGATCTTTCTGCAGCGGAGTTGCAAGAGAAACTTAGTCAGACTAAGAAGGCATATGCCGACCTAAAAATGGCTCACGCTATTTCTCCAATTGAGAACCCACTTCAAATTAGAAGTGTAAGAAGAACAGTTGCAAGATTAGCTACGGAACTTACTAAAAGAGAGTTGCAATAATTGTAATCTGCTGAAAGATGGAAGAAAAAAGAAATTTAAGAAAAGAAAGAGTTGGTGTTGTTACTTCGGACAAAATGGATAAGTCTATTGTTGTTGCTGAAGTGCGTAAAGTTAAACACCCATTATACGGTAAGTTCGTGTTGAAAACTAAAAAGTATCACGCACACGACGAAAAGAACGACTGCAACATTGGAGATACTGTAAGGATTAGCGAAACGCGTCCTATGAGTAAAACAAAATGTTGGAGGTTAGTTGAAATCCTAGAAAGAGCTAAATAATTATGGTACAACAAGAATCAAGACTAAAAGTAGCAGATAACACTGGAGCAAAGGAAGTTTTAACTATCCGTGTTTTAGGAGGTACCAAAAGAAGGTATGCCTCTGTTGGTGACAAGATTGTAGTTTCTATCAAAGATACTGCTCCTAACGGAAGCGTTAAAAAAGGAGCTGTTTCAACTGCAGTTGTTGTACGTACCAAAAAAGAAGTGAGAAGAGCCGATGGTTCATACATTAGATTTGATGACAACGCATGTGTGTTATTAAATGCTGCTGGTGAAATGAGAGGAACTCGTGTTTTTGGTCCGGTAGCAAGAGAACTTCGTGAAAAACAATTCATGAAAATTGTATCATTAGCACCAGAAGTGCTTTAATTCGTTTTAAGATGATAAAGCTAAAAATAAAATCAGGTGACATCGTAAGAGTAATTGCTGGAGACCATAAAGGTGCTGAAGGTAAAGTATTACGTGTTTACCGTGAGAAAAACAAAGCGATTGTTGAAGGTGTAAACATGGTTTCAAAACATACGAAACCTAGTGCAAAAAGCCCTCAAGGTGGTATCGTAAAGAAAGAAGCTTCTATACAAATATCTAATATTTCTTTAATTGATCCTAAAACTAAGGAAACAACTAGAGTTGGTATTAGAGTAGAAGGAGATAAGAAAGTAAGATTTTCAAAAAAATCTAATCAAGTACTATAGTAATGGCGTATATACCTAGACTAAAAGAAGAATATAAGAGCAGAGTAATTGCTGCTCTTAAAGAGGAATTCGGATACGTAAACGTAATGCAAGTTCCAAAATTGGAAAAAATCGTTTTAAGTAAAGGAGTTGGTGCAGCTGTATCTGATAAAAAACTAATCGACTATGCGGTTGATGAGTTAACAAAGATCACTGGACAGAAAGCAGTATCTACAATTTCTAAGAAAGACGTTGCGTCATTCAAATTGAGAAAAGGGATGCCGATTGGAGCAAAAGTTACTTTGCGTGGAGAAAGAATGTATGAGTTTTTAGATAGACTTATTACTTCAGCTTTACCACGTGTAAGAGATTTCAGTGGTATTAAAGCTACTGGTTTTGACGGAAGAGGAAATTACAACCTTGGAGTTTTGGAACAAATCATTTTCCCGGAAATTGATATTGATAAAGTAAACAAAATTTCAGGAATGGATATCTCTTTTGTAACTAGTGCAAAAACAGATAAAGAAGCAAAGTCTCTATTGACAGAATTAGGATTACCTTTTAAAAAGAATTAAGACATGGCTAAAGAATCAATGAAAGCCCGCGAGGTTAAGAGAGAAAAAACAGTAGCTAAGTATGCTGAGAAAAGAAAAGCTTTGTTAGAAGCTGGAGATTTCGTAGGTTTGCAAAAGTTACCAAAAAATGCTTCGCCAGTTCGTTTACACAATCGTTGTAAATTAACAGGTAGACCAAGAGGGTATATGCGTCAATTCGGTCTTTCACGTGTTACATTTCGTGAAATGGCAAATAACGGATTGATACCTGGTGTTAAAAAAGCATCTTGGTAAGACGTAATTTATTGCGTCCTGATACAGACATTACTTACGTTTTGTCTGTATCATAAACATTTATAAATTGGTTTCAGGTTCGACAAATAGTTTGTTGAAAACCAAAACCGCAAATTAATACACATGTATACAGATCCTATTGCTGATTATTTGACAAGAGTTCGTAACGCTGTGGCTGCAAACCACAAAGTTGTTGAAATTCCTGCATCTAATCTAAAAAAAGAAATAACTAAGATCTTATTTGATCAAGGTTATATCTTGAGTTACAAATTTGAAGACAACGCTGTTCAGGGTTCAATCAAAATTGCTTTGAAGTATGATAAAGATACTAAAGAGTCAGTAATTAAAGATATCCAAAGAATTAGTAAACCAGGTTTACGTAAATATTCAAGTTCTTCAACTATTCCAAGAATCCTTAATGGATTAGGAATTGCTATTGTTTCTACATCAAAAGGTTTGATGACAGGAAAGAAAGCCAGACAGTTAAATGTTGGTGGTGAAGTAATTTGTTACGTATACTAATTTAAAGACTATATAAGATGTCAAGAATAGGTAAAAGTCCGGTTGTAATCCCTGCTGGTGTAACTGTTGAAGTTGCAAATGGTATTATTACAGTAAAAGGAAAAAATGGTCAACTAACTCAGGAGTTTTCGGACGTTACTGTTACAGTTGAAGATGGTCAAGTTCAAGTTGACAGATCGTCTGATCACAAAGACCAAAGAGCAAAACATGGTTTGTACAGATCTTTAATCAATAACATGATTATCGGTGTGACAGATGGTTTTACTAAGTCATTAGAATTGGTAGGAGTTGGTTATAGAGCTTCAAATCAAGGACAAAAATTAGATTTAGCACTTGGTTATTCGCACAATATTGTTTTAGAAATTGCTCCAGAAGTTGTTTTGGAAACTATTTCAGAAAAAGGGAAAAACCCAATTGTGAAATTAACATCATTTGACAAACAACTTTTAGGTCAGGTAGCAGCGAAAATCAGAGGTTTTCGTAAGCCAGAGCCGTACAAAGGAAAAGGTGTTAAATTTGTAGGTGAAGTATTAAGAAGAAAAGCAGGTAAATCAGCTTAAAAAATAAGATTATGTCATTAACAAAACCTGAAAGAAGACAAAGAATTAGATTCAGAATTAGAAAAAGTATTAGTGGTACTGCTACTAATCCAAGACTATCTGTATTTAGAAGTAACAAAGAAATTTACGCTCAACTTATTGATGATGTAAACGGAGTTACTTTATTGGCGGCTTCTTCAAGAGAAAAAGAAATAGGTAACGGTACGAACATTGAAGTTGCTACAGCGGTTGGAAAACTAATTGCTGAAAAAGCTTTAAAAGCTGGGATAGATGTAATAACTTTCGATAGAGGAGGTTATTTATATCACGGTCGTATTAAATCATTAGCGGAAGGCGCAAGAGCGGCTGGACTTAAATTCTAATATAGTATGTCTAATAGTAAATACAAGAATGTAGAGTTAGTAAAACCTAGTGGTCTTGAATTAAAAGATCGTTTGGTAAGTGTAAATCGTGTTACTAAGGTTACAAAGGGAGGTAGAGCTTTTGGTTTTTCTGCTATTGTAGTTGTAGGTGATGAAAATGGAGTGGTTGGACACGGATTAGGAAAATCTAAAGATGTTTCTGAAGCAATTGCGAAAGCAGTGGAAGATGCTAAGAAAAATTTAGTAAAAATTCCTTTGAATGGTAAATCAGTTCCTCACGAACAAAAAGGTAAATTTGGTGGTGCACGTGTATTCTTAATTCCTGCCTCTCATGGTACAGGAGTTATTGCTGGTGGAGCTGTTCGTTCAGTTCTTGAATCAGTTGGAATTCATGATGTATTATCTAAATCTCAAGGATCTTCAAATCCTCACAACGTAGTAAAAGCAACTTTTGATGCTTTATTACAAATGAGAAGTGCTTATACTGTTGCAAAACAAAGAGGCGTTTCTTTAGAAAAAGTTTTTAAAGGTTAATTCAAGGAAATTATGGCTAAAGTATTAGTAAAACAAATTAGAAGCAAAATCAACTGTCCTCTTTCACAAAAGAGAGGATTAGAAGCTTTAGGTCTACGTAAAATGGGACAAGTTGTAGAGCATGATTCAAACCCTACAATCCTTGGGATGATAAATAAAGTTAAACACTTAGTTTCTGTTGAAGAAGCTAAATAACAAATACTGTTATGAATTTAAGTAACTTACAACCTGCTGAAGGTTCTACACACAATCAAAATAAAAGATTAGGTAGAGGAGAAGGTTCTGGAAAAGGTGGTACTTCTGCAAGAGGTCACAAAGGAGCAAAATCTCGTTCTGGTTATTCTAAAAAGATTGGTTTTGAAGGTGGTCAAATGCCGCTTCAAAGACGTGTGCCTAAGTTTGGTTTCACAAACATCAATCGTAAAGAATACGAAGGTGTTAATCTAGATACACTTCAATTATTAGTTGATAATGGTGTGATAACAGATGCTGTTGATATGACAGTTTATGTTGCTAATCGTTTGGCTACTAAAAATGAAATCGTTAAGATTTTAGGAAGAGGAGAATTGACAGCGAAATTAAAAGTAACTGCTCACAAATTTACTGCTACTGCAAAAGCTGCTATTGAAGCTGCTGGTGGAGAAGCTGTAACAATATAATTTTTCTATTAAGATGAAGAAATTTATTGAATCATTAAGTAATGTTTGGAAAATTGAGGAACTTAAAAATAGAATCCTAATCACTTTAGGTCTTCTTTTAGTTTATCGTTTTGGAGCACACGTTACGCTTCCTGGAATTGATGCAACTCAATTAAACAGTTTAGCTGGTCAAACCAAAAATGGTATTGGATCTATTCTAGATATGTTTACTGGAGGTGCTTTCTCTAAAGCTTCGGTTTTTGCTTTAGGTATAATGCCATATATTTCTGCATCTATTGTTGTTCAGTTAATGGGAATTGCGATTCCATATTTACAAAAGCTTCAAAGTGACGGTGAAAGTGGTAGAAAAAAGATTAATCAAATTACCCGTTGGTTGACAATTGGTATTACCCTGGTCCAAGGTCCAACGTACATTTATAATTTGTATAGAACTTTACCTAGTAGTGCTTTTTTGTTAGGATTTGATTCATTTGAATTCTTATTTTCTTCAGTGATTATCTTAGTTACAGGGACGGTATTCGCCATGTGGTTAGGGGAAAAAATTACTGATAAAGGTATTGGTAACGGTATATCATTGTTGATTATGGTTGGTATTTTGGCTAGATTCCCTCAGGCTTTTATTCAAGAGTTTACAACCAGAGTTACTAATAATAATGGTGGACCAATGTTATTGGTTATTGAAATTATCATTTGGTTATTGGTTATTATTGCGTGTGTATTGCTTGTTATGGCAGTTCGAAAAATACCTGTTCAGTACGCTCGTCGTACTTCTTCAGGCGATTACGAACAAGACTTAATGGGTGGTAATAGACAATGGATTCCATTGAAGCTTAATGCTTCTGGAGTTATGCCTATTATTTTTGCTCAGGCAATTATGTTTATTCCTGCTGCTGTAGCAGGTTTATCCAAATCAGATGCATCACAATCGATTGTTGGCGCTTTTAGTAATATGTTTGGGTTTTGGTATAATTTTGTTTTTGCAACTTTAATTGTTGTATTTACTTTCTTTTACACTGCAATCACGGTTCCTACTAATAAGATGTCTGACGATTTAAAGAGAAGTGGCGGTTTTATTCCCGGTGTTAGACCTGGAGTTGAAACTTCTGATTTTCTTGACAAAGTGATGTCTTTAATAACTTTTCCAGGATCTTTATTTCTTGCCTTGATCGCTGTGTTCCCAGCAATTGTTGTAAGTCTTATGGATGTTCAACAATCTTGGGCAATGTTTTTTGGAGGAACTTCATTAATAATTATGGTTGGTGTTGCCATAGATACAATTCAACAAATCAATTCATATTTGTTAAACAAACATTATGACGGTTTAATGAAGAGTGGTAAAAATAGAAAAGCAGTAGCTTAACTTATGGCAAAACAATCAGCAATAGAACAAGACGGTTCCATCATTGAAGCATTATCAAATGCGATGTTCCGTGTAGAGTTAGAAAATGGACATATTGTAATCGCCCATATTTCTGGAAAAATGCGTATGCATTACATCAAATTATTACCTGGTGATAAAGTGAAACTAGAAATGAGCCCTTACGATTTGTCAAAAGCAAGAATTACTTATAGATATTAAAGGATATTCAAAATGAAAGTTAGAGCTTCAGTAAAAAAGAGAAGTCCCGAGTGCAAAATTGTGCGAAGAAAAGGGAGATTGTACGTAATAAACAAAAAGAATCCTAGATTTAAACAAAGACAAGGATAGTTATGGCAAGAATAGCAGGGGTAGATATCCCAAAAAATAAGAGAGGTGTTATAGCACTAACCTACATCTTCGGATTAGGAAGTAGTAGAGCTATTGAGATTTTAGCAAAAGCTCAAGTTAGCCAAGATAAAAAAGTTCAAGACTGGAATGATGATGAGATCGGAGCAATTCGTGAAGCAGTATCAACTTTCAAAATTGAAGGAGAATTACGTTCTGAAGTTTCTTTGAACATCAAACGTTTAATGGATATTGGATGTTATAGAGGTATCCGTCATAGAACTGGTCTTCCTTTAAGAGGACAAAGAACTAAAAACAACTCTAGAACAAGAAAAGGTAAGAGAAAAACTGTTGCCAACAAGAAAAAAGCAACTAAATAATAAGTAATATGGCTAAAGCAACTGCAAAAAAACGTAAAGTTATCGTTGAATCAACGGGAGAAGCTCATATTTCTGCTACTTTTAACAATATCATCATTTCTTTGACTAACAAAAAAGGTGAAGTTATTTCTTGGTCTTCAGCTGGTAAAATGGGTTTTAGAGGTTCTAAAAAGAACACTCCATACGCAGCCCAAATGGCAGCAGAAGATTGTAGTAAAGTAGCTCTTGAAGCTGGACTTAAAAAAGTAAAGGTTTATGTAAAAGGACCAGGAAACGGACGTGAGTCTGCTATTCGTTCTTTGCATAACGGTGGAATTGAAGTGACTGAGATTATCGATGTTACTCCAATGCCTCACAATGGATGTCGTCCTCCTAAAAGACGTAGAGTATAATACTCAAAATAATTATAGTATAACATAGGTAGAATATAGATTATCGGAGGATATGACCTGAATTCATAATCTCTACCTTAAATTTTTTAAAATGGCAAGATATACTGGTCCAAAAACCAAAATCGCTCGTAAATTTGGCGAAGCAATTTTCGGAGACGATAAAGCTTTCGAAAAAAGAAATTACCCACCTGGACAACACGGGATGGCTAAAAAAAGAGGAAAAAAATCTGAATATGCAGTCCAGTTAATGGAAAAGCAAAAAGCTAAATATTCTTACGGAATATTAGAAAAACAATTCAGAAACTTATTCGAAAAAGCATCAGCAACCAAAGGTGTTACTGGTGAAGTTCTTTTGCAATTGTGTGAAGCAAGATTAGACAACGTTGTTTTTAGAATGGGTATTGCTCCTTCTAGACGTGGTGCTCGTCAAATCGTATCACACAGACATGTTACTGTAAACGGAGAAAATGTAAATATTCCTTCTTACCACTTGAAACCAGGTGATGTAGTAGGTGTTCGTGAAAAATCTAAATCATTAGAAGCTATCGAACGTTCTTTATCAAATTCAAGTCATGTTTATGAATGGATTACTTGGAATAACGAAACTAAATCAGGTACTTTTGTTACTGTTCCTGCTAGACTTCAAATTCCAGAAAACATCAAAGAACAATTAATCGTAGAGTTGTACAACAAATAATAATTGACTTAGTCGAAATTTATGGCAATATTTAATTTTCAGAAGCCCGATAAAGTTATCATGATCGATTCAACCGATTTTGAAGGTAAATTCGAATTTAGACCTTTAGAACCTGGTTACGGATTGACCGTTGGTAATGCACTTAGAAGAGTTTTGCTTTCAGCATTAGAAGGTTATGCAATAACATCTGTTCGCATTGAAGGTGTAGATCATGAGTTTTCTACTATTTCAGGAGTTGTTGAAGACGTTACCGAAATTATTCTTAATCTAAAACAAGTACGTTTCAAACGTCAAATTGAAGATATAGATAATGAATCAGTTACTATTTCTGTTTCAGGTAAAGATCAATTGACAGCTGGTGATTTTCAAAAATTTATTTCAGGTTTCCAAGTTTTGAATCCAGAACTAGTTATCTGTAATTTAGACAGTAAAATCAAACTTAATTTCGATTTAACTATCGAAAAAGGTAGAGGATATGTTCCTGCTGAAGAGAACAAAAAACAGAATGCTGCAATTGGAACTATTTTTACAGATTCAATTTTTACTCCGGTAAAAAATGTAAAATATGCCATTGAAAACTTCCGTGTTGAGCAAAAAACAGATTATGAAAAATTAGTTTTTGAAATAAAAACTGATGGTTCGATCAATCCAAAAGATGCTCTTACTGAAGCTGCAAAAGTTTTAATTCACCATTTCATGTTATTCTCTGACGAAAGAATTACACTCGAGGCTGACGAAATTGCACAAACAGAATCTTATGACGAAGAGTCATTACACATGAGACAATTGCTTAAAACTAAGCTTGTTGATATGGATCTTTCTGTAAGAGCATTAAATTGTTTGAAAGCGGCTGAAGTTGATACACTTGGTGATTTAGTATCGTTCAATAAAAATGACCTAATGAAATTCCGTAATTTTGGTAAAAAATCTTTAACTGAACTTGATGAACTTGTTGCAGTTAAAAATTTAAACTTCGGTATGGATTTAGCAAAATACAAACTAGATAAAGAATAATCTAATCCGCCTTGGCGGATTAAATTTCATAAAGCAATGAGACACGGAAAAAAATTCAATCACTTAAGCAGACAGACTGCACATAGAAAATCTATGTTAGCTAATATGGCTTGTTCTCTTATCGAGCACAAACGTATTAACACTACTGTTGCTAAAGCAAAAGCGCTTAAACAATTTGTTGAGCCTTTAATAACAAAATCAAAAGCTGATACTACTCACAATCGTCGTATCGTTTTTGGATACTTACGTAGCAAATATGCGGTAACTGACTTGTTCAGAGACGTTGCTGCTAAAGTAGGAGACCGTCCAGGTGGATACACTCGTATCATTAAAGTTGGAAATCGTTTAGGAGATAATGCTGATATGGCAATGATCGAATTAGTAGATTTCAATGAACTTTACAATGGTGGTAAAAAAGAAGTTAAAAAAGCAAAAAGCCGTCGTGGTGGTAAAGCTAAGAAAGACGAAGCTACTGAAGCTCCAGCTGCTGAGACTGAAACAACTACAGAGACTGCTGAATAGTTATGAAAATAATCATTCAATAAAAATCAAGGATAAGCTAGTACTAGTTTATCCTTTTTTTTTGATTTTTTTTAATTTGAGAAGCACAAATTACATAGTAGAATGAAGTTTTGACCTGCTTTTCGTTAAATCTTTTTTGTAATTCTGCTTTCGTTCGAATGACAAGAAAAAGCATAACGCTTCAAATGAAGTTCACTGACTGTTATGAAATAGGGACTAAGTGAAGTAATCAGGGTTAGTTGACTTTTGTTTTTCAATAAGAAATTTCAAAAAGACATGATGTTTAATTCAAAATCTGTATTTCTTTAATCCTTGTGTTTTTATGTTTAAAATTTAAATTTTAAAAACGTTGCATTCATTGCTTTAAAGAATTAAATTTGCACAATATTTAACTACACATGAAACGAGTTTTGCAAGTTACATGACTATTAAAAAAATAATAGAATTCAACGAATGAAATATACAACACGACAAAAAGCAATTCTTCTATTAAGTGACGGAACCATATTCCATGGTAAATCTATTGGAATCAGTGGGACTACTTTTGGGGAAGTTTGTTTTAACACAGGAATGACAGGTTACCAAGAAATATTCACTGACCCTTCTTATTTTGGTCAATTGATGGTAGCCACCAATGCACATATTGGAAATTATGGAGTAAACGATTCGGAAGTTGAATCAAAAAGTATTAAAATCTCAGGTTTAGTTTGTAAAAACTTTAGCTTCAATTATTCTCGTGAAGGTGCTTCCGGGAGTTTGGAAGACTATTTTATTAAACAAAACCTTATCTGTATATCTGATGTAGATACACGTGCACTGGTAAGTTACATACGTGACAATGGTGCCATGAATGCTGTAATTTGTACAGATGATACATCAATTGAAGAGCTAAAAATTGCATTGGCAAAAGTTCCGGATATGAAAGGATTAGAATTAGCTTCTAAAGTATCTACTACTGAACCTTATTTCTTTGGTGATGAAAATGCAACCTATAAAATTTCTGCACTTGATTTAGGAATTAAAATGAATATCCTTCGTAATTTGGCCAGAAGAGATTGCTATATCAAAGTATTTCCTTTTGATTCAACTTACCAAGATTTAGCTGCATTTAATCCAGATGGCTATTTTTTATCAAATGGACCTGGTGATCCTGAGCCTCTTTTGGGTGCTATTCAAGTAGCAAAAGAAATTCTTGAAAACGACAAGCCATTATTCGGAATCTGTCTTGGACACCAAGTAATTGGTCTTGCAAATGGAATTTCAACGTATAAAATGTTTAATGGACACAGAGGAATAAACCATCCCGTAAAAAACATCATTACTGGAAAAGGGGAAATTACTTCTCAAAATCATGGTTTTGCCGTTAATAAAGAAGAGTTGGACAATCATCCTGATTTGGAGATTACACATCTTCATTTAAACGATGGAACAGTTGCAGGTATGCGAATGAAAAATAAAAATTGTTTCTCAGTTCAATACCATCCGGAAGCAAGTCCTGGGCCACATGATTCCTCTTATTTATTCGATCAATTTATTGAAAATATAAAAGGCTAGCGTTTTAGTAGTATTTATTTATGCTCAGGTTTTATAAAAAAAAGGGTTTGACTTTTAATTAAGTCAAACCCTTTTTTTATAAAATAATGTAAACTACATGCCGAAAGGATAGGTTTCCGGAATTTGATAACCATCTGGTTTAATGTGTATCGGATGCAATGCGCTTGATTCGTCAATAAAAATAAAGGCATCATATCTTTCTGGTAATATTGTGGAAACATAATTCCGGTACGTAGGAAGAGGCTCGTGCATAAGATTGTCCCTCATCTTTGTTGTAGGGTTCAAAACATTTCATGGCTGTTTTTGCAACTGCTAATGTTTTTGGATCATTTTTTTCTAAGTATTCAATGATGGAATTCATTGATTCTCTGAAACTATAAACATCCAAACCATAAAATCCGATTCGCTTATCAGGGGATAAATCTTCGTTATAAACCTTAAGCCAATCTATGAATGCAGCAGTCTCCCAGTTAGCACACATCCATGTTGGCCATCTATTAAATTCATCTAAGACGCTTAAGATGTCTTTTCCGGAATTTAAATATCCTTTTGCATACCGATTTAAACGATAGCAATCTGGCCAATCGCCTTCCACACCTACAAAAGAAAAGCCTTTTTTCCTTTATTAGTCGTTGTGTAATTTTAGCTCTCCAGACATAATATTCATGTGTTCCGTGAGAGGCTTCGCCTAAAAGAACATATTTTGCATCTCCAATGTAACTGATTAATGGATCTAAATCTGCGGGATTTTCTAGGGGAGAAGACGTTTTGTTCAATAATGCTATAATTTCACTAGAATTAATTAAATTGTTACGGTTTTTTAAAGCGTTCACCACGTTTTTATTTTTTTTAATTTATAGTTGAATAATGAAAAATTCGAATTAAAAAATATACGAAATAAAGGGTGTTTTTAATTTAAAAAAAATGAATATAAAGTTAATCTATATTATTGATAATGAAGTTATTTTTGATTTATTTTTTGGCTTTAATTAATTAGTTTTAGTTTTAAAGAAGTCGTACTGAATTTTTGACAAAGTGGTGTAAATTGATTTGTTTTGATTTTAATGCAATGATTAAAAATAACAGATTATTTAAAAATAAATTTTTAAAATGGCTTGAATGTTTTGTTTGTGAAAAAATTATAACGTTTTCGTTAATAACATTCATTGTTTTCATTAAATCATTACGAAAGATAGAATATATTTGTATTTTTAAAATTAAAAATTTTAGTATATGAGTATAATTATCAAAATTCACGCAAGACAAATTTTCGATTCAAGAGGGAACCCTACAATAGAAGTAGATGTAATTACGGATAATGGTGTTTTAGGAAGAGCAGCTGTGCCGTCAGGAGCTTCAACTGGAGAACATGAAGCAGTTGAATTACGTGATGGAGGAAAAGCATTTCTTGGAAAAGGAGTTTTAAATGCTGTGAAAAATGTGAATACCATTATTTCTGAAGAGCTTGTAGGAGTTTCAGTTTTCGAACAAAATGTTATTGATCAAATGATGATCGATTTAGATGGTACTCCAAATAAATCGAATTTAGGCGCAAATGCAATTTTGGGAGTTTCTCTAGCTGTTGCAAAAGCTGCTGCGAATGAATTAGGTTTGCCTTTATACAGATACGTTGGTGGTGTTTCTGCCAACACATTGCCCGTTCCAATGATGAACATCATCAATGGAGGTTCTCATTCTGATGCGCCTATCGCGTTTCAGGAATTTATGATTTTCCCAGTGAAAGCAACTTCTTTTTCACATGCAATGCAAATGGGAACAGAGATTTTTCATAGTTTGAAAAAAGTATTACACGATAGAGGTCTTTCAACTGCTGTGGGTGATGAAGGTGGTTTTGCACCAAATCTTCCTGGAGGAACTGAAGATGCATTGGATACTATCAAAAAAGCAGTTGAAACTGCAGGGTATACTTTTGGAGATGAAATCATGATTGCTTTAGATTGCGCTGCAGCTGAGTTTTATGTAAATGGAAAATACGATTATACTAAATTTGAAGGCGAAACAGGTAAGATCAGATCTTCAGCAGAGCAAGTAGATTATTTAGCAGAATTAGTGGCTAAATATCCAATTATTTCTATCGAAGACGGTATGGATGAAAACGACTGGGATGGATGGAAATTGCTTACTGAAAAAATTGGAGATAAAGTACAATTAGTTGGAGATGATTTATTCGTTACCAATGTGACGCGTTTGGCTACAGGTATTGAAAAAGGAATCGCTAATTCAATTCTAGTAAAAGTGAACCAAATTGGTACTTTGACTGAAACTATTGCAGCCGTTAACATGGCTAAAAATGCAGGTTATACTTCAGTAATGTCACACCGTTCAGGAGAGACAGAAGATAACACCATTGCAGATTTAGCAGTAGCTTTAAATTGTGGTCAAATTAAAACAGGTTCGGCTTCTCGTTCAGATCGTATGGCGAAATACAATCAATTATTGAGAATTGAGGAAGAACTAGGAAATACAGCTTATTTTCCAGGTAAAAATGCTTTCAAAATAAAATAATTATCAGTATATATTTTTTTAAAGCCATTCGCGTAAAGTGAGTGGCTTTTTTTTTGATAGTTTTAACAATTTCATTGTGTGATTCATTTTTTAATTACTTTGAAATTCCCTAGATTTGATAAATTATTATTTTAAAAGTTTTATTTCCAATTATATTATGTCAAAAACAGCAACATTAGAAATTGATGGTAAAAAATTTGAATTTCCTATTACTGTAGGAACTGAAAATGAAGTTGCGATCGATATTAACAAATTACGTGATTTGTCGGGTGCAATTACTATTGATCCGGGTTACAAAAATTCAGGTTCTTGTAAAAGCGAAATTACTTTCCTTGATGGAGAGCTTGGAATTTTGCGTTATAGAGGGTATTCAATAGAAGATTTAGCTGAAAAGGCAGATTTTTTAGAAGTTTCTTATCTTTTAATTTTTGGAGAATTGCCAACTAAAGTTCAGTTAGAGCAATTTGAAAATGATATTAGAAAATATACTTTGGTTAACGAGGAAATGAAAAATATCATTGACGGTTTTCCAAAAACAGCTCATCCAATGGGTGTTTTAGCTGCTTTGACAAGTGCTTTGACAGCATTTAATCCAAAGTCAGTAAATGTTGAAAATGAAAAAGAGATGTATGAAGCAGTTTGTAAAACCATGGGTAAATTCTTGGTGATTGCAACTTGGACTTACAGAAAAAGTATGGGTTATCCTTTAAATTATTATGATAATACAAAAGGATATGTAGAAAACTTCATGTGTTTAATGTTTGAATTGCCAACGGAGCCTTATAAAGCGAATCCAGTTGTGATTGATGCATTAGACAGATTGTTTATTCTTCACGCGGATCATGAGCAAAATTGTTCTACATCAACCGTTAGAATGGTAGGTTCTTCTCATGCGGGATTATTTGCTTCAATATCTGCAGGAGTTTCTGCACTTTGGGGTCCTTTACATGGTGGAGCTAATCAAGCAGTACTTGAAATGCTAGAAGAAATTCACAAAAATGGTGGTGACGCTGAGAAATATATAGCTAAAGCCAAAGACAAAAATGATCCTTTCCGTTTGATGGGATTTGGTCACAGGGTATATAAAAATTTCGACCCAAGAGCCAAAATCATTAAAAAAGCAGCTAATGAAGTTTTATCAACTTTAGGAGTAGAAGACCCAATTCTAGCTATCGCTAAGAAACTGGAGGAATCGGCTTTAGAGGATGAATATTTCAAATCACGAAATTTATATCCAAATGTAGATTTCTATTCTGGAATTATTTACCGAGCATTAGGAATTCCTACGGATATGTTTACTGTGATGTTCGCCATCGGTCGTTTACCGGGTTGGATTGCACAATGGAAAGAAATGCGCGAAAATAAAGAACCTATTGGAAGACCAAGACAGATATATACAGGTAGTCCATTGAGAGGCTTTATTTCGTCTGAGAAAAGATAAATTTCGATTAAAAAGCTTCACTAATTTGTGGAGCTTTTTTTATATTTGTCAAAAGCAAAAATACATGCTAGCATTACATATAAAGAATGAAACTTCAAGATTGAGAGCTGTAGTTTTAGGCTCGGCGATTAATAATGGACCTACACCAAAGGCAGAAGAAGCTTATGATCCGAAATCATTAGAACATATTTTAGCGGGTACTTATCCTAAAGAATCAGACATGATTGCCGAAATGGAAGCTTTTAATAAAGTCCTCCAAAAATATAATGTGACAGTTTTTCGACCAGAAATGATAGCCAATTACAATCAGATATTTACCAGAGACATTGGTTTTGTTATTGATGATATTTTTATTAAATCTAATATATTGCCGGACAGAGAGCGAGAATTAGATGCGATACAATATGTTATTGATCAAATAGATCCCAAAAAAGTTGTTCGTCCTCCAGAGGAAGTACACATTGAAGGAGGAGATGTTATTTTGTGGAATGATTATATATTTGTTGGAACTTACAAAGGGAGTGACTATAAAGATTATATTACCGCAAGAACGAATGTACAGGGAGTCCAATATATCAAAGATTTGTTTCCAAATAAAGTGGTTAAGGGATTTGATTTGGTAAAATCAAAAATTGAAGCCCGAGACAATGCTTTGCATTTAGACTGTTGTTTTCAGCCTGTTGGGAATGATAAAGGAATTATTTATAAAAGAGGATTCCGTGAAGAAGCGGATTATCTGTTTCTTATGAACCTTTTTGGAATAGAAAATTTGTTTCATATTACAAGAGACGAAATGTATCATATGAATTCTAATGTTTTTTCTATAGATAAGAATGTTGTAGTTTCCGAAAATAACTTTACCAGATTAAACAATTGGTTGCGGGCCAATGGGTTTGTGGTAGAAGAAATTCCATATGCACAAATTGCAAAACAAGAAGGGTTATTACGATGTTCCTCCTTACCTTTAATTAGAGATTAATTTTTCTGTAGAGACGCACAGTACAGAAGCGCTGCAGCGGGTTTTTAGAAAAAAATAAAAAAAATAAAAAATGAAACAAGCAACAAATTCCATATTGATGATTCGCCCGGTGGCGTTTCGAATGAATGAACAAACGACAGTAAACAATTATTATCAAAAAGTATTAGACGGGCTTTTGCCAGCAACAGTAAATGCCAAAGCACAACAGGAATTTGATGCTTTTGTTGCCAAATTAACAGCTGTTGGCGTTGATGTTACAGTTATTGATGACACTTCAAATCCAGATACCCCGGATAGTATATTTCCAAACAATTGGGTTTCTTTTCATGAGAATGGGGATGTAGCTTTATATCCTATGTTTGCCGAAAATCGTCGTGAGGAACGCCGTGAAGATATTTTAGATATTCTCGAAGATAAAGGTTTTGTAATCAATAATATAATGGATTATACATCGGCTGAGGAAGATGGTTTTTTCTTGGAAGGGACAGGGAGTTTAGTGCTGGATAGAGCGAATAGCAAAGCGTATTGCGCTTTGTCTCCTAGAGCTGATGAAGAATTATTTATCGAATTCTGTGAAGATTTTGATTATGCACCAGTAATTTTTGAAGCTTTTCAAACCATTGATTCAGAGCGAAAATTGATTTATCATACCAATGTAATGATGTGCGTGGGAGAAACTTTTGCGGTGATTTGTTCTGATTGTATTGATGACAAAAAAGAACGCAAAATGGTTTTGGATAACTTAAAAGAAAACGGAAAAGAAATTATTTTGATTACCGAAGCTCAAATGAATAGTTTTGCAGGAAACATGCTGGAAGTTCGTGGAGCAAATGATAAAAAGCATTTGGTTATGAGTGCAGCAGCACATCATAGTTTAACCCCGAAACAGATTGAACAACTGGAAAATCACACCGAAATTTTAAGCTCCAATTTAGATACTATAGAAGCTTGTGGCGGCGGAAGTGCCAGGTGTATGATGGCAGAGATTTTCTTACCTAGAAATTAATTTTAAAACTCTGACAAGCTTCTCAGTTTGTCAGAGTTTAAAATTATTTGTTTTAGGTTAAGTTCCCTTTAATAATATTGATAATTGCACTTACAATATATTGAATCCCAATTGCAATTACGATAAAGCCAATGATTCTCGAAATAGCAACAATCCCTGATGCTCCTAGTATTTTTGCTAAATAATGGGCACTTCTAAGAATAATAAAAATAGCAACAGCTATAGCAAGAATGGCTAGTGAGGATATAATGATATCGCTTGTTGAGTTGTGTTCCTGATAAAATGCAATAAGTAATGAAATAGATCCAGGGCCAGCAAGCATTGGAATTGCTAAAGGAGTTAAGGCAATATCATTTCTTTTTTGAGCATCTGTTTCTATCTTTTTGTTAATCCCTCTTTTTTTATTGAATTTACCTGAAAGCAATGAAAATCCGGAGCTAACAATTATTAATCCTCCAGCAATTCGGAGTGCGTCAATGCTGATTCCAAAAAACAGCAAAACATATTGACCTATAAAAAAGGAGATTATCAGAATAGCAAAAACATTTATTGCCGTCCATAAGGAAATTCTGGAGCGTTCCTGTTTGGTGTCATCTTGTGTAAGTCCAACAAATATTGGAACGGTACCAATAGGATTTAATACTGAAAAAAGAGCAACAAACAAGTAGATGAAAAGATCCATAAATTTTCTAATTTAATGCTGTAAAATTACTCTTTTTTTTATCCTATGAAAGGTGCAAATGTTAGGATATTGTTTTAATTGCTTTTGTAACTAAACTTAATAATTCATAAACTCATGGCTCTTTTTGATTACTTTTGCAAAATATAATTACAGAAAATGATAAAAAATAAAAAAACACTGGTTCTTGGGGCTTCAACAAAACCGGTCAGATACTCCTTTTTAGCAATTGAAAAACTGGTTGACAAAGGGCATTCTGTTCTTGCGATTGGTCAAAATGCAGGTGAAGTAGCAGGAATTAAAATTCAGACTAAAGCGATTCCACTAAAAAACATAGATACGGTCACTCTTTATCTGAATCCTTTACGTCAACGCGATTACTACAATTATATTGTTGAGGCGCAACCAAAACGTGTTATTTTCAATCCAGGTACTGAGAATCCGGAGTTCTATCAATTGTTGAAATTAAATGATATCAAAGTCGAAATAGCGTGTACACTGGTTATGTTGGCAACAAATCAATATTAGTTTTTTTGGAGCTATTTAATTTGTCAGTTCGCTTCGCTGCTGTCCAGCTCTTCGCTATGTTTTTCCCGGCCTGAACTTGTTTAGAATCCTGAAATAAGTTCAGGCTGGGAAAGGATGTTGCTGTCTCTCGAAACTTCGGGATGGGCTAAAAACGTGTTTCAGAAGTAGCATTCTTACTAATCAATACCAATCCCAGAAAAGTGATTAGTCCGTTTACGATAATCAGTTCGTTGTCGAAAACATACCCAAAAAAAAATGTTTTCGAATTTTCGCTAATAAGGAAAGTTACAGCAGGGGATAAGAAGCAAATTATTGGAACAAATTTGTCTTTTACAGTCTTCGACTTTACAAATAATCCAAAACAGAACAATCCCAAAAGTGGGCCATACGTATAGGAAGCCACCCTGAAAATCATTCCGACTACAGAACTGTCATTGATAGCATTAAAGAAAATAATTACCAGAAACATCAAAAACGAAAAGACAATATGAACATAATGTCTAGTTCGTACTATATTTGGTTTGTTTAGATTTTCGGCTTTATCCATTCCAAGAAAATCTACACAAAACGAAGTCGTAAGCGCCGTTAATGCCGAATCTGTTGTGGCAAATGTAGCTGCTGTTAATCCCAATAAGAAAATAACTGAGGGAATTAAGGCCAAATGATGAAAGGCAATTTCGGGGAAAAGCAAATCGGTTCTGGGTTTTCCGGTAACTAAATCGGTTGGAACTTCAATTCCGTTTTTATTGCCGTAAATATAAAGTAAAGCGCCTACGCTAAGGAAAAATATATTGATAAGTACAAATATCCCCGTAAAAGTGAACATATTTTTTTGAGCTTCACCAATGTTCTTGCAACTCAAGTTTTTCTGCATTAGGTCCTGATCCAAGCCTACCATCGCGATGGTTACGAAAATTCCACCCAGAATTTGTTTCACAAAATGGAACTTACTTGACACAAAATCCTCAAAGAAAAATACTTTGGAATAATTGCTGTTTTTTACTGCTTCAAAAGCTTCAAAAACAGTTAAGTTTAGACTTCTGCAAATAAAGAAAATAGTCAAAAAAACAGAAGAAACTAAGAAGAAAGTTTGTAGGGTGTCAGTTATGATAATCGTTTTTAATCCACCACGATAGGTATATGCAAATATCAAAGCCAATGAAATCAAAACGGTAACGGCAAAAGGAATTTTATAAAAATCAAAAACATAGCGTTGTAAAACAATCACCACGAGATATAATCTGAAAGACGAACCTGTAGTTCTGCTTATCAGGAAAATTGTTGCGGCAGTTTTATAAGAATAAACTCCTAGTCGATGTTCTATGTAACTATAAATCGAAGTTAAATTCATTCGATAATATAATGGTAGTAATACTTTTGCAATGATGACAAAACCAATGGCATTACCCAATACAAACTGGAAGTACTTGAATTGTTCTCCGCTTGGTGCCCCAACTTCTCCTGGAACCGAAATAAAAGTCACTCCAGAAAGAGCCGTTCCAATCATTCCAAAGGCAACTAAATACCATTTGGAATTTTTATTGGCTTTAAAAAAAGCATCATTTCCACTGTCTTTTTTACTTACAGTATGAGAAATGTAAAATAAAATTCCAAAATAAACGATTATAAGTAGTAGAATGGTGCTAGGTGTCATTTGTTGAATTTAAAGTGACCAAAATACAACTTTTTGTTTAATTGTTTTTGCGGATTATTCGCTTAACTGTTTTGTTCGTTTAAACATTTAACCGATTAAAACATTAAACAAATTACTACATTTGCATTTATGGAATTTTCTTCGAAATTAATAGAAAAAGCAGTTAACGAAATGTCTCAGTTGCCCGGAATTGGTAAACGAACGGCGTTGCGGTTAGTCTTGCATTTATTGAAACAACCCAAAGAACAAACGGGTTTTTTGTCACAAGCTTTGGTTGCTATGCGTGAAGATATTAAATATTGCAATAATTGTCATAATATATCGGATCGTGTGTTGTGTGAAATTTGTGCGAACAAAAGTAGAAATCATCAAATTATTTGTATCGTAGAAGATATTCGCGACGTAATGGCTATTGAAAATACAGGCCAATATAGAGGGATTTATCATGTTTTGGGAGGTAAAATTTCACCCATTGACGGAGTTGGTCCCAGTCAGTTAAATATTACGACATTGGTCGAAAAAGTGAAATCAGGAAGTGTAAACGAAATCATTTTTGCTTTAAGCTCTACGATGGAAGGGGATACCACTAATTTTTATATTTACAAACAAATAGCCGATTGTGAAATAATTGTATCAACAATTGCAAGAGGAATTTCGGTAGGTGATGAACTCGAATATGCTGATGAAGTTACCTTGGGAAGAAGTATATTGCAAAGAGTCCCTTTTGAAAAGTCTTTTAAAAGTAATTAATCTATTTAATGAATCGTTACGCTTTTTAAATAGTAAATGAAAAGCTATATTTGTCGTTAAAAATATTGAAAATGAGTAAATCCGGAGTCTATTTATTGCTAATTATTAGTGTGTTATTTTCTTCTTGTATTTCAACTCAAGATTTAATATATCTTCAAAAAAAGAATAATTCACAAGACGATACTTCTATCTCAGCGGTGGGATCAAAGCCTTATAGATTGCAAACTAATGACGTCTTGAGTATCACAATTAAGGCAATCGATCCAAAATTAGTCGCTATTTTTACTACTACAAATGAAGGTGTTTCTGTTGGTAAATCAGATTCAGGATTATATTTTGATGGATTTACGGTTGATGATCATGGAAATATTAGAATTCCGGTTTTGGGAGAATTAAATGTTATTGGTTATACCCTAGATGAAATAAGAGTTAGAATTGAGAAGCAACTGTTGGCAGAATATTTTAATAAAGAGGCCAACATTTTTGTAACTGTAAAATTAGCGGGTTTCAAATATACTATTAATGGAGAAATTGGTGGCCCAGGTACAAAAACATTATTTCAAGAGCATGTAACTGTCATGGAAGCTATTGCAAATGCAGGGGATATTACTATTACCGGAAATAGAAAAGCGGTTACAATCATGAGAAAAACACCAACTGGGGTTCAAATGCAGGATTTAGATCTTACGGATATAAATGTGATGAAATCGCCTTATTATTATTTGCAACCGAATGATTATATTTATGTGAAACCACTCAAGCAAAAAACTTGGGGAACCGGAAAAACAGGCATAGAGTCTTTGGGTACTATTATTACACTGTTATCATTGGCAACAACTACTTTTTTACTATTAAAAAATTAAAACAGAATTCAAAAAATGTTAGATATAAAAGATTTTTCGATTTTTGAAAACCAAGTGAGTTTTGACTTTAAAGGATTTTTAATAAAAATCGGAAGTTATTGGAAATGGTTTCTGCTGAGTTTATTAATCACTTTCACAATTGCCTATCAGGTGAATATTCGTAAACAAAAAATTTACAGTATGGAAACGCTTATTTCTGTAAAGGAAGAAAGTAATCCTCTTTTTACGTCTAATACTAGTTTGGTTTTTAATTGGGGTGGAACTTCAGATCAAGTTCAAACCATTTCAACTACTTTGAAATCCAGATCTCATAATGAATTGGTTGTTGATAAATTGCAATACTATATTGATTACTTAGTTCAGGGTAAATATAATATGGAAGATGCTTATGGTGCGGTCCCTTTTTATGTAAATATTGATAAATCAAAAGGCCAGTTAGCAAGAAATCTGATAAGAATTAGATTTTTGAGTGAAAATGTATACGAAATCAAAATCCCTTTTGAAAATCAAAATGTATCATTAATAACCTACACAACTAACTCAAACAGTAATACCGCTGTTGAAACTGGTGATTTTGTAAAAAAATATAAGGTAGGAGAGCAGGTGTCATTGCCTTTTTTAAATTGGAAATTACAAATAAAAGATAATCCTGGCTTTTATAAAGGGAAAGAGTATTTTGTACAATTTAACGATTTTGACGGAACAGTATCTGGATATAAAGGGATAAATGTTAAATCAGATGATAAAGGAGGGTCAATAATTACTTTGGGAATGCAAGGGACCAATAAAGCGAGAATGGTTGAGTATTTGAATTCTACTGTTAATATGCTTATAAAAAGACAATTAGACAGTAAAAATCAGTTTGCGACTAATACAATTGCTTTTATAGATAGTACATTAGTTGCTATGGAATCCCAATTAAAAGAAACAGGAAATGAGCTAAAATCCTTTAGGAAAGATAAAAACATCTATGATATAGAACAAGGCGGAGCTAAGTTTTCGGATAAAATTCTAGAATTTGATGTAAAGAAAGACGAAGTCAATCGCAAAATGGCATATTATAATTCGCTAAAAGCATACTTAAAAAATAGCGTAAACTATGCTAAACTTCCAGCGCCATCAGTAGCTGGAATTGAAGATCCAAATATTGTTGTAAATGTGTCAAAATTGATTGCATTGTCTACCCAAAGATCTGAAATGGCGTATGCAGTTAAAAGTGATAAAATATTCAAGGATTTTGACAATCAAATGGAAGCTGTTAAAAATGTATTATTGGAAAACATTGCTACTGCCAAAGCATCTTTGCAATATGATTTAGCAATGGTAAGCAGTAAAATTAATGAAACCGAAAGCACTATAAAACAACTTCCTGAAGATCAACAAGAGCTAATCAAGATTAAAAGGAAATATGATTTAAGTGATAATATTTACAGTACTTTTCTTCAAAAAAGAAGTGAAGCTGATATTGTTAAAGCAGCGAATTTATCGGATATTCATTTTATAGATCCTGCAAAAGATGTTGGAGGAGGGCTTGTAGGACCAAAAACATCTGTGAATTATGTTTTGGCATTTTTCCTGGGAGTTCTATTTCCTTTGCTTTTTGTATTTGCAATTTTCTTTATCAATAATTCGATTCAAAACACCGATGATATCAGTAAGTTGACACAAATTCCTTTGCTAGGTGTCGTCGGGATGAGTAAGGAGAATACTAATTTGGCAGTTTTTGAGAAACCTAAATCTGCTTTATCTGAATCCTTCAGAGCCATTCGCTCTTCACTACAGTTTTTGTATAAACAACAAAATGTCGATGGAGCTAAAACCCTTATGATAACATCATCTGTAAGCGGAGAAGGGAAAACGTTTTGTTCTATAAATATTGCTACGATATTTGCGCTCAGCGAGAAAAAAACAGTAGTTATTGGTCTTGATTTAAGAAAGCCTAAATTGTTTGCTGAATTTAATTTATCCAATGAAGTTGGGATTGTAAATTATTTGATTAAACAGAAAACAGTTGACGAAATTATTAATCATACCCATGTGCCATATCTTGATGTTATTCTCTCAGGGCCGGTGCCGCCAAATCCGGCTGAGATGATTATGAGTGATGGAATGAGAGAATTAATTGAAGAATTAAAGAAAAAATATGATTATATTATATTGGATACGCCACCAGTTGGTTTGGTATCTGATGCCTTGGAATTAGCACAATATTGCGATGTTACCTTGTATATAGTAAGACAGAATTTCACTAAAAAAGAAATGATTACGTTATTAAACAACCGGGTAAAACGTGGAGAATTAAATAACACCAGCATTATTTTGAACGGGTTTGAAAATAAAGCAAAATACGGTGCGGGTTATGGTTACGGTTACGGATATGGTTATGGCTACGGAACGTATTCAAGTGGGTATCATGAAGAAGATAAACCAAAAAATATATTTGAAACTATAGTGGGTAAATTTCGCAAAAAATAACAAAGTAACTGATTTTCTAAATTAAGAAAGATGAAAGAGGATACAAAAAGTACGATACTAATTACCGGAGGAGCAGGATTTATAGGTTCTAATCTTTGTGAATATTTTTTGTCTAAAGGACATGAAGTTATTTGTTTGGATAATTTTGCGACGGGATATAGACATAATCTAAAAGATTTCATCAATAATGCTAACTTTCGTTTAATCGAAGGTGACATTCGTAATGCGACTGATTGTCAAAATGCGGTAAAGGGAGTAGATTATGTGCTGCATCAGGCAGCTTTGGGGTCTGTGCCGCGTTCTTTAATTGATCCGGTTACTACCAATGATGTTAATGTTTCGGGGTTTTTAAATATGCTTGTTGCTTCTCGTGATGCCAAGGTAAAACGATTCATATATGCGGCAAGTTCCTCCACTTATGGGGATTCAGTTGGATTGCCAAAAGTAGAAGCCGTAATAGGGAAGCCGCTTTCTCCTTATGCAATAACAAAGTATGTGAACGAATTGTATGCTGAAATTTTTAGTAGAACGTATGGTATAGAAACCATCGGTTTGCGTTATTTCAATGTTTTTGGGCGGAAGCAAGATCCTAACGGAGCGTATGCTGCCGTTATTCCAAAATTTGTAATGCAACTAATGCAATTGGAAAGTCCAAAAATAAATGGTGACGGAAACTATTCCCGTGATTTTACTTATATTGACAATGTGATTCAAATGAACGAGTTGGCGATGTTAACAAAAAATCCTGACGCGGTAAATACTGTTTATAATACTGCTTATGGCGATAGGAATACGTTGAATAATCTGGTTGATTATTTGAAGGATTTTTTGTCTAAATACGATAAGAGGATTGCCACAGTTGAAGTGGAATACGGACCCAACAGAGCAGGTGATATTCCACACTCTTTGGCAAGTATTGATAAAGCCAAAACACTATTAGGGTATGATCCACATTATTCGATGCAAGAAGGATTAAAAGAAGCGGTGGGTTGGTATTGGGATAATCTTAAATAAAAAAACCTTTTTAAGAAAAAAGCAGGTAATAAAAGAAAGCATATTATAAAATGAAAATCACAAAAATTTGTTGCATTGGTGCTGGATATGTAGGTGGTCCTACAATGGCAGTTATTGCCCAAAAATGTCCGCAAATACAAGTCACTGTAGTTGATCTGAATAAAGAGCGTATAGCAGCTTGGAATGATGAAAATATAGCTAATATTCCCATTTATGAACCTGGATTAGACAAAATTGTAGGGGAAGCAAGAGGCAGAAATTTATTTTTCTCCACCGATGTGGAAAAAGCAATAGACGAAGCCCAAATCATTTTTATATCAGTCAATACGCCTACAAAGACCTATGGAAAAGGGAAAGGAATGGCGGCTGACCTGAAATATATTGAATTGTGTGCCAGACAAATAGCCAGTGTAGCAAAAGACAATAAAATAGTTGTCGAAAAATCAACACTTCCAGTGCGAACGGCAGAAGCAATCAAAAGTATTCTGGATAATACCGGTAATGGAGTGCAGTTTCAAATTCTTTCAAACCCAGAATTTCTGGCAGAAGGAACTGCTGTTCAGGATTTGTTGAATCCAGATCGAATACTAATTGGAGGCGATCCTTCGGAAGAAGGGCAAAGCGCCATACAAGCACTTGTTGCTGTTTATTCGAATTGGGTTTCGGCAGATAAAATATTAACGACTAATGTATGGTCGTCAGAATTATCAAAATTGACTGCTAATGCTTTTTTAGCACAGCGGATTTCTTCGATTAATGCGATGTCAGAACTTTGCGAAAAAACTGGAGCTGATGTCAATGAGGTAGCCAAAGCCATAGGAATGGATAGCAGGATAGGATCGAAATTCCTGAAAGCATCGGTTGGATTTGGGGGTTCTTGTTTTCAAAAGGACATTTTGAATTTGGTTTACATTGCAAAATCCTACGGATTGAACGAAGTAGCCGATTATTGGGAGCAGGTAATTATAATGAATGATCATCAAAAGAGACGTTTCTCTAATAATATCGTTCAAACACTTTACAATACGGTTTCTGATAAAAAAATAACCTTTCTGGGTTGGGCTTTCAAAAAAGATACGAATGATACCAGAGAATCAGCAGCCATTTATGTTGCCGATGATTTGATAAATGAGCATGCGAAAGTTGCTGTATACGACCCTAAAGTATCCAGAAAGAAAGTTTTGGCTGATTTGGATTATTTAGAAACCAGGGCGGCTTCCACTAATGAGGATCGTATTATGTCGTTTGATAATCCTTATGAAGCCTGCGCAAATGCGCATGCTGTAGCAATTCTAACGGAATGGGACGAATTTATTCAGTATGACTGGCAAAAAATTTATGACTCCATGCAAAAACCAGCTTTTGTCTTTGACGGAAGAAACATACTTGATGGTGCGGCTCTGGAAGCGATTGGATTTGTTTATCAGGGGATAGGTTCTTAAGGTAGTATTCATTTAGAGTATAATAGTAATTGATTTAAGAATCTACAGATACATTATTGTTTTTTATAAAACAGTACCTAAGAGAGAATACAAATAAATAAAGAGAATGTTTTTTTTTTAATACAGAATGCAAGATGAATTGGTATGTCGTGTATACAAAACCTAAATGGGAGAAGAAAGTAGCTGAACAATTGAAAAAAAGTGGAATAGAATGCTATTGCCCTTTGATTACAGTAGTTCGTCAATGGTCTGATCGAAAAAAAAAGGTAGAAGTGCCCCTTTTTAATTCTTATGTTTTTGTTCAATTACCAGATTCTGACAGAAATTTAGTATTTCAGTCAGTTGGTGTGGTGCGTTACTTGTTCTGGTTGGGCAAACCTGCAATTGTAAGGGATGAGGAAATTAAGATCATTAAGGAAGGACTCGATGGACATGATCGTTGTGAGATTACAATTGTTCCATTTCAAGTAGGTGACAAGATAGAATTAAATTCAGGACCATTTTCAGCTCAAACGGCAATTGTTCAAGAAGTAAATAATACCCATTATGTTCTTGTTTTGGAATCATTAGGATGTGTTTTGAAAATGAAATACAAATAAAAGACCTCCCTATCCCAAACCCACGGGAATCATGTGGAAGAATAAATATTGTATCCTAGCGTTTTCTTTTACGCTGTTTTCTGTATAGGTAGCTGTTTTGAAGGTATGAAATATCAGAATAATTTTCTTCTATCTTTTGGGTCCTTTTTTAAAGTATTAGAGTTGAATTCTTACTTAAAATTCTTGTTTTTTAGCATTTTTAGCATCACTAAATTAGGTGATTTTTTTAAATAACAACTGCTTGTCAATTTCGTTCCTTTTAATTGGTTATTAGTTGGTTGCCTATCTTTGTTTTCTTTATTCGTATTTTGAGATTCTAGGCGATGTTTTTTTATTTTATAAAATACTTTATTGTAACTATATTTGCACACAAAAATCATCTTGATTCCGACTTCTTTTTGTGAGTTTGAATCGCGAAGCGGTGGATTTAAGTTAACAATAGTTGATTAATATTGGTTTGAAAATGAGTTCAAATATAAAAATAGCAGTTGTTGGTCTGGGTTATGTGGGTTTACCATTGGCGCGGTTATTTGCAACGAAATATGCTGTTGTAGGATTTGATATCAATCAATCCAGAGTTGCTTCCTTGCAATCCGGTACTGATACTACATTTGAAGTAACCGATGAAGTATTACAAAAAGTATTGCTGGAAAAACCCGGTGATGCTATTGGTTTGTATTGTACTTCAGTTTTAGATGGTATAGCGGACTGTAATTATTACATTGTAACAGTTCCTACTCCGGTAGATAAAAATAATCGTCCTGATTTGACTCCTTTATATAAATCCAGTGAAACGATAGGGCGTGTTTTGAAAAGAGGCGATATCGTGATTTATGAATCTACGGTGTATCCAGGTGTAACCGAAGAGGAATGTGTGCCGGTATTGGAAAGGGTCTCGGGCTTACAATTCAATGTTGATTTTTTTGCAGGTTATTCCCCTGAAAGAATAAATCCGGGAGATAAGGAACATACCGTAGAGAAGATTTTAAAAGTGACTTCAGGTTCTACACCAGAAATTGGACATAAAGTAAATGAATTATATAAATCAGTGATTACTGCCGGGACACACTTAGCCCCTTCCATAAAAGTTGCCGAAGCCGCCAAAGTAATTGAAAACTCCCAACGCGATATCAATATTGCATTTGTAAACGAATTGGCTAAAATATTCAATTTGATGAATATAGATACTCATGCCGTTTTGGAAGCCGCTAGAACCAAATGGAATTTTCTGCCTTTTAAACCCGGTTTAGTTGGAGGTCATTGTATTGGAGTAGATCCTTATTATTTGGCTCAACGCGCCCAAGAGTTTGGCTATCATCCGGAAATTATATTAGCCGGAAGGCGATTGAATGATAGTATGGGCGAGTATGTAGCTTCTCAGGTAGTTAAGGGGATGATTAAAAAAGGAATTTCTGTTAATAGCGCTATAGTGTTAATGATGGGAATCACTTTCAAAGAAAACTGTCCTGACGTTCGCAATACAAAAATAGTGGATGTCATTGCTGCTCTAACGGATTATGGAATTACAGTAACGATATACGATCCGTTGGCGAATCCTGATGAGGTTAAAAAAGAATACGGTTTAATAACCACCAATGTAGTACCGAATCAAAAATTTGATGCGGTAGTTTTGGGAGTAGCGCACCACCAATTTCTAGATTTAGAAATATCTAAATTGCAAAATGCGAATAGTTTGTTATACGACGTTAAAGGTGTTTTAGGGGATGCGGCGGATGGAAGATTGTAAAATTGTTATGTTTTCGCATAAACTTATATTAAAAAAATCATGAAAACAGGAATAACTTTTAGTGCTTTCGACTTGCTTCATGCGGGCCATATAACTATGTTGGAAGAAGCTAAACGACAATGTGATTATTTGATAGTCGCATTACAAACAGACCCAACGATTGATCGTCCGGAAAAAAATAGGCCCACTCAGTCTGTTGTGGAGCGCTATATCCAACTCAAAGGATGTAGATTTGTGGATGAAATTGTCCCTTATGCAACAGAACAGGATTTAGAAGATATTTTGCGTTCGTTTAAAATAGATGTCCGCATCATTGGGGACGAATACAAAGATAAAAATTTTACAGGTCGAACGTATTGTGAAGAAAAAGGAATTGAACTCTATTTTAATGTTCGGGATCATCGATTTTCCAGTAGTAGTTTGCGTAAAGAAGTAAAAGAAAAAGAATTGCTGAAAGAAAATAAAGTTCTGTAGCACTTTATTTTCTTAAAGGGAAGCTTCTCAGAACAATTTTTAAAGGGATTTGGATTGTTTCTTGAGCAAAATCATTTGAACTGACCGACAATAAAATGGCACTCAAACTGACAAAAAAATACAGCATATAATGAAAAATAAACCTTCAATTACACATGTTATTCTTACCGGTGGAGTAGGGAGCAGATTATGGCCCTTATCACGAAAAAGCCAACCTAAACAATATCTTGATTTATTTGAAGGTAAGTCGTTGTTTGAGATAACTGTGGAACGCAATCGTGCTATAGCGGATAAAATTATGGTAGTCGGTAATATTGATAATTGCCACCTCAGTAGACAAGTGATGGAAAAATCGAATACTCCCTATTTAGATATAATTGAATCAACCCCAAGAAATACTGCAGCCGCCATTGCTTTTGCTGCTTTTGCTTCCCAACCGGATGATATTTTAATTGTCACGCCCTCTGATCATATTATTGATGGAATAGAACCATACGAGGCAGCCATTCATGAAGCTGTTGAAAAAGCATCAAAAGGGTATATTGTTACTTTTGGAATTATTCCTACCAAACCAGAAACCGGATATGGTTACATCGAACGTAAAGATGATGATGTCATTTCTTTTCGGGAGAAGCCAAACAAAGTAACGGCTACTGATTTTATAGCCAAAGGAAATTTCCTCTGGAATAGCGGTATGTTTTGTTTCAAAGCTTCGGTTTTATTGGAAGAATTAAATAAGTTCTATCCAGAAGTCTATGAAAAATCAAAAATTGCCTGGAACGCTACTATTAATGGACATTTGGATTTAGATTTGTCTATGGAAATACCTTCTATCAGTATTGATTATGCCGTTATGGAAAGAAGTAAAAAAATAAAAGTTGTTTCTTCTACCTTCATTTGGTCCGATTTAGGATCGTTTGAGTCTGTTTATGATTATTTAATTTCTAAAGGTCATCCTGTCGACACAAACGGGAATATGGTCATTGGAACCGACAATTATACTGCTTTTGTTGGATTAAAAAATACTATTTTCGTTTATACGGATACCGCTAATTTGATTTTGCAAAAAGAAAGGTCTCAGGATGTTAAGAATATATACAGTGAATTGGAGAGGAAACATTCAGATTTGTTGAATTGAGAATAAAATAATTCAAGTTTTCCTGTCCTGAACGGCTTTTTTTACATAAAAAATAACGATTACATTCTTGAAAAAGAATGATTAAAATACAATATACATTATTATAAATTACTTATGAGAAAAATAATTGCTACCCTTTTATTGTTGTTTGCTCTTTTTCAGGCCTCCAATACATTTGCGCAAGACTTGTTAAAAAGCACTGATTTGAGTACCTTAAAAGTGGATTATTTATCAGACAGTGAAATTGCAAAAATTAAAACGCAGTTGCAAACTAATAATGTAACAATTGAACAAGCGGAACCAATGGCTTTGGCAAAAGGAATGCCTGCGGGAGAGTTTGCTAAATTGAAAATCCGCTTGGGAGAAATAAAAAATACTTCGGCGGATGGAAAAAAAGGTGATTTGAAAGGGGAAGAATCGGAAGAGCTAACCAGAAAACACGAAAAAATTGTTAACAGTAAAGTAAAAGATACCCTAAATGCTTTAGTTTTTGGTTCGGAACTGTTTGATAATCCTACGTTGAATTTTGAGCCCAATTTGAAATTGGCTACACCTGTAAATTATGTTTTAGGCCCTGGAGATGAATTGCAAGTCAGTGTTTATGGGGTACAAGAATTTAATGCCAGTGTGCCGGTATCGACAGAGGGTAAAGTAACTATTCAGTATGTAGGTCAGATTCCGGTTACGGGAATGACGATTGAGGCTGCAACCCAAAAAATAAAAGGAGCCATTGCAAGAGTGTATAGTACAGTAGACTCCGGACAATCTCAAGTCGCAGTAAGTTTGAGCCGTATCAGAACTATTAGAGTGACGATAATAGGGAGTAAGCAACCGGGTAATTATTCTATCTCTTCTTTGGCAACAGTTTATAATGCCTTATTTTTGGGTGGAGGCCCGGGAAAGAATGGCAGTTATAGAAATATAGAGTTGCTGCGAGATAATAAAGTATACAAAAATATTGATCTTTACCGCTTCCTTGTCAATGGAAATCAATCGGATAATGTGGGTTTAAAGGATAATGATGTCATTCGAATCCCTGCTTACAATCAAAGGGTCACTCTTGAAGGACAGGTAAAACGTCCAGGGATTTTTGAAATGAAAAAAGGAGAAACATTTACAGATTTATTATCTTTTGCGTCAGGATTCAATGAATTTGCATACACCGCCTCGGTAAATGTTTTGCAAAAAACAAGCAAAGAATTTAAAGTGAAAGACATCAATGCAGCTGAATATACTAGTTATAAACCGCTGTCAGGGGATGTGTTCCGAGTGTCAAAAATATTAAATCGATTTGAAAACCGAATCAAAATTGAAGGTGCCGTTTTTAGACCGGACACCTATTCTTTTTATGAAGGCATGCGCATTTCAGATCTGATTGCAAAAGCGGATGGGTTAAAAGAAGATGCCTATAGCAATAGAGCCAGAATTATACGATTAAAACCGGATTTGACTACTGAAATCGTCAATGTAGATTTGGCTAAAGCCTTAGAAGGGGATCTAGAAGCTGATATTGCATTGCATAAAGAAGATGTCGTAACGGTGTATTCGATTTTAGATTTTGTAGAAGAGTATAAAATAACGATTGATGGTGAAATTAAAAAGCCCGGAATTTATGACTATCATGAGAATCTTACTTTAAATGATTTATTAGTTCAGGCAGGCGGCTTGACCGGTTCGGCCTCCAAAAGAGTTGAGGTTGCCCGAATGATAAAATCGGAAGAAATAGATGATGCCAATCCTAATAAAGCACAATTGTTCAATTTAGAGATTTCAGCTGACAACAATGAGCAGTTAAAAAACTTTGCTTTAGAGCCTTTTGATGTTGTAAATATTCGTAAAATGGCCGTGTACGAAAAACCAGAGATGGTAACGATAAGTGGTGCTGTAAATTATTCCGGAAAATACGTTTTGGCAACGAAAAAAGACAGGGTCTATGATGTTATTGAAAGAGCCGGTGGTCTGACTTCACTAGCCAATATGGATGGCGTTAAAATTAAAAGACCCATACAAGCCAAACAAATAGAAGTGGTTGAAAGTGTAAATTTGAATTTGGGAAAAAAAGATAGTATTCAAAAAAAATTGACAAAAAAACTAAAAGAAGACCTGAAATTTGCCACCATACCAGTGGATTGGAAAGCCATTTTTGAAAATCCGGGGAGTAATACCAATGTGACTTTATTTCCAGGAGATGAGATTGAAGTAGCGGCGTACAATGAAGGTGTAAAAGTGACTGGTAATGTTTTGTTGACTTCGGAGATACCCTATGATAAAGGCAAGGGCTTTAATTATTATTTGAATGCCGTTGGTGGAATTGATGCCAAAGGCTGGAAGAAAAAAGCCTATATTATTTACCCAAATGGGAAAGCAGATGTAGTGGGGTCTTTCTTATTTATAAAAACGTATCCTAAAGTGACTCCAGGTTCACAAATTATAGTGCCAGAAAAACCAGAGACCAAAAAGATGAGTACGGGAGAGTTTGTTAGTATAGCAGGGGTATTGGCGAGTTTGGCTGGGGTTGTTATAGCGCTATTGAGATAGGAATCAGTTCGTTGATGACAATTTGCAGTCAGTAGGCAATAAATAAAAGGAAAACAACTAACGGATAAACGACTACGGTATAAATATGAATGAACAAAACCTTAATGACGAAATATCTTTAAAGGAATTACTGGAAAAAGGAAGAGAATGGATTGCTTATTTACTTTCGCAATGGAAGATTATTGTTCTAGCAGGTATTATAGGGGCTGCTTTAGGCTTAAGCTATTCCTTATCTAACAAACCGATTTACACCGCAACATTATCATTTGTTTTAGAAGATGAGAAAGGTAGTGGTGGATTGGGAGGCGCTTTAGGATTAGCCAGCTCATTTGGAATAGATCTTGGTGGAGGGGGAGGCAGTATTTTTACCGGATCCAATTTGACGGAGTTATTCAAGTCCCGCGCTATGGTAGAGCAAACCTTGTTGAGTCCAGTTATTATAGATGGAAGGACTATTTCTTTGGCGGAGATGTATATTCAGAATAACGGTTGGAGAGATAGTTGGAAAGGCAAATCCAAATTTAAAAATATCCAGTTTTTACCTGACACCAAGCGCACTTATTTTAGCCGAGTCCATGACAGTATTTTGGGGGTAATGTATCAAAATTTGTCAAATAGTGGATTAGTTATAGGCCAAAAAGATAAAAAAGTAGCGATTGTAACTATTGATATGTCTTCGTCTAATGAATTGTTCGCCAAGTATTTTACGGAAGCCTTAGTTAATGAAGTTTCTGATTTTTATGTCACGACCAAGAGTAAGAAGGCCAGAATGAATATGGATGTCCTCGAAAGACAAACCGATTCTATTCGTAGGGAACTCAACGGAGCGATTACTGGTGTGGCGGTCGCCAATGATAATACTTTTGGTTTGAATCCCGCCATGAATGTGCGTCGTGCGCCTTCTGCACGTAGACAAGTGGACGTTCAGGCTAATACAGCTATTTTAACCGAATTGGTCAAACAATCGGAATTAGCCAAAGTTACTTTACGTAAGGAAACGCCTTTAATTCAGGTGATTGACAGGCCTATTTTACCTTTAAAGAAAGAAAAATTTGGGAAGGCGAAAGGGATTGTAAGGGGTGGTCTTTTAGCAGGATTTTTAGTGGTGTTGGGTTTGATTGTTAGAAGGTTGTTGAAATCGATAACTCAATAATTGTTTTGATATAAATAATATATTTTTAAGTAAAAAATGAATATTCTCAAATTAATAGGCAGAGAAGAAGAAATATTTAAAAAAGATATTTTAACTTATGAAAATGAGTTATCTAAAATTGTTAGTAGTTCTTCTTTTTTAATAATTGGTGGTGCAGGATCCATAGGTCAAGCGGTAACCAAAGAAATATTTAAACGTAATCCAACTAAGTTGCATGTTGTCGATATAAGCGAAAATAACATGGTGGAACTAGTTCGGGATTTGAGAAGTTCTTATGGTTATATCGATGGAGATTTTCAAACTTTTGCTTTAGATATTGGGTCGATAGAATATGATGCGTTTATAAAATCAGATGGGAAATACGATTATGTATTGAATCTTTCCGCTTTGAAACATGTGCGTAGCGAAAAAGATGGATTTACCTTGATGAGAATGATAGATGTGAATGTTTTTAATACCGAGAAAACGTTACAGCAATCCATAGAAAATGGAACTAAAAAGTATTTTTGTGTTTCGACTGATAAGGCGGCCAATCCTGTAAATATGATGGGAGCATCCAAACGCATCATGGAAATGTATTTGATGCGAAAAAGCCAACAAATAAAAATTTCCACTGCTCGTTTTGCTAATGTGGCCTTTTCGGATGGCTCGTTATTGCACGGATTCAATCAGAGGATCACGAAAAAACAACCCATAGTGGCTCCAAATGATATTAAACGTTATTTCGTTACTCCTAAGGAATCAGGGGAGTTGTGTTTGATGTCCTGTGTTTTTGGAGAAAATAGAGATATTTTCTTTCCTAAATTAAGTGAGAATTTGCATTTGATTTCTTTTTCCGACATTGCGGTGAAATATTTGGCTGAAATTGGATATGAACCTTATTTGTGTGAATCGGAAGAGGACGCCAGAAATAGTGTTGATGATTTGATCGCACAAAAGAAATGGCCTTGTCTATTTACAGCCAGTGACACTACAGGAGAAAAGGATTTTGAAGAGTTTTTTACCGTTAGCGAGGTTTTGGATATGGAGCGTTTCGAAAATTTAGGTGTTATAAAAAATGACGTTAATTTTGACCCATCTAAATTAGAAAACTTCACCTCCAAAATTGCTCAAATGAAAGTTGATAAATCATGGAATAAAGAAGAAATTGTTGCTTTGTTTCATAATATGATCCCTAATTTTGGACATAAAGAAACGGGTAAATATTTAGATTCAAAAATGTAATTATGGCAGATTTTAATTCGGTTATATCCTTTATAAAAGCTCAGTATAAAACGGAAAGTTTTATTCCGTTGCATGTTCCTCATTTTGGAGGGAATGAAAAAAAATACTTATTAGAAACTATCGATTCTACTTTTGTATCCTCTGTAGGGGCTTACGTAAATCAATTTGAATTGATGATGGAAGGCATTACCCAAACTCAAAAAGCAGTTGCTGTTGTCAATGGTACTGCGGGGATTCAAGTGGCTTTGCGGTTAGTGGGTGTGAAAGCGGGGGATGAAGTATTGACACAAGCGTTAACTTTTGTGGCTACAGCGAATGCTATAGCCTACCAAAACGCAACCCCGATTTTTTTAGATGTTGATTTAGACACTATGGGATTGTCTCCCAAAGCAGTGGCGCAATTTTTAGAAGAATTTGGTAATTTGTGTGAGGACGGTTGCTACAATAAAAAGACTGGCAAAAAAATAAGTGCTTGTTTACCGATGCACACTTTTGGATTTCCAGTGCATTTAGATGAACTGATTGATGTTTGTAACGCTTGGAAAATTCCGGTGGTGGAAGATGCCGCAGAATCGTTAGGTAGTGTTTACAAAGGAAAGTCAACAGGGAGTTTAGGGAAGGTAGGTGTTTTTTCATTTAACGGGAATAAGATAGTGACCTCCGGAGGAGGAGGTGTTATAGTTACCAACGATATTTCAATAGGAGAGAAAGGAAAGTATCTAACCACTACGGCAAAAATTCCGCATCCTTATGAATATGTACATGATGAAATGGGGTATAATTTTAGGATGCCTAATTTGAATGCCGCTTTGGCTTGTGCACAATTGGAGCAGTTGGATGGTTTTTTAGAAAATAAAAGAAAATTAGCAAAAGAGTACCAATCTTTCTTTGCGAATAATGGAGTAAAATTCAGAACCGAAACGCCTGATACCAAAGCAAACTATTGGTTAATGTGTGTGGAGTTGGAGAATAAAGCCGAGCGAGATTTGTTTTTGGAAACTACCAACAGAAATAGTGTGATGACCAGACCAATATGGCAGTTGATGTACCGTTTGCCGATGTACGCCCATTGTCAGAAAGACGAACAGATTAATGCCGAATTTTTGGAAGAGCGGATTATTAATATACCAAGTAGTGTTAGATAGGAAAGTAATTCTTATTGGATATTCTGGGCATGCTTTTGTAGTTGCTGAAACGGCTTTGGAAAATGGTTTAGAAATTATTGGTTATTCTGATAAAAAAGAATCGAATTCAGACCCCTATAATTTATCATATTTAGGATTTGAAAATAATGATGATTTTATAGGATGGCAAAAGGAAGTTACTTTTGTTCTCGGAATAGGCAATAATAAGTTGAGACAAAATATTGCCAATTTGATTGAGAGCAAAGGAAAGACAGTCGATACAATTATACATAAAACAGCTCACATTTCAAAGAACGCGGTGATAGGGAGTGGTAGTTTTATTAATAAAAATGTTGTTGTCAATGCGCTTGCAGTAGTTGGGGAAAATGTAATATTAAATTCCGGCTGTATTGTTGAGCACGAATGTGTTTTAGCTGATGCGGTTCATATAGGGCCAGGAGCTGTTTTAGCAGGAAATGTTACTGTTGGCTATAGAACATTTGTGGGAGCCAATGCGGTAATAAAGCAAGGAATTGTTGTTGGAAAAGATGTTGTAATAGGAGCAGGAACTGTAGTTATTACCAATATACCTGATGGAAAAAAAGTAGTTGGAAATCCAGGCAGAATAATTTAAATATGAATAAAGTAATTATTATAGCCGAAGCAGGAGTAAATCATAACGGTGATATTCAAGTAGCTAAAAAGCTAATTGACGTGGCTGTAGATGCTGGAGTTGATTATGTTAAATTTCAGACTTTTAAAGCAGATAGTTTAGTAAGTAAATCGGCTAAAAAAGCAGAATATCAGAGCGTTAATATCAACGATGGTGATGACTCGCAGTATGCTATGTTGAAGAAATTAGAGTTGAGTCACGAAAATCATTTAGATCTAATGTCCTATTGCTCTGAAAGGAATATTCAGTTTTTCTCAACAGCCTTTGATGTTGAGGGTGTGAATTACCTTAATGATCTTGGACTTTCTTTTTTTAAAATTCCAAGTGGAGAAATAACGAATTATCCTTATCTCAGAGCAATTGCTTTATGCGGAAAACCAGTTATCATGTCAACTGGAATGTGTTCCGAAATTGAAATTAAACAGGCAATGGACGTTCTAGTGAAATTTGGTTTAAAAAAGGACAACATTTCGATATTACATTGCAATACAGAATATCCAACTTCTATGAAAGATGTAAATCTAAAGGCGATGTTGTCAATTCAGAAAACTTTTGGCGTACAGATTGGTTATTCTGATCATACCCTTGGTATTGAAGTCCCAATTGCCGCAGTGGCGATGGGCGCTACAATTATCGAGAAACACTTTACATTGGACAGAACTTTACCAGGACCGGACCATGTAGCTTCATTAGAGCCAGAGGAATTAAAAGCAATGGTTAAGGCGATACGAAATATAGAGTTGGCCTTGAGTGGAGATGGGCAAAAAATGCCAAGTGGCAGTGAGACAAAAAATATCTCGATAGCAAGAAAAAGTATCCATTTGACAAAAAATTTAACAAAAGGGCATGTTGTTTCGGAAGAAGATATTATTTCTTTACGACCAGGAGATGGAGTTTCTCCGATGGAATGGGAAAATATTGTAGGTAAAAAACTTGTTATAGATAAAAAAGAAGACGATAAATTATTCTTATCAGATATAACATGAGAATAGGAATATTAACTAGTTCAAGAGCTGATTACGGAATTTATCTTCCTTTGCTTGAAAAAATGAAAAGTGATTCTTTTTTTGAAATGGAGATTATTGCTTTTGGAACTCATTTGTCAAAAGGCCACGGATATACGGTAAAGGATATAGAGAAGGATGGGTATAGTTGTATACATTCCATATCCTCTTTGATTTCTAATGACGATGAACAATCTATAGCATCGTCTTATGGATTGACAGTACTGAAGTTTGCGGACTTTTGGGCTAGTCGCACATACGATTTGGTGTTCTGTTTGGGCGATCGTTTTGAAATGAGTGCTGCAGTACAGGCAGGAATTCCTTTTGGGGTGAAATTTGCCCATATACATGGGGGAGAAACCACATTGGGAGCGATAGACAATGTCTACCGCCACCAAATTACTTTAGCATCAATGTTGCATTTTACTGCTACAGATGTTTTTAGGGGAAAAGTAATAGATTTGTTAGGTTCCTCAGAAGGTATTTATTCTGTTGGAGCATTGAGCTTAAATGATATTAAATCCTTTGTTCCGATAGATAAGGCTACTTTCTTAGAGAAATTCTCTATACCTAAGGAAGAATTCGCCCTAGTGACTTTTCATCCGGAAACGATGTCGGTACATGAGAATGTTCAATATGCCCAAGCGATGAAAAATTCCTTAGCAACGATTTCAGAAATAATATTCGTAATTATCACATTGCCTAATGCCGATACTCAGGGATCGGTTTACAGAGAAGCAATTGAGCAATTGAAAAAGAAATTTCCTGACCGAATTTTGTTGATTGAAAACTTTGGTAAAGTTAACTATTTTTCAGCAATGCATTATGCCAAAATTTTGATAGGGAATACCTCTAGCGGGATTTTGGAAGCGGCATCATTTGGCAAGTATGTAGTTAATGTGGGAGACCGACAAAAAGGCAGAGTTCAAAGTGATAATGTTTTTAATTGTGAATTTAAAGAAACAACAATAATTGCAGTGGTTACCAAAGCCATTAGTTTTGAAAGATACAATGGGAAAAATGTTTATTTCAAAGAAGAAGTAGCCGATAACATAATTAAAATCGTAAAAGAATTTTTATGAGAATTTACAAAGACCATTTAATTCTTTCTGGAAGTACAATAAAGCTAGCTTTACTTCAATTCAATCAATTAGGTCAAGACGCTATATTATTTGTTGTTGATGCAGGAGATAAATTAATTGGTGCACTTACAGATGGAGATGTAAGAAGGGGATTACTTAAAGGGTTTACTATTGAAAGTTTTATCGATGAAATTATTCAGGATAATCCAAGATATATCATAAAAGGGGAAAATAATCTGGAAAAAATTATCGAATATCGTGAAGGTGATTTCAGAATTGTACCTGTAGTTGATGAAAATCATTGCGTAGTCAATGTTATTAATTTCAGGAAAATAAGATCTTATTTACCTATAGATGCCGTGATTATGGCTGGAGGTAGAGGTCAACGTTTGAAGCCTTTGACTGATACTATACCGAAACCACTTTTGAAAGTGGGGAATAAGGCTATTATGGAACACAATCTGGATCGATTGGCATTATTTGGAATTGATGATTTTTGGATTTCCGTAAAATATTTGGGTGAACAGATTGAAAGTCATTTTGGTCAGGGAAAAGAAAAAAATATTAAAATAGAATATGTTTGGGAAGAAAAATCCCTTGGAACAATAGGAGCTGTTTCTCAAATTAAAAATTTCGAACACGATTATATATTGGTAACGAACTCCGATTTGTTAACCAACATTGATTATGAACAGTTTTTCCTAGAATTTATTAAGCAAGGTGCGGATTTAGCAGTGTTAACCATTCCGTATCAGGTGAGTATCCCTTATGCTGTTTTGGAAACGAGTAATGGAACTGTAAAAAGTTTCAAGGAGAAACCAACTTATACTTATTATTCTAACGGTGGTATTTATTTGATGAAAAAAGAAATGTTGAAGTATATTCCTAAAGACACTTTTTTTGATGCTCCCGATTTAATGCAAGAATTGATTAATAATAATTTAAAAGTGATTTCTTTTCCCTTTTCTGGTTATTGGTTGGATGTGGGGAAGCATGAAGATTTCGAAAAAGCCCACATAGATATACATAATATTAAATTTTAGGATGAACATATTAATCACCCTTTGTGCTCGTGGAGGCTCTAAAGGAATACCAGGGAAAAACATCAAGTTGATAGCAGGTAAATCGCTTATTGCTTATTCGATCGATTTGACAAATAGATTAAAAGAGAAATGGAATGTAAAAGTAGCTTTGTCTACAGATGATTCTGAAATAAAGACCGTAGCAGCTGCTCAAGGTGTTTTTACGGAATATGTAAGACCAGAGTATTTAGCTACTGATGTAGCAGGTAAAATAGATACAATAAAAGATTTATTGTTATACGAGGAGTCTTTGGTAGATTATAAATATGATTTTGTTTTAGATTTAGACGTTACTTCTCCACTAAGAACAGTAGAGGATATAGAAAAATCTTTACAAATTATGATTTCTAATTCACAGGCAAAAAACCTATTTTCCGTAAATCAAGCGGCAAGAAACCCGTATTTCAATATGGTTGAAGAAAATAGTAATGGTTTTTATTCTTTAGTTAAAACCAATCCAGATGGAAGTGTGATGACACGTCAGTCAGCACCAAAAGTGTATGACCTAAATGCTTCATTTTATTGGTATAGACGCTCATTTTTTGATACAGATTCAAAAAGTGCAATTACCGATAAATCTTTGATTTATGCAATGGATCATATTTGTTTTGATTTGGATCATCCAGTAGATTTCTTGTTTATGGAGTATTTGTTGCAAAATAACAAACTAGATTTCGAATTATGAACGTCTTGATCATTGGCTTAGGCTCTATTGCAAAAAAACATATTACAGCTTTGCAATCTTTGAAAGTTGATGCTGAGATTTATGCATTGCGTTCCAACTTAAATGCGGTTAGTGAAGAAGATGTTGAGAATATTTATGATTTAGAGAATAATACAGTTGTATTCGATTTTGCCATTATCTCAAATCCAACTAATTTGCATTATAAGTATATTGAGAAATTAGCCCGTAGAGGAATTCCTTTGTTTATCGAAAAACCAGCAATTCACAGCCTTGAAAATTCAAAAGAATTAGTTCAGCTAATTGAAGATAAAAAAATAGTGACTTATGTTGCTTGTAATCTTAGATTTCATCCATGTATTGCATTCTTAAAAAAGAAATTAGAGATAGAGCCCTTAAGAGTTAATGAACTTAATGTGTATTGTGGTTCTTATTTGCCAGATTGGAGATCGGGAAAGGATTTCAGAACAATATACAGCGCAAATGCGTCAATGGGCGGAGGTGTGCATTTGGATTTGTTTCATGAATTAGATTATACTACATGGCTTTTTGGATTGCCTAGTAAAAGTAAATCAATTTTGCGAAATAGTTCAAGTTTGGAAATTGATGCAGTTGATTATGCTAATTATCTATTAGAATATGATTCTTTTACAGCAAATGTGGTTTTGAATTATTATAGGAGAAAACCAAAAAGGGAGATAGAAATTGTTTTGGATGAGGATACTTTGACGGTTGATTTGATAAAGAATGAAATAAAAAATGATGCTGGTGAATATTTGTTTCAAGCAATTGATTTTAGTGTAAAAGAGACTTATTTGCTTCAATTAGAGTATTTTATTGGTTGTTTGAAAAATAATCAAGTACCAATGAATAGTTTTGCAGCGTCTGTAGAAATTTTAAAAATTTGTTTGAATGACGAATAATAGATTAAAAGATAAAATAATAATAGTAACGGGAGGCTGTGGATTATTAGGCAAGGAAATTATAAAGGATCTTGTAGCTAAAGGATCCATTGCAATTAATGCAGATATTAACGTAGCCACAGATTTTAAAAAAAACACTCTTTCTGTTGATATCACTTCTGAGGAATCTATTGTGAACGCAATAAAATTGGTAACCGATTTTTATGGAAAAATAGACGGATTGGTTAATAATGCTTATCCAAGAACCAAAGATTGGGGGACAAAATTTGAGGATATTACTTATGAGTCTTGGCAAAAAAATGTGGATATGCAAATGAATACCACTTTTTTGTTTATTCAAAAGATAATGCCAGAGTTGCTAAAAACCAAAGGGTCAATTGTGAATATGACATCTATTTATGGAGTAGTTGGAAATGATTTGACTTTATATGAAAATACAAGTATCAATACAGCAGCACCTTATTCAGCTATAAAAGGGGGGGTTATTAATTTCACAAGATACTTAGCTTCTTATTATGGCAGACAAGGAGTACGAGTAAATTGTGTTTCTCCGGGCGGTATTTTTGATAATCAGCATGAGACTTTTGTAGCTAATTATGAAAAAAAAGTCCCGATGGGCAGAATGGGAAATCCGGATGATATTGCACCTGCAGTATCCTTTTTGCTGTCTGATGAAGCCAAATACATTACAGGACAGAATTTAATTGTAGATGGAGGATGGACTGCAATATGAAATCTTAAAAGTATTATGATCAAACTATTAGATTATCCATTTGATAATGCAATGCTTCTTAGAAAGCGTAAAGCAATACGCAAAGAGTTACTGCAAAAAACTTATACCAGAGAAATTAGAGTTGCGGTTTTAGGTGGGTCAACTACCAATGAATTGGTAAATGTTATTGAGCTTTTTCTTCTAAAACATGGTTTTCTTCCATCGTTTTATGAATCAGAATATAATAGATATTACGAAGATGCTATTTTTGGGAATGAGGAGCTTACAGCATTCAATCCAGAAATAATTTATATCCATACCACTCACGAAAATGTTTCTGAATTCCCTTCTTTTCACGCTAATATTGAAGAGGTGGAATTGGTATTTGATAATGAACTATTCAGATTTCAAAGTATTTGGAAGTCATTGAAAAAATTTAATTGTCCTATTATCCAGAATAATTTTGATTTTCCACTTAACAGGAGTCTAGGAAATTTAGATTGTTATGATATTCATGGAAAAACTTATTTTTTAAATAGATTAAATCTTAGTTTTGCCAAAGAAGCGCAATTTAATAAAGTATTGTATATAAATGACATTAATTATTTGTCGGCCTCTATTGGTTTGCAAAATTGGTTTGATAAAAACATTTGGTTTACTGCTAAATATGCTATTAGTTTTGATGCCATTCCTACATTGGCAAATAACATTGTGAATATTATTGCGTCAATTTTAGGGATGTCAAAGAAATGTCTCGTTTTAGACTTAGATAATACTTGTTGGGGAGGTATAATTGGAGATGACGGATTAAATGGTATTAAACTAGGGAATGAAACAGCAGCAGGAGAAGCCTATATGGTATTTCAGCACTATGTAAAAGAATTAAAACAACGAGGGGTAATACTAGCAGTTTCATCCAAGAATGACCACGAAATTGCTAAAGAAGCTTTTACACATTCCGATAGTATTTTGAGTTTTGAAGATTTTACTTCATTTAAAGCAAATTGGGAACCTAAATATTTGAATATTGAAAAAATTGCAAGCGAGATAAATATAGGGCTTGACAGTTTGGTGTTTATTGACGATAATGCAGTGGAAAGAAATATAGTAGAATCTCAGCTTCCAGTTGTAGCAGTTCCTAATGTTGGTGACAATATCTTAAATTTTATAGACTATATTGAACAAAATGGATATTTTGAAGCAGTAAGTCTTTCGGCTGATGATATTAATAGAAATAAGTTTTATTCTGACAATCAAAAAAGGGCAAAAGAACACTCTGTATTTGATAATTACCAGGATTTCTTATCCTCTTTAGCTATGGAAGCGGAAATTAAACCGTTTGAACATGTTTATGTTGAGAGAATAACGCAATTGATAAATAAGACTAATCAATTTAATCTGACTACTAAACGATATGTGGTAACAGAAATAGAATCAATTACAGACAGTGAAAATTTTATTCCATTATATGGTAAATTGACGGATAAATTCGGCGATAATGGTTTAATTTCTATTGTTATTGGAGAAATAGTAGGGAACAAGTGTATTGTTGATACTTGGTTGATGAGTTGTAGAGTTTTAAAACGGGATATGGAATTTGCAATGCTTGACATGTTGGTTCAAGAATGTAAAAAAAGAAATTTGAACGAAATAATTGGTGTTTACAAGAAAACGCCTAAAAATAATATGGTTGCTAATTTGTTTACAGAGTTTGGATTTGAATTTTCGGAAAATGAAAATGAAGAAACGGCAAATTGGAAACTGATAGTAAAGGATTATAGCAAAAAAGAAATTACAATAAAAATTAATTAAAATGATAAGAGAAGAATTATTTGGAAAATTGCAGGAAATATTTAGAGATATTTTTGATGATGAAACACTTGAAATAAGCGATTCTACAAACTCATCTGACATTGATGATTGGGATTCTATAAATCATATTAATCTTGTGGTAGCAATTGAAAATGAGATTCATATTAAATTTAGTTTCGATGATCTTGCAGCGCTTAAAAATGTAGGAGCTATGGTTGATTTAATGATGGTTAAAATGACAAAATAGATGCAAGAATATTTGTTTTCAGATATTAAAATAGGATTAAAATATTCTTTTGAGGCGGAAATAGACGAAGCCCGAATGCAAAGGTTTCTTGAAATTTCAGGGGATAATAATCCGATGCATATTGATGCAGAATATGCAAAATCGAAAGGAATGATAGGTCGAGTAGTATATGGAATGCTTACCTCTTCATTTTATTCAACATTAGTTGGTGTTTACTTACCTGGAAAGTTCGCCTTATTACATTCAATTGAAGTGCAGTTTTTAAAACCAGTTTTTATTGGGGACGAACTTGTTATAATTGGAGAAGTGTCTTCCGTGAATGAAATGTTTCGTCAGATTGAGGTGAAAGCCTACATATTAAACCAAAATTTAGAAAAAATTTCAAGAGCAAAAATTAAAATTGGGTTAGTAAATGAATAATGTCATATTTATCACAGGTGCATCTTCAGATATAGGGGAAGCACTAATTAAAAGTTTAACGGAGGAATGTGTAATTATAGCACATTATAATAGCAACAACAAAAGATTATTGCAGTTACAAAAAGAAACTAAAAATAAGATTTTTCCAATACAAGCCGATTTTTCTTACAATGAAAGTATAATTAAAATGCTTGATACTATTGAATCTGAAATTGGTGTACCTAATAAAATTATACATTTAGCAGCACCTAAGTTTGAAAATTTACGATTTAAAGATGTTAATTGGAATAATTTTCAAAATGAAATAAATGTAAGTTTAGGGTCAATTACTCTAATATTAAATCGGTTTCTGCCAAAAATGGCATTGCAAAAAAGAGGCAGAGTTGTAACTATTTTGTCTAGTGTTGTTTTAGGAGTTCCTCCTAAAGCATTAACCCAATACACAACCGTAAAGTATGCTCTTTTGGGATTAATGAGAGCATTAGCTTCTGAATATGCTGACAAAAAAATTACCGTAAATTGCATTTCGCCTTCAATGGTTGAAACTCAATTCTTATCCCACATAAACGAAAGGATAGTTGAGTTAGCAGCTGAAGCGCATCCATTAAAAAGAAATGCTACCGTTTTAGATGTTATTCCTAGCATAATGATGCTTATGTCAGATGATGCCGCTTATATAAATGGGGTTAATATCCCAATTACCGGTGGAAGTAATTTTTAAAAATATGAATATATCATTAGGTTCTTTAAATGATGTTGCGGATATCATGTTATTCATTAATTCAGAATGGAAAGAAGGACATATTTTGGCAAGAGATGAAGATTTTTTTAGATATGAACACCAAAGTAAAGATCAAATAAATTTTGTTGTTTCAAAAGACGAGAATATGAAGATCAATGGGGTACTTGGTTTTATACCTAGTGCCTTAGAGGAGAGCTCTGATGTTTGTACGGTAATTTGGAAGGTGTCTAAGAATAGTCAAAATCCGATATTAGGTATCCAGTTATTACAATTTTTGCAAAAAGAAAAGGGTGTTAGGATAGTTTTAAGTGTTGGCATTAATAAAAAAACAATCGGAATTTATAAATATCTTGGGATGTACACTGATTCACTTAATCAGTTTGCAATGCTTAATAAAAATATTCAAGAGTTTAAGATTGCAAAAGTTAATAAATTAAAAGACTTCGATAGTACTTCTGTTTCTTTAGATGTCAATTATGACATAAAATTGGTAAATCAAGAGCTTGATTTGTCGTATTTTAATTTTGAAGAATACAAACAAAATATTCCTTTTAAAAACAAGAAATATTTTCACAAAAGATATTTTGAACATCCAATATATCAATATAGTGTTTACGGTGCTTATTTTAAGGATAAGCCTGTTGGTCTGATTGTAACGAGAGTGCAATCCTATAATGAATTCAAAGCACTAAGAATTGTTGATTTTATTGGACAAGAAAAGTGTTTACTAAGTTTTGGTAATTTTTTCTCGGAATTAATAGTTAAGGAAAGGTATGAGTATGCCGATTTTTATTGCTTTGGTTTGGATCAAGAAGTTTTAAGTAATGCTGGATTTTATATAATCGATCCTTTTAAGGAAGATCTAATAATACCAAACTATTTTGCTCCTTATTTACAAAAAAATATTACAATTTATTTTTTTGCGGATACTAACAAAATTGAATCTTTAAGACTTTTTAAAGCGGATGGAGATCAAGATAGACCAAATTAAAAAAAGTATGTCAGATATAAGTGTAATAATGTACCATTATGTACGTGAAATAAAAAACTCTCGATTTCCTGAAATTAAGGGGCTTGAAACGGAGCTGTTTCGGGAACAACTAAAATTTCTTAAAAAACATTATAATTTTGTGACGACTGAAGAAGTAATCGATAGTGTGTATAACAATTATAAATTACCGACAAAGTCGGTTTTGCTTACTTTTGATGATGGCTATGTTGATCATTATAACAATGTATTTCCAATCCTTCAAGAGTTTGATGTACAGGGAAGTTTTTATATCCCAGTAAAAGCAGTCAGAGATCACAAGATGCTAGACGTAAATAAGATACATTTTATATTAGCGGCGGTGTTTGATAAAAATAAAATTATTTTAGACATTAAGTTTTTAATCGAAAACTCTAAATTAGAATATAATCTCCACGATTTTGACTATTATTATAAAAAACTTGCGGTTGAGTGGAGGCATGACACAGCCGAAGTTATTTTTATAAAGAGACTGTTGCAAGTAGAACTTGCCGAGGATGTTAGGGGTAAAATTGTTGATTTTTTGTTTGATAAATATTTGCAAATTAATGAGTCTGAATTTGCCAAAGAATTGTATCTGAATGAAACTCAGGTTAAGGAAATGTTGAAAGGAGGCATGCATATAGGATGTCACGGTTACAATCATTTTTGGTGGAATAGATTGAAAGCTGAAGAACTTGAAAAAGAAATAGATTTGTCATTGAATTTTTTAAGTGAAATGGGAGTAGATATTTCCAATTGGACAGCAGCATACCCTTATGGTTCTTACAGTGAAGAAGTAGAAAAATTCTTGAGACAAAAAAAATGTCGACTAGCATTCACTTCTGAGGTCAGTCTTGCGAATACCTCAATAAAGTCAAGCCTATTAATGGGTAGGCTAGATACAAACAATATTTCTAAAAATTCAAACGAGTTGCCTAATGATTGGTATAAAAAATCGAATTAAATTTTTTTATGTTTTTAAAAAATATTTATTATAAAATTAAGTTTGATTTGTCGTCAGATCGAATAGGTCCTGATATTCCATTTACGCATTGGAAATTATTTTTTCCAAATAAAATGATAAAACTTTGTAAGTGTAAATTCTTAAAATTTGAAGACACCGCTCAATTTAGACCAGGAGCTTATGCTGTTGGTTGCTCACAGATTGAAATTGGGAAAAGAGTTGTAATTCGGCCAGGATGTAGACTTTTTGGGGAATCTCCGGAATTGGATTTAACGATTACGATTGAAGATGATGTCATGTTAGGAAGTGGCGTTCATATTTATATTAATAATCACCGATTTGATATGGTAGGTATTCCAATAATTGATCAAGGAGTTTATCCGCCGAAAGCTGTTATCCTGAAAAGGGGCTGTTGGATTGGTGCCAATGCAATTATATTACCGGGCGTGACTATCGGTGAAAATTCAGTTGTAGGAGCTGGTTCTGTAGTTACTAAATCGGTACCTTCAGGAGTTGTTGCGGCAGGTAATCCTGCTAAAATTATTAAAAGGATTGAATAAATTATGAAATTTAATAAAGTTGTTTTTGTTCGCTATTTTCCTTTAACCAAAGCTATATATACAGATTTGTATTTTCAGGAATTGATGCAAAACAATATTCAGGTTGAATACTTAGACATAACAAGTTTGTTTTATCCTGAGACTATAGCAACAGTGCCTTTCGAATTTGCAGGTACTGTAAAAATTGCTTCTTACAAGCAATTGGAGACCTATTTGAAAGAGCAATACAATGAAACTATATTATATATTTCTTTAATGACTTTTGAATGGCGGGTTTTTAGATTGTTTAGGCTGTTTACAAAATTTAATCTTAATTTGGCAGTATTTGCTAGAGGAGTTTTCCCTAGTAGTGCTGAACCGGATAAGAAATCTAAAATTGTAAGGGTTGTCAAAGCAATAAATTTCGAAAGAGTTGCGGCTTTTTGTGCTAATAAAATCACTTCACTTGCTAAAAAAGGAGGTTTTATAAAATCGTATGATTATATTTTTAAAGCTGGAGAGTACGGATATTGGGGACTTGGAATTGGAAGTGAAATTGATGTCCAAAAAGCGAAAATAGTTGAAGTAAATACGGTTGATTATGACCAATTCTTGCTTCACAAAGAATTACCATCCTTGCATGAAGAAGAATATATCGTTTTTTTAGACCAATACTTACCTTATCATCCAGATGCTAGCTTTTTAAAGATAAAAACAGTTGAATCAGAACTCTATTTTAAGGAAGTAAATGGTTTCTTTGACAGATTAGAATTGGTAACAGGCAAGAAAGTTATTATTGCGGCACATCCTAAAGCAGAACGTTACAAGGATTTTAATCCATTTAATAAAAGGCAAATTTATTTCAATCAATCAAATGATTTAGTAAGAGAAGCATCGTTCGTTTTAACGCATGCTAGTACAGCAGTATGTTTCCCTATCTGTTATAAAAAAAAGATAGTTTTACTGGTTAGTGATTATCTAAATGAGGTATTACCACAATTTTTAATAGTCGCTAAATCTATTGTAAATGCCTGCGATGTGACTATAATTGCAATGGATAAAGAAAATGAAATTCATATTCCAGAGTTAATAAATTTGAGTAAATACAATGATTTCAATTATAAATATTTAACCTCCATAGAAAGCGAAAATCAATTATCGAAAGATATTTTTATACACTTTTTGAAATCAGAAGATAAATCTACCCAATAAAGAAATGAAACAATTCCTTAAAATTTACTTATGGCAATTCATTTCTATTCTATTTAATTTTGCCGCCATTTTTGTAGTTACCCCTTATCTTTCTTCCAATCAAACCATATATGGGATTTATACGCTTATTGTAGCGGCCTATATGTTTTTGTCATATGCCGATTTTGGGTTTCTGGGAGCAGGAATGAAATTTGCTTCGGAGTGTTATGCACAACATAATTTGAAACAAGAAATTAAAATAATAGGATTTACAGGATTCATCTTTTTGGTATTTGTGTCACTCTATGCTTTCGGAGTATTTTTTCTTTCCTTTAGACCCGAAATGATAGTGAAGAGTCTGGCGAATAATGAAGAAAGGGCTATAGCGAGGAATCTTCTTTTAATTTTAGCTTTGTTTTGTCCCGTCTTTGTAATGCAAAGAATTGTTCAAATAATATTTGCTGTACGGTTAAGAGATTATGTTTTTCAAAGAATCTTCATAGTGGCCAATGCTATAAAAATTGTTTTTGCTATGGTGTTTTTTAGTAATGAAAGTTACCCAATCGTTGGTTATTTTCTTTTTTCGCAAATATGTACTCTAGTAGCTGTTTTGTTGGGTTTGCATCTTGTAAAAAAGAGTTTTGGGTATGACTTTAAACTGTTTTTTGGGTCATTTAAGTTTTCAAAAGAAATATATGAAAAGATCAAAAAGTTAGCCTTTGTCTCCATTTTCCTTACCCTTTGCTGGATTTTGTATTACGAATTAGATCCTTTCGTAATTTCAAGACTATTGGGGCCAAAACAGTTGGCTATTTTTGCCATCGGATTTACATTGATGGAATATTTTAGGGGTGTTTTCGGGATTGTTTTCGGCCCTTTTACAGCAAAGTTCAATCATTTTATAGGCTTAAAGAATTTCGAAGGTTTGCATGTTTTCTTTCACAAAGTTTTAGTGATGGCATTGCCTTTAACTGTGTTTCCGGTACTAGCTGTTTCCATAACTATAAAAAATTTTATTTTTTGTTGGGTAGGCCATCAATATGCAGATTCTGTGCCTATCGCCCAAGTAATGGTTTTGAGTTTTGTATTTAGTTTTTTATCATCACCTACTGGAATTTTGATAATGGCTTATGAGCGGGCAAAACTGCTATATCTTACCAATGCGATGTTGCCACTAGTATATTGGCTGGGCGTTTTTATAACTTTTAAGTTTATCGGTTTACAAGCGTTTGCTGATTTTAAAGTTGCAGCTTTTTTTGTAGTTGCCATTGTCTATTTGAATATAATTATAAAACTTTTGAATTTAAAATTTTGGCCGTTTTTATGGAAATTGATGTCGCCTGCTATACTACCGATTTTGTTTGTTATAATTTTCACACTATTAACAAGATCCTATCTTCCTGTGGAAAAGGATAAATTAAATCTACTGATTTATTTTATATACAATGGATTGGTAATTAGTACTGCGTTCATTATTTATTATTTTAGCTCTTCGGAATATAGAAATAGTATAAATTATATTCTATGTCCGATATTTGTAAAAGTATTTAAACGAAATCTTGTAAAAACAGCAATATGAATCTACTGTTATTCTTTAAAAGAATACTACTTAACTTCTATATATGTATTAATGAATTGTATTCGTTGGCTAGGGTACAAAAAAAGCATCTAAATTGTGTGTTTTACGCAGGATCCAAAATTGCTAATACGATGTTTGGTAATTATAATGTTGTATTTAATGATGTCTTGATGGATTCCTGTACTATTGGCAATCATACTTATATTCAAAAGAGAACTACATTATTTAATGCGGATATTGGGAAGTTTTGTTCCATTGCCTCTGGAGTAAGTATTGGTCCTGGAGTTCACAAAATGGATGGGGTTAGTACTCATCCTGTTTTTTATCTCAAAAATACACCATTGGCTAAAATATATTGTGACAAGGATTCTTTTATGCCTTCAAAAAGGACCACTATTGGTCATGATGTTTGGATTGGGGAGAAAGCAGTTATTTTGGATGGTGTGACTATAGGTACTGGGGCAATAATTGCCGCGGGATCTGTAGTTACAAAAGATGTTGCACCTTATGCTGTAGTTGGTGGAGTTCCAGCAAAAAAAATAAAATTTAGATTTGAGGAAAGAGAAATAGATTTACTTTTAAAATCGGAATGGTGGGATTATGCCGAGGATTGGTTTGATAAAAATGCTTATTTGATGTTAGACATTGAAAAGTTTAAGCTGTATTTGAAAGAATTAAATAATAAAAATTGATATAAAATGAAAACAAATTGTATTCTTAGTTTTACTTTAAGTGGTCACGGTTTTAGTGGAGCTGTATGTATTGATGGCGATATTAAATATGCTACAAGTTTGGAAAGAATTACCAGAGTAAAGAATGATATTCTATTCCCAATTTCAAAAGCAGATCTTGAAACTTTTGGTTGGAAAGCAGATCCAAAAAAATATCTTGATAATATAGATCTTGAATTCGACTTGCAAAACGATTATTCCAAAGTTGATATAGCTAAAGTTGAAAAATTCCAATTGCTGTTAAACTATTTGCTTGATGTAGCTAAGATTACTCTTGAAGATGTTGATTGTGTAGTTTATAGTTATAGACATAATGAAATAGTTAGGAAATTTTTTAAGGACAAAAACCCTAAAATTGAATTTATTGTTCCTGAACATCATTTTTCTCATGCTTGTCAGGCTTTTTTGCCGTCGTCATTTGATGAAGCAGCAATTATGGTTGTAGATGGTCAAGGTGTGCCGATGGAGAGAACTGGTGGCGACCAATTAAGTGGAAGCCTCTCATATGGTAAAGGAATAGATATTGATACTTTATGGGAATTCCCTGTTAAATATAGTTTAGGTGGAATGTATGCTGAATTTACTTCTAAACTTGGTTTTAAAACAAATCAAGAAGGTAAAACAATGGGATTGGCAGCTTATGGAACATCTGCTTTATATGATATTTTAAAGAAAGATTTAAAATTCGAATCTTTGGATTTCGATTTTAGAAAAGTTTTAAAAAAAGGGCTTGGCTTTCATAACGCTTTGTATGTTTTACCCGATTATGGGAAGTTTCTACAACAATTTGAGCAAAGAAAAGATGGTGAAGAATTTACTCAAACCCATAAAGACCTTGCTTATGCTGTTCAGAAATTAACGGAAGATGTTATGGTATATCTTGCAAACTGGTTGTATGAAAAAACAGATTCAAAAAATCTATGTATAGCTGGAGGTGTTGGTTTAAATTGTGTTGCAAATTATCAGGTTTTGATACGTTCTAAATTTGAAAACATTTTTATTCATCCTAATGCAGGAGATAATGGTTTAGTTGTAGGTCAAGCATTGTATGTTTATAATATTATAAATAAAAATTCGCGTAAATACATCGATACTCATGATTATTTAGGTAAACAATATTCAGAAAAAGAAGTTGAAGTTGCTATTGAAAAATATAGATCAAACAATGAGATAGAAATTATAAAATATGATAATTTAGAAGAACTTTATGAAGTAGTAGCTGATGCAATTTCAGAGGGGTTTATAACTAGCTGGTTTCAGGGACGCAGTGAATTTGGTCCTCGTGCACTTGGAAATAGAAGTATACTTGCTGATCCAAGAAGACATGATATGAAAGATATTCTTAATTCAAGAGTGAAGTTCAGAGAAAGTTTTAGACCATTTACTCCATCAGTGCTTGCTGAAAGATCGAATGAATTTTTTGAATTAGATGTGGAATCACCATTTATGCTATTAGCACCTTTTGTTAGAGAAGGCAAAGCGGATTTAATACCATCAATTACTCATGCAGATAATACTGCCAGAGTTCAAACAGTTACCAAAGACGTTAATGAACGATATTATGGATTGATTTCTGCATTTGAAAAAAAGACAGGTATACCTATGGTATTAGATACTTCGTTTAATGTTGCTGACGAACCAATCGTCGAAACTCCAGAGGATGCAATTCGTTGTTTTTTATCTACTGATATTGATTTATTAGCAGTAGATAGATTTATCATAAAGAAAAAAGATAAATTTCCAAAACAATAATTTTTTAAGGCGTAATGGATTAGCTTTCCTATGAGTTTTTAGTTTAATAAATGTTTGTTACAGTGAGTTTTAATTACAAAGATTGTAGGTTTTACTATAGTTCACAATATTGTAAAGTATTAAAAAGTCCAGAAAGAGTGATAAAGAAACATGATTTAAAAACTGAAAAATGGATTTCAATAAATAGAAATGATTAATTATAATTTATAATGAAAAAGATATTAATTACGGGAGGAGCTGGTTTTATAGGTTCAAATGTAGCTAGAATATTAGTAAAAGAAGGATATGAAATTACTATTTTAGATAATTTTCTGCCACAAATTCATGGCGATAAAAAGGAATTGTCCGATGATTTAAATGGTAAAGTAAAATTAATTATAGGTGATGTAGCAAATAAAGAAACATTGTATGCTGCACTTGATGGGCAAGATGCGGTTATTCATTATGCTGCCGAAACGGGTACAGGTCAATCTATGTATGCTGTTTCGCATTATACGAATGTAAATATCCAGGCAACGGCTAATTTTTGTGATTATATCATCAACGAAGTGCACCAGATACAAACTGTAATAGTTGCTTCTTCCAGATCGATATACGGGGAAGGAAAATACAATTCTTTAGAATACGGAACGGTTTATCCAAGTTCAAGAACATTTGAAAACGTAAAAGAAAGTTTTGAGGTATGTTGTCCTAAATCAGGAAAGCATAACTTAGAAGTTGAGGCAACAGATGAATCTTCCAAAATTCATCCTTCATCCTTTTACGGAATTACTAAACAGGTGCAAGAGCAAATGATTATTTTGGCTACCCAATTGAAAAATATAAATGGATATGCTCTGCGTTACCAAAATGTATATGGACAAGGTCAGTCTCTAAAAAATCCATACACAGGTATATTGTCTATTTTTACTCGTTTGGCTTTGAAAAACGAAGAAATCAATATTTTTGAGGATGGGCTTGAAAGTAGGGATTTTGTACATATTAATGACGTGGTTGCGGCTACAATAAGTTGTTTGAAATTAGAGAAAAAGGGACAACACATTTTGAATGTTGGTAGCGGAGTTCCTGTAAATGTGCTTGAAGTCGCCCAAGAGATAGTTTCCTACTTAAAAAGTGATTCTGAAATAAAAATTTCAGGAGCTTTTCGAGAAGGGGATATTCGCCATAATTATGCGGATTTGAAGCTTATAAATCAAGTGATTGGTTTTGAACCGAAATGGAATTTTAAAGAAGGATTACATAGCTTTATTGATTGGGCATTGCTCCAAAATGACATTCCAAAAGACACCACTGATTATATAAAGTCTTTGGGGGAATTAAAAGAAAAAGGTTTGTTGAATGGATAAATTGAGCCAACCTTTAGTAAGTATAGTTTTTACGAGTTATAATCATCAGGAATATTTAAGACAAGCCTTAGATAGCTTGGTAAACCAAACGCATCCTAATACCGAAATTATAATTATTGATGATTGTTCTACCGATGGAAGTCAAGAAATTCTTAAGGAGTATGAACATTATGGAAATATAAATTTAAAATTACAGACACAGAATTCTGGAAGTTATGTAAAAGCCAGTAATTTTGGAGCTTCTTTTGCAAAAGGGGAATATATTCTTTTTGCACAATGCGATGATTTTGCTGAGGCAAACCAGATTGAAATACTTTTGAAAGCGTTTGAAAGTAACCCATCTGTAGGAGTAGTTTTCTCTAAAAGTAATCTTGTAGGTGAAAAAGGAGAAACCTTTGCGGATGACTTTTATGGACGAGAAAAAAGTTTTAAGGAAGCTGTAAAAGAAAAAGGGTTGATTAAGGCAGCTAAAATGAAGGAGTTTCTTTCTTTTTCTTGTGTTATTCCAAATTTGAGTGCCGCTTTAATCAAGCATGAATTGTTTAAAGAAATTAATGGACTATCGGATCAGTATTTAGTTGTTGCCGATTGGGAGTTTTGGTTGGATTTGACAGAGAAGACCGATTTTTATTACGTAGCACAACCGCTCAATTACTTTAGGCAGCATGCCACTACGATTAGAAGTAGCATAAAAATGAAGACTCAAATTGGTGAAATATACAAGATGTTTTACAATCACACCTCCAAAAATCAATTAGAACCAATTCAAGTGCATAAAATAAAAATGGGTGCAGGAGCGGTATGGTTCTCTTTTTTTGTTGAAAATAAAAAAACATGGATAGAATGCTTTTCGGCAGTTCGTTCAGATATTAAAAAGATTGAACGAAATTATCTTTATTATTTGTTTCTTGGAGCAAAGAAGCATGTTTTCGAGTATTTGTTTGTGAAAACAAATAAGATAAATTTAGTTTGAATAAAAATTGTTATTTTGCTGATGTGGAATAAAATTATTTGGTTAGATTAAAATACAAGAAATTTTTAAAATTAAAATAACATAAAAACATTGATATGAAAACTGTGATATTATGCGGAGGATACGGAACACGAATTCGTGATGTCGCAGAAGATATGCCAAAACCAATGATTCCAATTGGAGGGAAACCAATTATTTGGCATATTATGAAAACCTATGCAGCTTATGGATATACTAATTTTGTTTTGTGTATGGGCTATAAGAGCGAAGTTATAAAAGATTTTTTTATAAACTATGAACTTCGCAGTGCCGATGTTACCATAAAATTAGGAAAAAAATCAGAACAAATCGTTTCGGAGACAAGTCACGATGAAGATGGTTGGGAAATAACGCTTGCAGAAACTGGGATTAAAGCAATGACAGGAGCAAGGGTGCGAAAAATAAAAAAATATATTGGAGAAGAATCGATGTTTATGCTTACCTACGGGGATGGTGTGGGAGATATCGACATAGAAGCACTAGTAGCTTTTCATAAGTCACACGGTAAAATGGTTACTTTAACAGGAGTGAGACCACCAGGGCGTTTTGGAGAATTAGGGATAGCCGAAGACGGATCTTCCATTACTGGTTTTAATGAAAAACCACAAGCTAGTGGAGGACGTATTAACGGCGGTTATTTTGTGTGTAATAGAGAATTCCTAGATATACTTAGCGATGCTGAAGAGTTAGTTTTAGAACAGGAACCAATGAGAAAATTGGTCGAATTAGGCGAATTGAAAGTTTTTGAACATGATGGTTTTTGGCAACCTATGGATACTTCGAGAGAGTATTCATTGCTAAATGAACTTTATAATAATAATCAGGCACCGTGGGTAAAATGGGAGAAAAAGTAGTTTTTGGAGATGTTTATCGTAACAAAAAAGTTTTAGTTACGGGGAATACAGGATTTAAAGGTTCTTGGTTGTGTACTTGGCTTATTTCTTTAGGAGCTGATGTCTATGGAATTTCAAATGAAATACCTTCAACGCCTTCGATGTTTGTTGAGCTGGGATTAGCAGATAAAATGAAACATTTTTTTGCCGATGTACGTGATTTGGTTGCTCTTAAAGAAATTGTCAATGACATAGAGCCTCATTTCGTGTTTCATTTGGCAGCACAGCCCATAGTTTCATTGTCTTATAGCGAACCTATTGATACTATTTCTACCAATGTGATGGGGACTGCAAACGTGCTTGAAGTACTGCGTACTTATACTAAACTATGTACGGCGATTATTATTACCAGCGATAAATGTTATGATAATGTAGAGTGGATTTACGGTTATAAAGAAACGGATGCCGTTGGAGGAAAAGATATTTATAGCGGAAGCAAAGGTGCAGCCGAATTGATTTTTAAGTCCTATTACCATTCCTTCTTTAAAAAAGAGGGTGGATTAGTTCAAATTGCTTCTGCTCGTGCAGGGAATGTTATTGGCGGAGGAGATTGGGCTTTAGATCGAATCATACCAGACTGCATGCGTTCTTGGAGCGAAGGAAAAGTGGTAGAGATTAGAAGCCCAAAAGCAACAAGACCTTGGCAGCACGTTTTGGAGCCGCTTAGCGGTTATTTGCAATTAGGCGAGCGTTTGTATAAGGATCATGAACTGAATGGCGAAAGCTTTAATTTTGGTCCAAAGCCAGAATACAATCATACCGTTCAGGAAATATTAGAAGATATGAGTGTTCGTTGGCATTTTGAAAACTCAAAAGAGGCTTATCAGATAACGGGGGATATTAAGTTTTACGAAGCTGGTTTATTGAAGTTGAATTGCGATAAAGCCTTGTTCCATTTTCAATGGAAAGCCGCATTGGATTATAAAAGGCTATTGGAATATACGAGTGACTGGTATTACGAGTTTTATAAAAACAAGGGCGATATGTTTGCTTATACAAAATCACAAATTGAAGGATATGAAAACTTAGCCACTATTGGAAATATCGGATGGACAAAGTAAATGTAGAAGGAGTATTGTTGACTCCACTAAAAAAGATACATCATCCAAAAGGAGATGTATTTCACGGGATGAAAAAATCGGATGCTGGCTTTTCTGGTTTTGGGGAAGCTTATTTTTCTACAATTAACTTTGAAGATACAAAACCTTGGAAAAAGCACCTTGAGATGACACTGAACTTTGTAGTGCCAATTGGAGAAATACGTTTTGTGATTTTTGATGATAGAAAAGGTAGTTCGACTGAAAGTAATTTTTTTGATGTTACTTTGGGAGAAAATAACTATCAAAGAATTACTATTCCACCAGGGGTTTGGGTAGCATTCAGTGGAGTGGGCTCTGCTTACAACTTACTGTTGAATTTGGCTAATTTAGAACACAATCCAAATGAAGTTGAACGAAAAGAAAATCTATCTGAAATAGTATATAATTGGGAATGAAAAAGATATTAGTTACTGGAGGGAGTGGATATATAGGAGCACGTCTTTGCTTGCATTTGGCAAATAAGGGTTATGCTGTTACTCCGCTATGTCATTCGAAAATACCCGAAGATGAAAATTGGGTTTCTAAAATGGATAGCGTTATTGTTGGAGACGTTAGAGATGAAAAATTCCTTTCTGAATTAGCCGAAAACAAATATGATGTCCTAATTCATTTGGTGTCTTTAGATCATAATCAGTCCAATGGAACGCCTTCTAATGTTAGTTCAGTAAATATAACTCCGGTTTGGTCTTTACTTGATATTTTTTCAAAGAAAGGACTTCAAAAATTTTTGTATTTTTCAACTGCTCAGGTTTATGGAACGCTACAGGAAGAGGCAGTAACTGAAGTCAGAAAAACAAATACTCAAAATGCTTATGGGCTAACGCATCATATAGGGGAAATTATCTGCGAATATTATAACCGTGTTTCTTCGGCTGAATGTTGTGTTGTTCGTCTTTCTAATAGTTATGGAGCACCCATTTTTAACGAAAATAATTGTTGGTGGTTAGTTATAAATGACCTTTGCAAAATGGCTTTTACCCAAAAAGAGATTGTACTTCAATCCGATGGTACTCCGTTGCGTGATTTTATTCATGGATGGGATGTGTGTAGAGGAGTTGAAGCGATAATTGAAACTTCCGAACCGCATTTAACTTATAATTTAAGTTCAGGTAGTACACTTTCTATAATGGAGATTGCTTTAAAAATAAAAGAGATTTATGCTAATAGATATGGCGAAAAATTATTGATAAGTTCGGCGATTAATACAAATAAGAATAGACAACAACGTTATCTGTTAGACAATAGTTTGTTGCTCAGTATTGGATTTGAACCTAAGTGGACTCTTGAGTCTGGAATAAATGACCTTTTTGATTTTTTAGAAAAAAAATAATGAATAATTTGAAACCTCTGTTTTCTATAATAATACCGACTTTTAACCATGCACATTTTATAGGGAGATGTTTAGATAGTGTTTTAAGTCAAACTCATCAAAATTGGGAGGCAATAGTAGTAAATAATTTTTCCACGGATAATACCGTTGAAATTGTAGAAAGTTTTAATGATTCTCGTATAAGACTTGTGAATAATGCAAATGGAGGAGTAATAGCTGTTTCTCGAAACAAGGGTGTTTTTGAAGCAAAAGGAACTATTATTGCCTTTTTAGATTCAGACGATTGGTGGTATCCAAACAAATTAGAAGTTTGTTTACCGTTTTTAGAGGATTACGATTTAATTTATCACGATTTAGATATTTACACTACTGCGGAAAAATCTAAAGGTGTTGCAAAAGGCAGAATTTTGACTGGGAATGTTGTAAAAGATTTGATTGTTAATGGAAATGGAATCATAAATTCGAGTGTAATAATTAAAAAAGAAATTGTTGATCTTGTTGGTAAAATTACGGAAGATAAAAACCTAATTGCGGTTGAGGATTATGATTATTGGATTAGAGTAGCTAAGGTAACGAACCGTTTTAAATATATTGACCAAAGTCTCGGGGGGTATTGGGTAGGGGAGAATATTTCGTATTCTGTCAAGCAAATTGATAGAGCAAAGTGTTTATTAGATAAATACATGGAGAATCTCTCAGAGGGAGAACAGAAATTGGCAATTTCGCTTCATCATTTTAATTCGGCTCGTATGTATCACTATCTGTCAATGTATTCTGAAGCTTGCGATTGTTATTTAGAGGCATTGTACACGAATAAATTAAATAGAATATTGAAGTCTATGGGAGGTTATCTAATGTGTCGCTTAAGAATTAAATAATTGCATCCATCGTAATGATTCAAGATAAAAAAGCTATGGATTTAAACAATATTTTAAAAGTGTCGAACTTGGGTATTTTGATTTTATTGTGGTATTCCTATTATAAAAATGGGGAAGCATTATATGTGAATTTTAATACGATTCTGTTGGGTACCGTATTGTCCCTTCAAATTGGTGTCTTTTTGTTTTTGGAAAAGAGAAAACGAGATCCCTTTGTTATCTTGTTGTGTTTGCAAATGATATTTTATTTTTCATTAAGAATTGTAACGCTGTTAAATTACTCTTTTTCAAATGTTTTTTTGAGATTTCCTTTTACAGCGATCAACCTCAATTATGCGTTGGCTTTTATTATCATTGCAAATCTTGTTTTTTACCTTGGGCTTACTATTAATGGGATACGACCCTCCGTCTTAGATCAAGTAGTAAAAGTAATCCCTGTAAAAACGAATTTTATTTTATTTTTTATAGCAATAGGATATTTTTTTGCATTTTATAATGTTATCGGACTTGGTGGTTTAGAGACTATAATGGGCATGATTCAGAGTTTGATTGTGAATTTGGGAACAATGTTATTTATGGCTATTGTTTATCTATTTCTTTTTAGAGACGTAGTCAGTTCCAAAGTAAAAAATGTCGTATTATTTGGGGTTCTTTTTTTAGTGTTAATACAAACACTTACTGGAAGCAGGGCTGCAATATTAACATTGATAAATTATATTCTTTTTGCACTATTGGCAATTCAAGATCATATTAGAGTAAAAAAGAAGATTTTAGTTTTGTTTTCTATTCTATTGCCTATAATGATTATTGTTTTTGCTGTTTCAACTTTTCTTCGGCCTAGGCTTGAAAATAGGAGGGCAATAGGAAATGAAACTTTTGAGGTTTTAAAAGAATTTGATATAAAAAAAGCTGCTACAGAAGGTTTTGATTTAGTTTTGACGGGGGTTTTTGATAGAATAGGATTTTTGGATTATTGCGCCGAAACCATATCTAATTCTGATAAATATTCTGGGATATTTAATCCTTGGTTTTATTTTAAAAGTATTGTTGATAACATCTTAACCCCTGGATTTAGTATTTTTGATACACCAAGAGTTGCCAATGCAACAACATTTGTTTATAATGAAAGAGGAACGCCAAGTCTATCAAAAGTGGGCGAAGCATATCAATCGGATGAGTTTACTTTTTATGGAGAGTTTTATGCCTTATTTGGTAAATGGTTCGCGTTAGTTCCTATATTTTTTACAGGTTTTTTTTTTAAAAGGATATATTTAAATTTAAATCCAAATAATATTTATTTATTTTACCTAAAAAGAGCTATCCTATTATTTATTTTTTATTCAACTTTGAATAGCTTCGGATTAGACTGGATATTATTAGATGTTATTGCGATTTTTTTCACATACCAAATATTTAAAGGTTTTTTTAAATTCGATAAAATTACCCCTAAAAATAACAATAAATAGAATTTAATAATTAGTATGCCAACACTTTTACAGATAAGTATTGAGGTGAATAGTGGTTCTGTCGGTAGAATTGCAGAGCAAATTGGCGCAACCATATTTGAAAATGGTTGGGCGAGTTATATTACGTATGCCAGAAATAACAATCCTAGTAAGTCAAAGGTAATCAAGATAGGTAATAAATTTGATTTGTATCGACATGGGATAGAAACCAGAATTTTTGATAGCCATTGTTTCAGCTCAAAATCGGCAACTAAAGATTTAATAAATACTATTAAAGAAATTAAACCGGACATTATTCATCTGCACCATTTACATGGTTATTTTATCAATATAGAAATATTATTTGATTATCTAAAAGAATATAAAATTCCTGTTGTTTGGACTTTTCATGATTGCTGGTCTTTTACTGGACACTGTGCTCATTTTGATTTTATAGGTTGTGAGAAATGGAAAACAGAATGCCATCATTGTGAGCAAAAAACTGAATATCCTGCAAGTCTGCTTGCTGATCGTTCTCAACAAAACTATCTCGACAAAAAAAGAATTTTCAATTCTATAAATAATTTAACAATTGTACCTGTTTCAAATTGGTTGTCAGGAAAAGTAAAGGATTCATTCCTCAAGAATTATCCGTATAAAGTAATTCAGAATGGAATAGATTTGAACACATTTTATCCTAAAAAATCAAGAACTATAATTGATGAATTATACAATTTAAAGGATAAGTTTATAATTTTAGGAGTAGCCAGTACATGGGATAAAAGAAAAGGATTAGAGGAGTTTCCTAAACTGAATGAATTAATAGATAGTAAATTGTATGCTATTGTTTTGGTCGGGTTGTCTAAAAACCAAATACAAAAACTGCCAAAATCAATTATTGGAATTGAACGGACAGAAAATGTTGATCAACTTGCAGATTTATATTCTGCTGCTGATGTGTTTTTGAATCCTACTTTTGAAGATACTTTTCCAACTACAAATCTAGAGTCTTTGGCTTGCGGAACGCCTGTGGTCACATATAAAACAGGCGGTAGCGTAGAGTCTGTCAATGAAAACACAGGTGTTATTGTTGATAAGGGCGATGTTAGAGGATTAATAAATGCAATAAAATCCATTAAGAATAAGGGAAAATATTTTTACGAAAAGAATTGTAGAGAGAGCGCAATTAAGAATTTTAACAGAAAAATAAAGTTCAATGATTATTTTGAATTATATAAAAATATTTTAAAAAATAAAGATGAAAACCAATAGACCCTATCAAATATGTACTAAAACCATTATGGACACTTCTGATCCAAACATTATTTTTGATCCAAACGGAATATCAGATTACTATCATAATTTTCAAAATGTTATCTTACCGAATTGGCATACTGATGAAAAAGGGTTTGCGGAATTGATGGAAATGGCTGGAAAAATCAAAAAAGAAGGAATAGGCAAAGATTTTGATTGTATAATTGGTTTGAGTGGCGGACTTGACAGTTCTTATGTAGCTTATGTAGCAAAAGAAATCATGGGACTGAGACCACTATTATTTCACGTTGATGCAGGTTGGAATACCGATAAAGCAGTTGGGAATATTGAGAAATTGTGTAATGGTTTAGGATTGGATTTATATACTGACGTCATTAATTGGGAAGAAATGAAAGATTTGCAGGTTGCTTTCCTTAAATCTCAAATTGCCGATCAGGATTTGCCGCAGGATTACGCTTTTTTTTCAGGTCTTTATAAATTTGCTAAGAAAAATAAAATTAAGTACGTTTTAACCGGTGGAAACTTCTCTACCGAATGTTGTAGAGAACCCGAAGAATGGGGAGGTTTTCCCGGTATTGACACCATGTTGGTAAAAGACATACATTCTAAGTTTGGGAAACGCCCGCTTAAGACTTTTCCGTTAGTGGATATTTTGAGTTATAAACTGTATTACCGCTATGTTATAGGGATGCACGTTCATAAACCATTAAATTTAGTTCCTTATATAAAAACGGATGTAGAAAAATTATTAATGGAGAAATTTGGTTGGGAACCTTTTCAGCACAAACATCACGAATCTAGATTCACCCGTTTTTATGAAGATTATTGGTTGCCGAAAAAGTTTGGTTTCCAAAAGCGACGCGCCCATTTCTCGAGTTTGATTCTCACAGGGCAAATGACAAGGGAAGAAGCCTTGGAAAGGGTTTCAAAACCCGAATTGAGTGAAGATTTTTCAGAAAAAGAATTTGAATACGTTGCCGATAAATTAGATCTTACTGTAAGCGAATTACAAGAAATATTTGAAGGCGAAAATAAAACCTTTCACGATTATAAAAATAAAATAAAATTAATAGGTTTTGGTGCAAAGATGATGCAGAAACTAGGCCTAGAAAAGCGATTATTCAGATGATAACAATTATTGATTACGGTGTGGGTAATATTAATGCTTTTGTGAATGTCTATAAAAGAGTTAATGTACCAACCAAAATTGCCAAAACTGCGGCCGATTTGGAGGGAGCCCAAAAGCTAATTTTGCCAGGAGTTGGTCATTTTGATCATGCGATGTCGGAATTGATAAAATCAGGTATGCGCGAAAAATTAGACGAATTGGTCATGGTGAAGAAAGTACCTGTTATTGGTATTTGCGTAGGCATGCAAATGATGGGTAATTCAAGTGATGAAGGGAAGCTGGAGGGATTGAAATGGATAGATGCTTCTATAAAGAAATTTGATGAGACTAAAATACAGCAAGTTACCAGACTTCCACATATGGGCTGGAATGACGTACATCCTGTAATGTCGAATCCATTATTTGATGGATTGGAAAAAGAGGCGCTGTTTTATTTCTTACATTCCTATTATTTTGAATGCAATAATACCGCTGATATCTTGGCGACTTCTGAGTATGGAGGAGAATTTACTTGTGCAGCCCATCATGAGAATGTGTATGGCATTCAATTTCATCCAGAGAAAAGTCATCACTATGGTGAAACCTTATTACATAATTTTGCAAAATTGTAACCATGCTTAGACCAAGAATTATCCCAAGTCTTTTAATTCATGAAAATGGTTTAGTAAAAACCGTGAATTTTAAAAATCCTAAATACATAGGAGATCCTATTAATGCGGTTAAAATTTTTAACGAAAAAGCGGTAGATGAGTTGGCAATTTTTGATATAGATGCGACAGTATTAGGTAAAGAACCTAACTACAGTTTGATTGAGCGACTGGCTAGTCAGTCAATGATGCCAATGTGCTATGGAGGCGGAGTTAAAACAGTGGAGCAAGCACAACGTATTTTTAGCCTTGGGATTGAAAAAATTGCCTTAAGTTCGGCAGTTTTGCAAAATCCAACGTTAATTACCGAAATTTCAGATCGTGTAGGAGCTCAAAGTGTTATTGTGGTTCTCGATGTTAAGAAAAAATTACTTGGAGGCTATGAAGTATTTACCCATAATGGTAAAAAAGCCACAGGAATAAATCCTTTTAAATTTGTAGAAGAAGCTCAAAAATTTGGAGCTGGAGAAATAGTAATCAATTCTATCGATAAAGATGGGGTCATGAAAGGATACGATTTGGATTTAATCGCGAAAGTTCGTGAAAAAATTTCGCTTCCTATGACTGTGTTAGGAGGTGCTGGTTCGCTGCAAGATATTGAAAAAGTAATAGATGTTCATGGAGTTATTGGAGTAGCTGCGGGTAGTTTATTTGTGTTTAAGGGACCTTATAAAGCAGTATTAATTAACTATCCAACACAGTTAGAAAAAAACAAGATTTTTAAAACAAATCAATAATGAAAATACAAGATAAAATCCTCCTTATAACTGGCGGTACTGGTTCTTTTGGTAATGCAGTATTAAATCGTTTTCTTCATACCGACCATTTTAAAGAAATCCGTATTTTTTCTCGTGATGAGAAAAAACAAGACGATATGCGTAATCAGTTAAAGAATGATAAACTTAAGTTTTATATTGGGGACGTCCGTGATTATAGTAGTATAGAACGTGCGATGCGCGGGGTAGATTATGTATTTCATGCGGCTGCCTTAAAACAAGTCCCCTCCTGTGAATTTTTCCCTTTAGAAGCCACTAAGACTAATGTTTTTGGAACCCAGAATGTAATAGATGCTGCAGGAGCCAATAAAGTTAAAAAAGTAATTTGCTTGAGCACGGACAAAGCGGCTTACCCTATTAATGCTATGGGAATTTCTAAAGCACTAATGGAAAAAGTGGCTGTAGCTGCATCAAGAAATTTGAGCGACACAACAGTTTGTTTAACCCGTTACGGAAATGTGATGGCATCGAGAGGATCAGTGATTCCACTATTTTTAAAACAAATTCAGGAAGGAAATCCAATTACGATTACGGATCCGAATATGACTCGTTTTTTAATGTCGTTGGATGAAGCTGTTGAACTAGTATTGTTCGCTTTTGAGCATGGTAATCCAGGCGATTTATTTGTAAATAAAGCCCCTGCGGGAACTATTGGAGATTTAGCACAAGCATTAAAAGAAATGTGTAAGTCGGATACTGAAATCAAGATTATTGGCACCCGTCATGGTGAAAAATTATATGAAACCTTGTGTACTCGTGAAGAGATGGTTAAAGCAGAGGATATGGGGGATTTCTACCGAATTCCAGCCGATAACCGTGATTTGAATTATGCACAATATTTTTCGGAGGGAGAACAAGATGTTTCTATTATAGAAGATTATCATTCTCATAATACTGAACAGCAAGGGGTAGAAGGAATGAAAGAACTTTTGGCTACTTTGCCTTTGATTCGTAAGGAAGTTTTTGGTGAAGATGTGGCTCAAATGCCAGCATAGAGATTTTTGATTGCTTCGCCAGTTCGCCTTTGGCTCGTGTAAAGATTAACGATTGCTGATTTTTTGATTTAAAACTATGATTCCAAAAATAATAACAGGAGGAAATCATTCTGATACTAGAGGTACAGTTCGATTTAACAATTCTTTTGATGCAACGGCTATAAAAAGGATTTATCTCATAGAAAATAGCGAGACCGAATTTGTTCGTGGGTGGCAAGGACACTGCGTAGAGCAACGGTGGTTTTCTGTTTTGCAAGGTAGTTTTAAAATTGAACTGATTGCCATTGATAATTGGGAGAATCCTTCCAAAGGGTTAAAATCACTCTCTTTTATCGTAAATGCTGAAACACTTGATGTTCTCCATGTTCCTCAAGGATATGTAAGTAGTATTCAAGCACTCAAGGAAGGAGCTAAACTGTTGGTCATGGCAGATTATTTGTTAGGAACCATTCAAGATGAATATCGATTTGATATTGATTATTTTAAATAGAAAAGTTTCACACAGATTTTTTTAATTTTATGAAATTAAAGAATCAGCATGTAGCTGATCAGCTATTATCAGCGTGAAATCAATTGGAAAATATAATTATGATTAAAATAGGAATAACAGGACAGGCAGGTTTTGTCGGGGCGCATCTATACAATACTTTAGAATTATTCCGAGTAGAATTCCAGAGAATTGATTTTCGAAAAGAATATTTTGATGACTCAACTAAACTGAACGAATTTGTTGCTCAATGTGACGTAATTGTTCATTTAGCAGCCATGAATCGCCACAATGACCCACAGGTAATTTACGAAATGAATGTTGATTTGGTTCAGAGATTAATAAAGGCTCTTGAAGTTACAAGTTCTAAAGCACATGTTTTATTTTCCTCTTCTACCCAAGAAGAAAGAGGTAACCTGTATGGGAAATCAAAAAAAGAAGGACGTGAGTTGATGATGTATTGGGCCAAAAGATCAGGAGGCAAATTCACGGGAATGATAATTCCTAATGTTTTTGGGCCTTTCGGGCATCCCAATTACAATTCGGTGGTAGCTACATTTTGCCATAAATTGGCACATAATGAAACTCCTACTATTGAAATGGATGGGGATATGAAGCTGATTTATGTGGGAGAATTGGTTGATGTAATTCTTTCAGAAATTAGAAGTGGAGAAAGTAAATCAGAAACTGTTATTCCTCATACCTCGGAATTTAAAGTTTCTCAACTATTATCGTTGCTTGAAACCTATAAAGAGCAATACCAAGACAACGGGGTAATTCCAACTATCGATACTACATTTGAACTGAATCTGTTCAATACATTTCGTTGTTATATGGATATAAAAAATCATTTTCCAGTAAAATTTGTCGAGCATATAGATCCTAGAGGATCCTTTGTAGAAATCATTCGATTAGGAGTTGGAGGACAAGTATCATTTTCTACGACTGTGCCCGGTATAACCAGAGGAAATCATTACCATACCCGAAAGATAGAACGTTTTGCCGTAATCAAAGGGAAAGCTTTAATTCAATTGCGTCGCATTGGTACTAATGAAGTATTGGATTTTTTTCTGGATGGAAATGAACCCGCTTATGTAGATATGCCTATTTGGTATACACATAATATAAAAAACATTGGGGAAGATATTCTTTATACCAATTTTTGGATTAATGAATTTTATGATCCGAATGATTCAGATACGTATTTTGAGAATGTATAATATTGATTTAAATAAAACCTTTCTTAGGGAAAAGAAAATAAAAGAATGAAAGCACAATTAAAAGTAATGACCGTGGTTGGTACACGACCAGAAATTATACGATTATCGAGAGTGATGGCAGCCTTAGATGCTTCGGAAGCTATTGAGCATGTAATAGTACACACAGGACAAAATTATGATTACGAATTAAACCAAATATTTTTTGAGGATTTGGGGATTCGTAAACCAGATTTTTTCCTGAATGCAGCTGGATCTACGGCCATAGAAACAGTAGGGCAAATTTTAATTAAAATTGATCCTTTGTTAGAAAGTGAAAAACCAGATGCTTTTTTGGTTTTAGGAGATACCAACAGTTGTTTATGCGCCATTCCTGCAAAGAAACGCCACATCCCTATTTTTCATATGGAAGCTGGCAATCGTTGTTTTGATCAAAGAGTCCCCGAAGAAACCAATCGCAAAATTGTGGATCATGTATCTGATGTGAATTTGACTTATAGCGATATTGCGCGTGAATATTTACTTCGAGAAGGTTTGCCAGCGGATAGAATTATCAAAACAGGTTCACCAATGTTTGAGGTCTTGAATCATTATTTGCCAAAAATTAATGCTTCGACTATTTTGGACAAATTGAATTTAGAAGAAAATAAATACTTTGTTATTTCGGCTCATAGGGAAGAAAATATTAATAGCGAGAAAAACTTTAAAGGGTTAATGGAAAGCCTGAATTTGATTGCCGAAAAATATGGTTATCCAATTATTGTAAGTACCCATCCAAGGACGCGTAATATGATTGATGCTAGGCAAATTGCCATGAGACCAGAAGTTCAGTTTTTGAAACCAATGGGTTTTAATGATTACAATGCATTGCAAATGAAGTCGTATGCCGTTTTATCGGATAGCGGAACAATATCAGAAGAGTCTTCTACATTAAATTTTCCGGCTTTGAATATTCGTGATGCCCACGAGCGTCCAGAAGCTATGGAAGAAACATCGGTAATGATGGTAGGATTGAATCCGGAAAGAATTATGCAGGGATTAACGCAATTGCAAACTCAAAAAAGAGGAACTAAACGTAATTTTAGACCTGTAGCCGATTATTCTATGCCTAATGTTTCGGAGAAAATGGTGCGTATTATTTTGAGTTATACCGATTATGTAAATAGAGTGGTTTGGAGTGAAATAAATTAATGAAATGAGAGTACTTCTTGTAACCCAATATTTTTACCCAGAGAATTTTAAAAGTAATGATATTGCGCTTGAATTGACAAAAAGAGGACATGAAGTAACTGTTCTTACAGCATTACCCAATTATCCCGAAGGGAAAATCCATAAAAACTATGGGTTTTTTAAAAGGACAAAAGAAAATTATCAAGGAGTTAACGTGATTAGAACCTGGTTAGTTCCGAGAGGAAAAGGTGGGGGAATTCGACTTTTTTTAAATTATTTCAGTTGGGCTTTTTTTGCTTCTATTAGGGCATTGTTTTTGTCTTTTCAGAAGAAGTTCGATGTGATTTTAGTTCATGAACCTTCTCCAATAACGCAAGGATTTCCAGCTATTGTGGTTAAAAAAATTCAAAAAATACCGCTTCATTTTTGGGTATTGGATTTGTGGCCTGAAAGTCTAACCTCGGCAGGAGGAATAAAAAATAAACATGTTTTGTTGATATTCACAAAAATGGTAAAGTATATTTACAATAATTCAGATAAAATTTTAGTCAGTTCCAAAGGATTCAAAGAATCCATTTTAGCTAAAGGAGATTATAATGATAAGTTGGTTTATTTTCCTAATTGGGCTGAGGACTCTATTTTAAAAGGGAATTCGAATTATCCTATCCCTGATTTGCCAAAAGGCTTCAAGATTATTTTTGCTGGAAATATAGGAGTGGCACAGGATGTTAACTCTATAATAAAAACGGCTTTAATTCTTAAAGAAAATACTGATATTCATTTTGTTTTTATAGGAGATGGAAGGAGCAAAGTACAGCTTGAAGATTTTGTGCTTGAAAATGATTTAAATCAAACAGTACATTTTTTGGGAAGGTTTCCAATAGATGCGATGAAAACCTTTTTTAATCAAGCAGATGTACTATTAGTTTCTTTAAAAGATGAATTGATTTTTAATGTAACAGTACCTGCAAAATTGCAAGCTTATTTATGTACCCAAAAGCCAATTTTAGGGATGTTGAATGGAGAGGGAGCAACGATTATTAATGATGCTAATTGCGGATTGTCTGTGAACGCTGGAGATTCTAATGGGTTGGCGAAAAAAATACTTAAATTATATGAAATGAGTAATGGAGAGCGAAATATTCTTGGAGTAAATGGATTTAAATATTTTGAAGAGAATTTCACTATGGGTAAGTGTATTGATAATTTAGAATTCATCTTAAAATAATAATATTGCAAATCACCATTACAGGAGCTACAGGATTTGTAGGCACGAATCTTAAAAATTATTTAAAGGCTTCTCATGATATAAATCCGTTGAGTGTTCGTTACATACCCAATCAGCACTTTGAGATAAAGACAGATACTTTAATTCATCTTGCAGGAAAAGCACACGATTTAAAAAAGGTATCTAATCCTACCGATTATTACGAAGCTAATTTTGAGTTAACTAAGCAATTGTTTAATGCTTTCTTGACATCTAATGCTAAGGTTTTTATTTTCATGAGTACCGTAAAAGCGGTTGAAGATCAAGTAAAAGGTGTTTTGACGGAAGACATCATTCCTAATCCTAAAACCCATTATGGGATAGCCAAACAGCAGGCGGAGCAGTATATTTTATCACAGCAATTACGTCACGGGAAAAGAGTTTACATCTTAAGACCTTGTATGATACATGGTCCCGGAAATAAAGGAAATCTCAGTTTATTATACCAATTGGTTTCCAAAGGATTACCATGGCCATTGGGAGCATTTGAAAATCAGCGTTCTTTTTTGAGTATTGGAAATCTTTGTTTTGTTATTAAAGAATTATTAGAAAATGAATCAATCGCCTCGGGTGTATATCAAGTTGCAGATGATAGTCCTTTATCTACAAATGAATTAATTCAATTATTGGGTACTAGTTTAGATAAAAAAAGTAGTATTTGGTCAATTCCAGTTTCATGGATTAGTGGAATAGCTAAATTAGGAGACCATTTGCATTTACCGCTCAATTCAGAACGGTTGCAAAAGCTTACGGAGAATTATGTGGTGAGTAATAAAAAAATTGTAGCTGCGATAGGTAAACCTTTGCCCATAGAATCGAATGTAGGTTTGTTAAAAACATTTCAATCATTTAAAAAATAAAATAATATTGTTTGCCAGACTAAACAATAATGCTGTTTTTTGTAATATATGGTAAACAAAATAACAAATATATAAATAGAATAAATAAAATTTACAATATGACCATTGAAAAAACATTTATAAATGATTTAGTAATCATTACCCCGACAGTTTTTGAAGACTCGAGAGGCTATTTTTTTGAAGCCTACAATCACTCTAAATTTTATGAAAATGGGATTTCATATCAATTTATACAAGACAACCAGTCTTTCTCCAAACGAGGCGTGATTCGAGGTTTGCATTTGCAGATTAATCCTCTTGCACAAGCTAAATTGGTGCGGGTGCTTGAAGGAGAAATCCTTGACGTGGCGGTAGACTTGCGAAAAAATTCAGTTACTTATGGGCAACATTTTAGTGTGGTTTTAAGCGCAGACAATAAAAAACAATTGATGGTTCCCCACGGATTTGCTCATGGTTTTTCGGTTTTGAGTGAAACCGCTTCGGTACTATACAAAGTAGATCAATTGTATCATAAGGAGAGCGAAAGAGGGATTCGTTATGATGATCCCACTTTAGCGATTGACTGGCAGGTGAGTCCTGAAGAAGTTATTGTTTCTGAAAAGGATTTGATATTGCCTAACTTTGACCAAATTGATTGGACTTTTGAATAATATGAAAAAAATTTTAGTAACCGGGGCAACCGGGCAATTGGGTTCGGAATTAAAAGTGTTGTCCAATAACTACTCCCAATTTGAATGGGTTTTTGCGGATAGAACGCAAGTATCCTTGGATAATTTGTCGGTTTTACAAGGTCAATTGGAAACAATTGGTCCAGATTTTATTTTGAACTGTGGCGCTTATACTGCAGTAGATAAAGCAGAAACTGAACAAGAATTAGCGGATGTTGTCAATCATTTAGCGGTTACCATTATAGCCCAATATACCAAAGATAATTCTGCGAAACTAATTCACATTTCTACCGATTATGTTTTTGATGGGACATCATCCGTCGCATTGACCGAGGAAGCCATAACGCAACCTGTTAATGTGTACGGAGCAACCAAAAGAGCGGGAGAGTTGGCTTGTTTAAAAGCAAATTCCGACTCTATTATCATCAGAACATCATGGGTGTATAGCAGGTTTGGAAATAATTTTGTGAAAACCATGCAGCGTTTGTTACAAGAACGAGACAGTATTGGCGTAGTCAATGATCAGGTTGGTTCTCCAACTTATGCCGCCGATTTAGCTCAGGCAATGATGACCATTACAACAGCAGAAGAATGGATTCCGGGAATATACAATTATTCAAATGAAGGGGAAATCAGTTGGTATGAATTTGTTTTAGCTATCCAGGAAATAGGAGGATATAACTGTGAAGTGAATGGTATTCCCTCTTCAGCTTTTCCTACACCAGCCAAGCGTCCAGCCTATTCTTTATTGGATAAAACAAAAATCAAGCGCGTATATGGGGTGAGTGTACCAGAATATAAGGAAAGTTTAAAAAAATGTTTAATGTTTAAAGTTTAAATTTTTTTTATCAGTTTTCGATACTCCGAAACTTGGGAGTATTAATCAGTTAAAAACTGACGAATAATTAAATCTAAAAATCTAAAAATGAAAAAAATATTAATTACCGGTGGTGCCGGTTTTATTGGATCCCACGTAGTAAGACGTTTCGTAAACAAATATCCACAATATCAAATTTTTAATTTAGATGTACTTACGTATGCCGGGAATCTCGAAAATATTGTTGACATAGAAGCAGCCCCTAATTATACTTTTATCAAAGGGGACATCGTTGATGCCCCATTTATTGATCAATTATTTGCTGAGCATCAATTTGATGGCGTTTTGCACTTAGCTGCAGAATCTCATGTGGATCGCTCTATAACTGATCCGTTATCCTTTGTGAAAACAAATGTTATCGGAACCATGAATTTATTGAATGCGGCCAAGGCAATTTGGCAAGACAATTATGAAGGGAAGCGTTTTTACCACATCAGTACTGATGAGGTCTATGGCAGTTTAGGTGCTGAAGGATTGTTCACCGAGACTACTGCTTATGATCCTAATTCGCCTTACTCCGCTTCGAAAGCGAGTTCGGATCATTTTGTTCGGGCTTACGGAGAAACGTATGGTTTGCCTTATGTGTTGACCAATTGTTCCAATAATTACGGGCCGTTTCATTTTCCTGAAAAATTAATTCCGTTATTCATCAATAATATCATTCAAAATAAACCCTTGCCCGTTTATGGCGATGGGAAATATACCCGTGACTGGCTTTTTGTTGAAGATCATGCAGTAGCCATTGATTTGGTTTTTCATCAAGGAGTTAACCATGATACGTATAATATTGGCGGATTTAATGAATGGCAAAATATTGATTTGGTTAAATTACTTTGCAAAATAATGGATGAGAAATTAGGTCGTCCGGCTGGAACTTCGGAACAATTGATTTCGTATGTGAAAGACCGTCCAGGGCATGATTTGCGTTATGCTATTGATGCCAATAAGATAAACAAAGAATTAGGATGGAAGCCATCGGTTACTTTTGAGCAAGGATTGGAAAGGACCGTAAATTGGTATTTGGAAAATCAAATCTGGCTGAATAATATTACCTCAGGGGAATATGCTACTTATTACGAAAAACAGTATGCAAATTAAGTCGAATTTCACTAATGGATGCTACGAATAAAATACTTTATAAAGAAGAAAGCTTTGCTATTATTGGCGCTTGTATGAAAGTGCATCGTTTATTAGGAGCAGGATTCTTGGAGGCGGTCTACGAAGAAGCATTAGAAAAAGAATTTCAAATTCAAAAAATTCCTTTTAAAAGGCAAGTGAAATTGGACTTGTTTTACGATAATCAGAAATTAAAAAAACAATATAGAGCAGATTTTGTTTGCTATGTACTATTATAATCGAAATAAAAGCTGTATCGCAAATACCTGTCACATTTTATGCGCAATTGAAAAATTATTTAAAATGTACAAAAATGGAACTGGGTGTATTGATTAATTTCGGGATGCCCTCATTAACTTATAAAAGAATGATTAATTTTAAAAATTCGAATTAATTCGTAAAATTAATATAAATATGAAAGGAATTATATTAGCTGGGGGTTCTGGAACCCGTTTGCATCCGTTAACGCTGGCCATGAGTAAACAAATGATGCCGGTTTATGACAAACCAATGATTTATTATCCGTTGTCTACCTTGATGATGGCAGGAATAAATGAAATATTAATTATTTCTACGCCTCATGATTTACCTAATTTCAAGAAATTGTTAGGGGACGGAGCGGCAATAGGTTGTCAATTCAGTTATGCGGAACAAGCTATTCCTAACGGTTTAGCGCAAGCTTTTGTTATTGGAGAAGAATTCATCGGAAAAGCCAGTGTGGCTTTGGTTTTAGGAGATAATATTTTCTTTGGTTCCAATATGGATGAATTGTTGCGGTCTAATACTAATCCAGAAGGTGGAGTAGTATTTGCTTATCATGTTTCAGATCCGGAACGATACGGTGTTGTCGAATTTGATGCTAATTTTAAAGCGCTTTCTATTGAAGAAAAACCGTTGGAACCGAAATCAAATTATGCGGTACCCGGTTTGTATTTTTATGATAACTCAGTGGTCGAAATTGCCAAGAATATCAAACCAAGTGCTCGTGGAGAATACGAAATTACTGACGTAAACAAAGTGTATCTAGAAAAAGGAAAATTAAAAGTGGGAATTTTAAGCCGAGGAACTGCTTGGTTAGATACCGGAACTTTTAATAGTTTAATGCAAGCGGGACAATTTGTTCAGGTTATTGAAGAGCGCCAAGGGTTGAAAGTAGGCTGTATTGAAGAAATTGCCTGGAGACAGGGATTTATTACGGAACAACAACTAAAAGATCTAGCTGAACCTTTAAAAAAATCCGGATACGGAGAATATCTTTTGGGATTGCTGAAACATAAATTGTAAGGTTTATTTGCAGGTATCGAGTTCGAGGTTAAAAAACAGATGGATTTCGTTTCTTTAAAACGGTTTGTTGAGTGAAGCCCTTCTTCAAAAGCTCAGGGCAGGCCGAACCGAAACTAGCTGTTGAGTCTGATTGCGTTTGATTTTGACTACGATATACAGATTCTCCTTTTTATATTGAAAGCGATAATAATTTACATTTTACAATATTCAATTAAAAATGGTTTACATTTTCATATTTCTATTATTTCTAGTTATTGAACTTATTTATTTTAAAATAGCGGATAAGTACAATATTATTGATAAACCCAATAGTAGGTCGTCTCATACTTCCATTACTTTAAGAGGCGGTGGGATTATTTTTCCAATAGCGATTAGTATTGCCTTTTTTTTGGGATACGTTTCTTGGGCAATTACACTTGCGGTAGTATTGGTCGCGATAATTAGTTTTATCGACGATATTAAACCGTTATCCCAATTACCCCGATTTGTATCACATGTTATAGCTGTTGGCTTGATTTTTTATCAGCTAAACTTGTTTTCGGAATCCATTTGGTTGCTTCCTATTGTTTTTGTATTAGTAATAGGTTGGGTGAACGCCTTCAATTTCATGGATGGCATTAACGGCATAACAGTTTTATACGCATTAACCGCCATCGTAAGTTTTTCTTTTTTACCAATAAACGAAGCCAGTTTGCCATTGCTAATTACTATGGGATTGTCTTGTTTTGCTTTTGGACTATTTAATGTTCGAAAAAAAGCTAAAACCTTTGCAGGGGATGTTGGGAGCATTAGTATGGCACTTTTTTTGGGCTATTTTATGATAAAGAGCATTATTGATTCAGGGCAACTCGGGTATATTCTTTTCTTTTCCGTTTATGGGATCGATGCTATTATCACCATCATCAATAGATTGCTTAAAAAAGAAAATATATTTCAGCCTCATCGTTCTCATTTGTACCAATATTTAGCCAATGAAATGGGGTATTCCCATGTTTTAGTTGCCTTTGTTTATGCAGGATTTCAATTGGCATTAAACGGATTCGTTATTTATATGGATACCAAAGGGTATTTAACCTTCTTCTTTATCAGTGGATTTTTAGTGCTACTGACCTTTATTTATTTACTAGTCCGAAAGTTTGTTACTCGTAAAATGGTTCTCAGAGTTTTGTAATTCGTTTTTTGCGTGTATTTTTATGCCGAATAAAATACTTCCAGAGGTATGACCAAACGTTTTTTTGATATTATTTTCTCCCTCTTGACACTTCTCTTATTTTTTTGGGTTGTATTGATTTCTTGGCTGCTTTCAGTTATCGATACGCATACTAATGGAATCTTCATCCAAGAGCGGATTGGTCAATTTGGTGTACCATTCAAAATTTATAAACTTCGTACGATACAAATTTCATCGTCATCTGAAAATGTTCGTATTTCTAAAATAGGTCAGCTACTTCGAAACTATAAACTGGATGAATTACCTCAATTTTTTAACGTTTTAAAAGGGGAGATGAGCATCGTAGGTCCAAGGCCAGATTTGCCAGGTTATTATGATTTATTAAAAGGTGAAAAGCGTAAAATATTAGAATTAAAACCTGGATTAACTAGTTTAGCTTCCTTAAAATATAGTACAGAAAACTATTTGTTAGAAAAACAGGCATCGCCTACTATTTACAACGACCGTGTTATTTTTCCGGATAAAGTACAGCTGAATTTAGATTATTATTATCATCGAAATTTTTGGGGAGATGTGACCATTATTTTGAAAACAATCTGGGTTACTTTTTTTAGAAAAAAATAATAAGACATGTTATTAAGGGCTATAGTATAGCAATCGCATTCTACTCTAGTAACTTTGAAAATATTAGGTTTTCTTCCTTTCGTATAGAACCCTTCGAACCTTAGTCAAAAGCTTAGAGAAGTTAGAGTCGAATGGAAAAAAAAGGTTTCGACTGCGCTCAACTCAAACTAAACTACGTTGAATATATTCAAGTAAATTAATAGATAAATTGTGTTTCTATAATTGCTGTGTTTTTTTAAATTTTAGAACATGCATAAAAATAAAATTTGGCTTTCGGCTCCTCACATGGGAGGTAGCGAACTGAAATACATCCAAGAAGCATTTGATTCGAATTGGATTGCTCCGGTCGGTTCAAACATAGATTGTTTTGAACACGATTTAGAAAAGTATTTGGGTTCCGGAAATGTTGCTGCTTTAAACTCAGGTACAGCAGCTATTCATTTGGGATTGATACTCTTAGGAGTTCAATCGGGTGATGCCGTAATTTGTCAAAGCATAACTTTTTCAGCCTCAGCTAATCCTATTTTATATTTGGGGGCAACTCCTGTTTTTATTGATAGTGAATCAGAAACCTGGAATCTATGTCCCTTTGCGCTTGAAGAAGCTATTGTAGACATGATGGCCAAAGGCAAGAAGCCAAAAGCGATAATAGCAGTTCATTTATATGGGGTTCCCTATAAAGTTGATGCTATAAGAGCGGTAGCCGATAAATATTCCATCCCCATTCTTGAAGATAGTGCCGAAGCTCTGGGAAGCCGCTATAAAGGGCAACCATGCGGTACTTTTGGTGATATTGGAATTTTTTCTTTTAATGGAAGTAAAATTATAACTACTTCTGGAGGAGGAGCGCTAGTGGCTCATTCGAAAAAAATAAAAGAAAAAGCTATTTTTTTGGCGACACAAGCCAGAGATGCTGCACCGCATTATCAGCATAGTGAAATAGGATATAATTATAGAATGAGTAATATCTGTGCGGGTATCGGACGGGGACAAATGGAAGTTTTGGACTATCATATTAGCTTGAGAAGAAACGTTCATGAATTTTATGTCGGATTATTTGCAGCTATCGAAGGGGTCACTGTTTTTGAAGTGCCCGATGCTACTTATTTTTCTAATTGTTGGTTGACTACAATTCTAATAAATCCTTTGGAAACCCATGGGATTACGAGAGAAACTTTAAGATTGGCATTGGAAGCAGAAAATATTGAATCCCGACCTTTGTGGAAACCCATGCACTTACAACCTATTTTTTGCAACTATCCCTATTATGGCAACCATATTGCCGAAACCCTTTTCATTAATGGGCTTTGTTTGCCTTCGGGTTCCAATATGACTCCTGAAGATTGTAATTGTATAAAATCAGTCATCTTAAAATTATTTGAAAAATAGAAAAAAAGTAGTTATTTCTTAAAAAAAGATCAGATAAATTCAGTTTTGTTGTTTAATTGCTTTTAAAACTAAATTGGATTGATTTGTGTCCTTTTATCCATTAATTAATTGTTATTTTTGTTTTAATAAAAATAGTAATCTTTAAAAATATTATTTTGAGTGAAATTAATAACTCAGGTTCATCACCTATAAGCTCTAATTTTTTTTCAAGAGAAAATTTAAAATTTAACATTCATAATTTGAGCTATCTGCCTAGATGGATCATTATCATGATAGATTTTTTGGTTTTAGTTTTGTCATTTTTTTTTACCCTTTTAATATTTAAAGGAACTGGACTGGAATATATTATTACACCGCATACCTTTCTATTCATAGGTTCCGTTTTTGCGGTTAATGTTTTCTTTTTTTGGTTATTCAGAACCTATTCCGGAATTATTCGCCACTCTTCTTATATTGATGCGGTTAAGCTTTTGTTTTCGCAAATGGCCGTACTTACTATTTTTCTTTTTTTTAATTTTGGATATGAATTGCTGTATGGACAGAAAGCATTTTTAAATACTGCTTTTTTTATCAATATAGTACTTTCTTTTTGTGGATTATTTTTATATCGGGTTATTATTAAACAAACTTTTGAATTTTATTTTTCAGAACAAGGGACAAATAAATTAATTAGAACGATTATTTATGGTACGGATGCCAATGCCATATCAGTTGCCAATGCATTAAAATTTGAAACGCCTTCCCGATTTAAAATTGTTGGATTTGTTGATAAAAACAATCAAAATGCAACCAAACGGATGTTAGATTTGCCCATATTGGTTAAAAAGAAAAAATTACCGCCATTGATGCGTTCCGTTAATGCTCAGGCAGTTATTATTGCCGATAAAAGTTTGTCAAAAGAAGAGCGATTGGTCATTGTAGACCAATGTTTAGAATTCAATTATAGGGTTTATACAGTACCATTGATTTCTGATTGGGAAAATCAAAAAGAGATTTCCCAAAAAGTAAAGAACATCCAAATTGAAGATTTACTGGAAAGAAAACCAATTGTATTAGACAGTAAATTGATTTCGAAGCAGCTAAAGGATAAAACCATTTTGATTACTGGTGCTGCAGGATCCATTGGTAGCGAAATTGTTCGTCAAGTATTGTGTTTTAATCCTAAAATAGTTGTTGTTTTAGATCAGGCCGAAACGCCATTGCATCATCTTTGTTTAGAAATGAAAAATTTGGATTCTAATTCCAAGATTTATAACGTGATTGCCGATGTAAGGAATAAAGTCGCTATGGATAACGTTTTTAAACGGTATCAGCCTCAAGTAGTTTTTCATGCTGCAGCTTATAAGCATGTTCCCCTGATGGAAGAAAATCCTTCACAGGCAATTCTTACTAACATAGAGGGCACTAAAAACATTGCCGATTTATCATGCTTGTATAAGGTCAAAAAATTTGTGATGGTCTCAACTGATAAAGCAGTAAACCCAAGCAATGTAATGGGAGCCAGCAAAAGAATAGCAGAAAAATATGTCCAATCCTTGCAATTAAAAAATAAAAATGACGGTGAAATAAATGCTACAAAATTTATTACCACCCGTTTTGGAAATGTTTTAGGTTCCAATGGTTCGGTAGTCCCTTTATTTACCAAACAAATTGCTAATGGAGGACCAGTTACGATCACACATCCTGATATTATTCGGTATTTCATGACCATACCGGAAGCCTGTCAATTGGTTTTGGAAGCAGGAGCCATGGGTAATGGTGGCGAAATATATATTTTTGATATGGGAAAACCGGTTAAAATTATTGATTTAGCAAAAAAGATGATTAAGCTCGCTGGATTTATCCCGGATAAAGATATTAAAATACAAATTGTGGGCTTAAGACCCGGAGAGAAATTATACGAAGAGTTGCTTAATGATACTTCAAAAACATTGCCTACGTACCACGAAAAAATCATGATTGCAGAAGAGATTCTAGATGAATTTGAAAACCTGAATGCGGATATTGAGGAGCTAATAGGAGTTGCAAATCATCATGAAAACGATCATATTGTAATGAAAATGAAAAAAATTGTTCCTGAGTTTAAAAGTATGAATTCCACTTTTGAATTATTAGACAAGTAATAATTGTTTTTAGACTGTTAAATAAAAAAGGGTTGTAAAGAATAGTTTTCTTTACAACCTTTTTTATTTAAGACCCATAAGGTAGCGGGTAGTTTTTTTGGTTTGAGGTTCTCGACGCCATTTTATCAAATCGATTTTCGTTTTTCCCAGCCCTAAAGGGAGTTGACAATCCAGATAATTTTCGTTTTTCACAGCCCTAAAGGGAGCCAAAAATCCCAAACTTGTGGTTTAATATTTATTCAAACTTAAAAAACTGGTTGTTTGCAATGGCTTCTTTCAATGGGAGTATGTCTTTTAGTTTTACTTTTTCATTAAAAGATGCAATATGATTATTGTGATGCACATCAGAACCTACGTAATTGTACATTCCTTTTTGTAGTAACTGCTCAGCTATTTTAGTAATTTGGGTTCCATAATAACCAACAACCGATAATAAATTTAACTGAAATAAACAACCAGCCGTTTTTAGTTTTACATACTCATTAAAATTGTTATGGTAAAATAAGTAGCGTTCCGGATGGGCTAAAACCGGAATGTATCCTGCCACCTGCAAGTCAAATAATATGGAATACAACTGAATAGGAGCATTGCTATAAGACATTTCTACCAATACATAATTGTCTTTCAATGTCAATAAATCGTGGGATTGAAAAAGTCTCGCAAACTGATCGTCCATCATGTACTCAGCGGCAGCCTTAAAGGGAACAGTAATAGCCTTTTTTTTTAGTTCTGATACCGTTGATTTGGCGTTGGATTGAATTTGTTCCTGTGTATTGTCCCAAACCTTCTGAATAATGTGCGGAGTAGTAATAAACTGCGAAACGCCAAATCCTTGAAGCGCTTTGGTCAGTCGTAATGTATCGTCAAAAGTTCTGGCACCATCATCAATACCAGACAAAAGATGCGAGTGAATATCGATATGGTTGTCCGGAATTAGATCCTTAAGTACAGGTTTTGAATTGAATAGTGAAAACATACTGTAAAGATAGAAAAAAGTAATCAGTTCTGAGTTTGAGATTTCAGAGTAGCTACTATGTAAACTAGTGGATATGCAAATAAATCTGCACATGAAGTTAAGCTGATTTTTGTAATTAATTAGATTGCTAAAATTCTTCAATTTTTTTGTAATTTAAAATAGAATTTCCTCTTCTCGGTTTTACCAAATTTCAATGTATTCAAAGATTTCCAGTTTCAGTTCTTCTTTAGAAATCAGTTTGTCTTCATAAATTAATTCATTTTTCAATGATTTAAAGAAGCTTTTTACATACCAGTAATTTCCTTTACCACTGATAATACAGGTTGTTTTTATAGGAATCAAGAACTTTTACAAACTTTTTGTAAGCATATTAAACACCTCTGTCGGGATGAAAAGTCAAATTTTCCTGAATATTTCGATCTTTAACCTTCATTTTTCATGGATTAATCGATACTCATTCCATCGCTGAAATTCCAACCTATAATTTTACTATCGTATAAATCCATACTAGTTGCTAGGTATATAAATTTTTCTTTCGCATTCGCTTGTGTCTTCCTCCGTTTTGTTGACAATCTAAATTTGTACTACTGCATGCTATTTATTTGTAAATTAGCAAATACTATTACCGCAATTATTAACTAAATATTTCCTATTATGAAAAATCTATGCCTTTTTTGTTTGCTGTTGGCTTGTATTGGATTTCAAAGTTGTAAAAAAAATGAAAGTCCAAAAGTCGTTTCGGTTGAAACCCCGATAGACGTACAGTGCTATAAAGCGTTGTATCAAAAAGACACTATTGAATTAAAAATGAACACCTTAAAAAATGGAAAAATAACCGGAGATATGGTGATGAAATTTTTTAATATGCCGAAAAAGGTTGGGAAAATCGCCGGAGAATATCGTGGAGATACTTTATTTGCCAGCTACACATTTATTCAGGGAACGTATGATAAAATAACATATAAAAATCCAATGGCATTTTTAAAGCGAGGTAACGAACTCATTTTAGGCAATGGGAAAATAGAAACTACTATGGGTGCCTCTTATTTTGTTAAAGGCGTACCTATAGATTTTGAACGTGTGAAATATAAATTTACAAGTGTAGACTGCGTCGATAAATGATTTGAACAAATAAGGGATTGCTCTTTTTAACTATTTTGTAGAGGAAGAGTCTTTTTTTTGCTTAATTACTCACGATAATAATTTATTGGAGTTCAAGAATCTTTGATTTCAAAGGAAGAAAAAATATTCATGGGTTATTATTGTTTTAAGGCATTCGCGAATCTTCTATTTCAAGCCGGAATATTTTTATCCCAAAATCATTGGACGCATTTTCCTATTGCGACCGCTCTTGCTTAACACTTTACCCAGGATTGTGTTCTCATATAGTGTTTTAATGAACACGTGCGAGAGGCTAACACCTGAAGAGGTGAACAACTCAAAGTTTTAAAGTAGGTTGCCAATTTATCCAAAAAAGCAATATTAAAAATGCTTATTTTGAATTTTAACGAGCCGCTGGCGATGTTCTATAAATGTTTTGCAAATACAAAAATCTCGTCAAATGCCTTCCATTATCAGTTGCTTACTTCTTATTTTCTTCGTCAACAATTAGTTTTAAAGAATTGATATAATCAGTATCAAATTCTATCACTCTTATTTTGTTTTGCTTAAAACTCATTTCACCCTCAAATCGCCCTTCGGTTCCCAAAAAATCTATCACCAGTTCTTCCTTATTTAGTTCTAAGAGTTTACCCAGATAGACAGCTTTATCTGACTTTTTTGTAATCTGAAAAATCTCATATTTATTCGCTATAAAATTTATAATTGAAGACAAATCTTTAAGCGGAATTATTTCCTCTGCGCTTGTTTTTAATCCTTTAAGTTTAATTACTCTTTCTGTGAATTCATGATCCTTGTCTTGAATAATTGACTTTACATTTTTGTTTTTTAATATCGTATAGCCATCAATTATAAAATCAACAGGATTATTTTTCAGTAAAATCCAATCTTCAGTCCAATCAATAAGAAAACCACTAAAGATTTCTTTTTTATCGTCAAATTCTATTGAAATTAATTGTCGTAAGTATTTTTCCATTATGTTTTTTAAGTTTCGAGAGCAGTTTGCTGCTAACTTCAGTTTCCCGAAGCGTGGGATAAAAAGCTCTAAACGAATTTACGATTCGCTAATTAGAAAGTAAATATATGGGATTTAAAATACAATTTAAATATTTCCTCAAAAAAAACATCCATTAAAGCCTAAGTTAGCATCAATAAGAAGGCAAAGTAAGAGCTTATTTAAAAACCTGTTTTAAGCACGTAAAAAAGGGACTTATTGATAAAGTGTGTTTTTCTAAACTCTAGCTAGAATATTACTAAACCTCCCTTAAAAGTTCCGAAAATTCTGGATAAACGGGGTTTAATGTGACATTAGCGGAAGTGGATATTTTATTGATGAAGGGTGTTTTTCTTTTGTCTTAATTACTCACGAATTACTAATTTATGGAAGTTCGTAAACCAAAATCATTTTTTTTTTACTCCTTTTGAACCGGTTTTCAAGTCTTTACTTGAGAACGAACGGACTCTTCTATAAAAACGTAGGTAGACTATTGATGGATTAAGACAAAAATAGATGGATTAGCTTTTCAAGTATTAATATGTCGATATATTGCTAATCATTACTGTTATTTATAAATGAATAGTATATTCGCTGAAAAACAACTTTTTTTGATAAATTAGCTAGCTCCATACTGATAGTTAGAGCTGCCGGGCTAATCCAGAAGGTTACTTTTTTATATATTGGTTCTGATTCTACATAGTGATTAAGTAGACTATAATACGAAAATAAATACGATATGTTGCTGTTTTTTAATGCAATACTAAGCGCGAATTATTTATATTTGCTTCGTAATGATGCAGTTTCGTTAATAGTTAAGAATGGCTATCGTCTCTCGACTGCGCTCGAGAAGACACGTTCGATAAGACACGCACGAGAAAATAAAATCAATAATTAGGATTTTAGCATAAACCCATGAGCCACACCGAACATACAAATACCACTTGGCTGTTTGAAATAACACCAAAAAATAAATTCTTCTCACTCAATTTGAAGGAAGTATGGCAATACAGGGATTTGCTTATGCTTTTCGTAAAAAGAGACGTAGTGACCGTTTATAAGCAAACTATCTTGGGGCCACTTTGGTACTTGATACAGCCTTTGTTTACCGCGATTACCTTTACCATTATTTTTAATACTGTAGCAGGAATTGATACCGGAACGGTTCCGCCGTTTTTGTTTAACTTGGCAGGAATTACCGTTTGGAATTATTTTACCGCTTGTCTTACGGGAACTTCGAATACCTTTGGTAGTAATGCAGGAATTTTTGGGAAAGTCTATTTTCCTAGACTGATTGTGCCTATATCAATTGTGATTTCTAATTTGATTAAATTTGGGATTCAATTTTTCATATTTATTACCTTTTATATTTATTATTATTTTCAAGGAGCAACAGAAAGCTTGAATGGATCTATATTGTTTTTTCCATTATTAATAATAACGATGGGCGTTTTAGGATTGGGATTGGGAATGTTTATTTCCTCTTTGGTAACCAAATACAGGGATTTTAGTAATCTGATTGGTTTTGGAGTACAATTGCTGATGTATTTGTCGGCAGTAATGTATCCTATGGCATTAATTAAAGAAAAACTGCCTACTTATGGGTGGCTCGTTCAGTACAATCCATTGGCGTATGTGATAGAAACCACCCGATATATGTTGTTGAATGTAGGGCATATTTCTTATTGGGGATTGGGTTATACTTTCTTAGTCACGGTGATTGTGTTTTTTATAGGAGTCCTAATTTTTAATAAGACGGAGAAGAGCTTCATTGATACGGTTTAGTGGATAGTACTACGTTTTCAGTCGTAGTATTCGAATAAAAAGTAAAGATTTAAAATAAAGTAATGAAAAAATACATCCATAGCGTATTAAAAAAACTGGGTTACAAAATTTCAAATATAGCAAAGAAAGAAAAGGATTTAAAAAATCTAGTGCGAAGTTTTACAGTTCAAAATGATCCTCATAATTTAGTTTTTAAATCAGCTCCTTATTTATTTGAAATTAAAAAATATTTTCCGGAGCTTGTTCTGGAGAGTCATGAGGAGGGCGTTTTGGCCAGTTTTAATGATTTGAAATTATACATAGAATCTCCTGAAGAGTTTTTTATAGTGAAGGAAGTATTTATTGAAAAGGATTACAATCTACTGTCTGATGAAAGCTTCGTTGTTTTTGATATAGGAATGAATATAGGGATTAGCTCCTTGTTTTTTGCGTTAAACAAAAATGTATCTAAAATTTATTCTTTTGAGCCTGTAGTTACAACCTATAATCAAGCATTGTATAATCTTGAATTGAATCAAGCCTATTCCAATAAAATCGAAACATTCAATTTTGGATTGGGCGGTTCGACTAGAGTGGAGAAAGTGCTGTATAATTCACAAGCAAAAGGGAACTGTGGTATACGATTAGATTCAAGCCTTGTCATTGACAGGAATAACGCCAAAGAAATTGAAATAGATATCAAGAACATTAGCGATATACTTCCTGATTTGATACGGAAACACTCCAAACAGAAAAGGGTCTTAAAAATAGATTGTGAAGGTGCTGAATATGAGATACTGCAAAAACTGAATGATGTCAATTTGTTGAAAGATATTGATGTTTTATTGATAGAATGGCACGACAAAGGAGCCAAAATACTGGAAGATATATTAATAAAAAATAATTTCAGGCTAATTTCAAGGTTTTTGACTCCAATTACCGGGATGATTTATGCTTTTAAAAAATAAAGCCAATAGTTTTAAAGCTTATGCAAATGCCTAAAGTTTCGATCATTGTTCCTTGCTATAACCAAGCCCAATATTTGGATGAAGCCCTGCAATCCTTATATAACCAAACTTATACTAGATGGGAATGTATTATTGTAAATGACGGCAGTCCGGATAATACCGAAGCAATTGCCCAAAAATGGGAGCTTAAAGACTCTCGTTTCAGGTATTTATACAAGGAAAACGGAGGTGTTAGCAGTGCCAGAAATCTAGGGATTAAAAATGCAAAAACCGAATTTATCCTCACCCTCGATGCCGATGATAAGTACGACGCTGCTTTTCTAGAAAAGGCGTTAACAGTACTAATCAATAACGATGAAGTGGGAATAGTGAGCAGTTGGGGAAGGTATTTCACCAACGAAAAGGAGTTACAGGTATATAAATCAATAGGCAAAACAACCGTTGATTTTTTGTTCCATAATACAGCAATTGGAACATCCTTGTTCCGTAAACCATGTTGGGAACAAGCGGAAGGATACGATGAAAACCAGGCAAACGGCTATGAAGATTGGGAATTTTATTTACGAGTATGTGCATTAGGCTGGAAAGTGCACATTATTGAAGAAGTCTTGTTTTTTTACCGCCAAAATATCAATTCCAGAAGTGCAGCAATAAATCAAGTTCATAAAGAGGCCAAAAAATATATTTACATTAAGAACAAAGACATTTATTTTAGGCATTATGAGGACTTGATCGATCGGCTTTTAACGGTTTCAGATTTAGAAAAAGTAGAAATCAATAAATTTAGAAACACGATTGATTATAAATTAGGGACGGCACTTTTGAAACCATTGCGGAGCATAAAATGGTTTTTCTTGAATTTTTTTAAGTAGTCCCAATTTCAAAAGCCTATATGCATAATCCATTGCCAAAAACCTTATATTGCCTTAAATACTTATATGGTTTGAAAAATTTTACCATATAAGGTATATAAGGTTTATATAAGAAAAAAAATAAATAACTTTGTTTATCAGCGCCTTAGCGGCAAAAAAAGAATCCTATTGAAAGACATTATCCTAAAAGCCGAAAACATTTCCAAACAATACCGTCTCGGGCAGGTAGGGACAGGTACGTTGACACACGATCTGAACCGTTGGTGGCATCAGGTGCGTGGCAAGGAAAATCCTTATCTAAAAATAGGCGATAGTAACGACCGAACCACAAAGGGAGAAAGCGATTATGTTTGGGCACTTCAAGACATTAATTTTGAAGTGGAACGTGGTGAAGTCTTGGGTATCATAGGCAAGAATGGAGCGGGAAAATCTACTTTACTGAAGATTTTATCACGAGTTACGGCACCAACCACAGGCAACATAAAATTTGGTGGGCGAGTTGCCTCTTTGCTCGAAGTGGGCACGGGATTTAACGGAGAAATGACGGGGCGAGAAAACATCTTTCTCAACGGTGCTATTCTGGGAATGACCAAAAAAGAAATTGCCTTGAAGATTGATGAAATCATTGATTTCTCGGGTTGTGAGCGTTACATAGACACGCCCGTAAAACGTTACAGCAGCGGAATGACGGTACGACTGGCTTTTGCGGTGGCAGCTTTCCTCGAACCAGAAATATTAATCATTGACGAGGTACTCGCCGTGGGCGATGCCGAGTTCCAGAAAAAAGCCATTGGCAAAATGCAGGATATTTCCCGTAGTGGAGGAAGAACGGTTTTGTTTGTGAGCCATAATATGGCAGCGGTAAAACAGTTGTGTACTAGGGGGATTTTGCTTGAAAATGGTAAGATAAAAGATGTAAATAATATTAATAGTATAATATCTAATTATTTATTATTAAATTCAGATTCAACAGCTGAATGGAAAAGAGAAATTAAAACTGATAGCGAATTATTTTTTGATAGGATTTATGTTTCAAATTACGATTCACAAATTACAAATCGAATTGGATCAGGTGAAGATTTTACAATAAATATTTTTTTGAATGCCCTTAGCAATATTCGTAATTCTACAGTTTCAATTAAGTTTGTAAATATTGAGGGTATTGCTGTTTTTACAACTTCTTTACATGATTTTAATAATGATTTTGAAGTCATTAAAAAAGGTAAATATGAATTAATTGCTAACATATCAAAAAATATTCTAATACCTGGAAGTTATAATTTAGTTATTGCTTGTTTCGTTTCAAGAACTAAACTTTTTGACATTTTAGAAGATAAAATATCAATTAAAATTGAGGATTTAGGAATTAGTAAAAGAGATTTAGACAGAGAAGGGTTTGTTGTTCCAAATTATAAATGGGATTTCTTAAAATTAGAATAACTTCGAAATGAAAATCAACATCTATCATAGTGTTATCTATAATCTATTATTAAAGACTTATAAATTTAGAGGCAAGAAAGGGTTTTTTGCAAAAAAATGGTTTCTTCTTTGGAATTATTCAACTAAAATTTATTCTGGTGCTGTATCAACTACCATTCATGGTTTTAAAGTTAAAGTTAATAATGGTAATTCATATGCTCTTTATGCAAGATTGTTTCCAAATTATAATAGTCCATTATTGCAACTTGTCGATTCGGTTTATGAGTTATATAATCGAGAACTTTCTATAATTGATATTGGTTCAGCTGTTGGTGACACTAATTTATTTTTAATGAAGAATTTGCCTGGGAAAATCGAAAAATTTTACTGTGTAGAAGGTGATCTTGAGTTTTTTAAATATTTAAAAGAAAATAAAAAATACTTTCCAGAAAGTGACTTGTTTAATGTGATGCTAAGTGAATCTGACAATAACAGAATCAGTAGTTTGATAAAAACTCATTTAGGAACAGCAAGTGCTATTGGAGAAGAAAAAGTTAAAACAATAAGTTTAGACACACTTTTGTTTGATAAATTAGAAGGAAGAGTTGATATAATAAAAATAGATGTTGATGGGTATGATGGTAAAATTTTAAAAGGGAGTGGGAAAATATTGCAAGTTTATAAACCTTTTGTTATTTTCGAATGGCATCCAATTATGATAAAAAAAACTCAAAATGATTTTCATGAGCATTTTGAAATACTTACCGGATTTGGATATAATAAATTTATATGGTTTAATAAATACGGTGAGTTTAGTCATTTTGAATTAAAAGAAGGTTATGTAAATCGTGAAGAGTTGGTTAAATTGTGTTTAGGAGATATATATGATTATGATTGGCATTATGATGTAATTGCGATACACTCAGAATCAGATGTCGATATTTTGAAAATTGCAGAGTTGAAAAAAGCAAAATTACGAGAATCAAGTTTTTAGTATAAGTTTTAAAATTATAATATTTGATATGAATGTATTATTCGACGCTACTTGGATTGGTACTCATTTGAATCAAAATGCAATGCATGGAGGTTTGAGAGTAATTTATGAACTTACCAAACGACTTGAAAACTCTAATGAAGTTGATTTGTTTTACTCTTCAAACAAATACGATAGAGCTATAATTAATAATTTAGTGTCATTTATAGAAGAAAATAAATTTTCAAGATTTCAAAATAAAATAGCAAATAATCAGACTGAAATATTCAAGATACTCTATTATTTGAATTCAAAAGCTAATTCCTATTTAATTAAAAATTGGAATACTAAGCAAGTTTTAAAATTAAATCATTTTGATAAAAATATGATAAAAAGGATAGATATTTACCATTCACCAATTGAAGCGATACCTGATGAGATAAAAAAGTATAAAAAAATTAAAAGAGTTTTTACCTCTCATGATTTAATGCCGTTTACTAGACCTGATTTGGCACCTCTAAGTTTTGTCGAGCTTTTAAAACCTGCATATGATTCAATAGATAGAGAAACAAAAGTGATATGTGTATCTGAATTTACTAAATCTGAATTATTGAATTACAGGAAGGATTTAGACGAAAGTCAAATGGAAACTGTTTATTTAGGAGCTGATAAAAATATATTTTTCCCGAATTTAAATGAAACAAAATTTTCAGTACTATCTGAAAAATATAACCTAAAATTTGAAAAATATTTATTGTGTTTAAATAGAAATCAAAAATATAAGAACACGGAACATATTATTGAGGCCTATATTAGAGTAGTTAATGATAATAAAAATTCTGATTTAGGATTAGTTTTAATAGGAACATTTGATAATATCGAATTAAAAAAAAGTAGTATAGATAAGTATAAAGGATTTAAACATATTCATTTTATAGAGTATGTTCCTGATGCTGACTTATCAGTTTTTTATTCAAATGCGTTGAGTTTTGTGTATATGTCTCTTTACGAGGGTTTTGGTTTGCCTATAATTGAAGCAATGCAATGTGGAACTCCAGTAATTTCATCAAATCAAGCATCGTTACCTGAAGTGGTTAAGGGATTTGGGATTTGTATTGATCCTTTTGATGTGGAATTATTAAGTAATCAAATATGTTCAATTTTAGATGATTCTGAATTGCGAAAAAAATTAGTGAACAAATCTCTTGAACGATCTAAATTTTTTTCTTGGGAAAAGAATTTAGAGGAAACTGTTCAAGTTTATAAAAAAGCAATTAATAATTAAGATGCCTAACAAAATAAAACCCATAGCCATTTATTTGCCACAATTTCACCCTATTCCTGAAAATGACCAGTGGTGGGGAAAAGGTTTTACTGAATGGACTAATGTTACCAAAGCCCAACCTAGATTTGAGGGACATTATCAGCCTCATTTGCCTGCCGATTTGGGTTTTTATGATTTGCGATTGGAAGAAGCAAGATTGGCACAAGAACAAATGGCTAAAGCTTATGGGATTTATGGTTTTTGTTATTACCATTATTGGTTTAATGGAAAACGCTTATTGCATGAACCTTTGGATAGAAAACTAAAAAATCCTAAAGAAAATTTACCTTTCATAATGTGTTGGGCCAATGAAAACTGGACGAGAGCATGGGATGGTTTGGATAAAGAGGTATTGTTAAAGCAAGAGTATAGTTTTGATGATGATGCTACACACATAGAACATTTGATTTCTCATTTTAAAGATAATAGATATATAAAAGTAGAAGGAAAACCAATGTTTATTATATATAGACCAAATCTTTTTCCGGATATACAAAAAACGATTATGTTGTGGCGGAAAGCAGTTAAAGAAGCTGGTTTTCCGGGATTGTATATTGGGTATGCTCAAAATGGGGAAAATCATTTTGAACCTAAAAATAATGGTTTTGATTTTGCTTTTGAGTTTCAACCTAACTTTTTGAATACTTCATCAAAAATATCATTTCCAAGAATTTTTATAGAGAAAGTTCTTCAAAGAATTAAAAAGAAAATGAAACTCGAAGTGCCGGATTTAAATTACTATATTGATTATTCTCATTTTGCAGTCAAACAGATTGAAAGTGGCTTTAAAAAAGATGTATATCCAGGAATTACTCCTATGTGGGATAATTCAGCAAGAAGAAAAGAAAATCCTTTTATTCTTCATGATTCAACTCCAGAGAAATATAAAGTTTGGTTCCAGTATATCAGAGAAAATTATCCTTGGGACGCTGTTCCAGAGAATTTTTTATTTATTAATGCTTGGAACGAATGGGCGGAAGGCAATCATTTAGAACCCTGCCAAAGATGGGGAATAGCTTATTTGGAAGCTACTAAAACCGCAGTTAAATAATGCTAGCTATCGTTATTCCATACTACAAGCTCACTTTTTTTGAAGCCACACTACAGTCGTTGGCAAATCAAACAGATAAACGATTTAAAGTATATATTGGTAATGATGCAAGTCCTGAAAATCCAACTAATTTATTAGAAAAATATAAAGGACTATTTGAATTTGTTTATCATCGATTTGATAGTAATCTAGGAGGTATTTCTTTAGTAAAACAATGGGAACGTTGTGTGGAAATGGTTGGTGATGAAGAATGGCTTATGATTATGGGAGATGATGATTATCTAGATGAAAATCTAGTTGCTTTTTGGTATGAAAAGTATAATATTTTTAATATCAAATCGGAAGTCATTCGGTTTGCAAGTAAATTAATAGTTGAAGAAACAAATACTGTTTCGGATGCATATGTGCATCCTGTTTGGGAAAATGCAACAGATTCATTTTACAGAAAATTTCAAAATTTGACTAGAAGTTCTTTATCGGAATATATTTTTTCCAGAATATCCTATGTGAAATATGGTTTTCATGATTATCCTTTAGCTTGGAATAGCGATGATCGAGCATGGCTAGAATTTTCAAATAATAAACCTATTTTTACCATAAATGAAAGTATTGTTTTTGTTAGGATTTCAATGCTAAATATCTCTGGTAGATCTGACAATGTTATAGAAAAGAATTTATCGGTAATAGCCTTTTATAAATTTATTATTTCAAATAAACTAGAGTTATATAATAAGAAACAACGAGATGGATTAATGAGGCGATATGAAAATGAAATTAAGAACGTTAGAAATTTAAGAATAGAAGAATGGTTTTTTTTGCTTTTCATTTATATTAAAAATTTTAATTTGTCAAAAAAATTTCTAAAAAGATTTCTTAACGGTATTTTTAAAAGACATGAATCTTAAAAAAGTTTCCATCATTGTTCCCTGTTACAACCAAGCACAATATCTTTCAGAGGCTTTGCAATCTGTATTAGATCAAACGTATACGGATTGGGAATGTATTATTGTTAATGATGGCAGTCCAGATGATACAGAAAAAGTGGCTAAGCGATGGTGTAAACAAGATTTAAGATTTAATTATTTGTATCAAGAAAATGGAGGATTGAGTAGTGCTAGAAATTTTGGGATTGCACAGGCAAAAGGCGATTTTATACTTCCATTAGACGCGGATGATAAAATTGGACCAAATTATGTCTCTTTGGCAGTAAATTCTTTTCAAGAGGATAGCTTTTTGAAGGTAGTGTATTGTAAAGCAGAGAAATTTGGCAATGAGATTGGACTATGGGAATTACCATCATTTTCACTTCATGACCTAAGCCGAAAGAATTTGATTTTTTGTTCAGCTTTTTTTAGAAAAGAGGACTGGATATTAGTAGGCGGTTATGATACCAATATGATTTTTGGATGGGAAGACTGGGAATTATGGATTGCCATTTTAAAAAATGGAGGTAACGTAAAGTGCTTGGAGGAAGTTGGGTTTTATTACAGAATAAAATCCAATTCAATGCTAAGAACTATTAATAGTGATAATGAGATAGCTATTCTGAACTATTTAAGTATAAAACATGCAGATTTTTATGTTAAATACTATGGTTCATTTAAATCAATGGAAAATCAATTAAGGGAGGTAAAAAGAGAAAATGAAGTAAATCTAAAAAGTGAGAAATTTGTAATTGATGTTTTTTGCAAGAAATTCTTTGGTTTTACTATATTTGGTAAGTATAAATAGTTTTTTAAATTAATAAAACTATAAGATTCTTTAATTAAACCATTCTTATTAAGAATATCAAGTAATATGCCTACAAACCAAATAAAATTTTTAGCCTATTATCTACCTCAATATCATCCCATTCCTGAGAATGATTTATGGTGGGGAAAAGGTTTTACCGAGTGGACAAATGTGGTCAAGGCTAAACCTCTATTCAAAGGGCATTATCAGCCTATATTACCAGCGGATTTGGGTTTTTATGATTTAAGAGTACCACAAGTTCAGGAAGCCCAGGCTGAATTAGCTAAAGAATATGGGATTGATGGATTTATTTATTATCAATATTGGTTTGGCAATGGGAAAATGTTGTTGGAAAGGCCAGCAGAATCGATGTTAAAAAATAAAAAAGTAGATATTTCATTTTGTTTTTGTTGGGCAAACGAATCTTGGAAAGGTATTTGGCACGGCTTAAATAATCCCGATGTATTAATGGATCAAACCTATAATGGAGAATCGGATTATATAGCTTATTTTTATTACCTGCTTCCATTTTTTAAAGATGATCGTTATATAAAAATAGACAACAAACCAATGTTTCATATCTACAGGATAGACGCAATTCCTGATTTAGATGTTTTTATAACGACTTTTAGTTCATTAGCAATTTCAAATGGTTTTGAAGGTATTTATTTTGTAGCCACTGGAAATATAAATTCTAGAAATGTAATTGACAACAATAAAATATTTGGTGTAGTTGGCATAGATATATTTAATAAAATACGGTACAATCAAATAACTTATTTCGATCGAAAATCTTTTTGGGGAAAGTTAGAAAATAAAATATATTCAATTATGGGGTATAGTAATGAAGTAGAAAAAAAACGAAAACCATTAATACTAGATTACTCCAAAGGGGTTTCAAATTTGAATATTGATTTTCCTAATAAAAAATACATACCATGTGTGTTTCCCAATTGGGATAATTATGCTCGGAATGGAAAGAAATCACTAATTTTTAAAAATGCTACACCACAAGCATGGTGTCAACATCTTATTAAAGCTGTAGTAGAATTAAAAAAGAATAAGGAAAATCCTCAATTTGTAATATTAAAATCTTGGAATGAATGGGCTGAAGGTAATTATTTAGAACCTGATTGTAATTACGGGCTACAATGGCTAGAGTCGGTTAAAAAAGTTAAAGAAAATTTAAAGAAAAGTTGAATAGATAAGACAAAAAATATAGTTGAATCCACTAATCTCCATAATCATTCCCACATACAATCGAGCACATTTAATAAGTGAAACCCTCGACAGTATAATTGCACAAACATACACCGCATGGGAATGTATCATTGTGGATGACGGTTCTACAGATAACACTGTTGTAATTCTTAATGAATATTTAAAAAAAGATAGCCGATTTCAATACCATCATCGTCCTGAAACTAAATTAAAAGGACCTTCAGCTTGTAGAAACTACGGATTAGAAAAAGCTAAAGGAGAATTTATTAATTGGTTCGATAGTGATGATTTGTATTTTCCAAATGCTTTATCTACATGGATAAAACAATTTGGTAAAGAAACTGATGTGGTTGTCGCCAAGTTGGTGAAAATAGATTTTAAATCAGGAAATGAAATTAGTGAAAATAGTATTTTTTCGAATAATATCATTGAGGATTTCTTTATAGGAAAAATAGCTTTCTATGTCTGTGGTCCTTTATGGAGAAAAAGTTTTTTGAATCAGCAGGTAGAGTTATTCGACGAAAATATTCGAAATTTAGATGATTGGGATTTTAATTTGCGGATGTTGTATCAAAACCCGAACATAGTTTATATAAATTTACCTTTAATTCAATATCGCTTTCACGAGCATTCTTTGACTAAAGAAATTTCCAAGCTCAATTTTGAGGAATTAATGTCAAAAATTAATGCTTTTGAGAAACATTTAGAGTTAATTAGAAATAATAAAAAGGCTAATATTTTTGTTTTAAAAACCTTTTATAAAAATAGATGTAAGTTTATTCTAAGATTAGCTTTAGTTCAGAATAACAATAAGAAGGTGTATTTTTTTAAAAAACTTCTAATAACGCAATTAAAGTTATTTGATTTTAGAGGAATAATGATGACAGTCTTTGGTTATGTTTTTTTTAGATTGTTTAATAAAGGATATGTTTTTTTTAAATAAATATATGAAAAGTTTTTTTTTTTTTTTGACTATTTAAATTTGTAGAAAAATAACTTATAAGAAAGGATAAATTATATTATGACTAAGCCAAAAATATCGATTGTAATACCTACTTACAATCGCGCTGATTTAATTGCCGAAAGTTTAGAGTCGATCTTAGGCCAAACTTTTGATTCTTGGGAGTGTATTATTATCGATGATAATTCAAATGATAATACTATAGAAATTGTGACCCCTTTTTTAAAGGATAAGCGATTTAAATTTACCACAAAACCTCTTGGTTATGCAAAGGGAGCAAATGCGAGCAGGAACTATGGATTAGAATTAAGTCAAGGAAAATATATATATTGGCTTGATAGTGATGACATTATACATCCTCTAACTTTTGAATTATGTATTAATGAATTTTCATGGAATATCATTGATTTCTGTAGATTTCAAAGGACTGTTTTTTTTGATAATTTTGACGTTAAATGTTTTGATAATTATAACATTGACGAAAATGTTTTTTTTATAGATAAAAGCCACATAGAGAAAATTATAAACAATGAATTGCCTATTAATACTTGTAGTGTTATTTGGAAAAAGAAATCACTAGGATTTGAAAAATTTAGTAATGAATTGCTTTATGCAGAAGAATGGGAATATTATTCGAGATTAGTTTCAAATGGGTTAAAAGGGATTAACATAAATAAAGTATTGATTTATGCGCGTAAACATTCTTGTTCTCAGACACATGAATTTAATTGTAATAATTATATAAGAGTGGAAGCAAAAAAAGAGGCAGCTTTATTAATAGTAAAAAATTTAGCTGCAAAAAAGATGTTGACCTATTCTTTAAAAAGATATTTTATATGTCTTTCAATTGGTTTTAAAGAATATAATTTATTCGAACAAATTATAAGCACAATACAGATATCTAGTGTTGAAAAAATTAAATGGCAAATTTTTTACACAATTTTACCATTACGTTTGTCATTATATAAAATTAAAAAAGCAATAAAAATGTAAATTTATCCATGACTAATATTCTAATTGTTTTTGGTACCCGTCCTGAAGCCATCAAAATGGCACCTTTATATCACGAACTCCAAAAAAGTAGTTGTGAGGTGAAAGTATGTGTCACAGCACAACATCGTCAAATGCTCGACCAAGTGTTGGATTTTTTTGCAATTGTTCCCGATTATGATCTCGATTTGATGCAGGCCAATCAATCGTTAAATGAGCTGAGTAGCAGGATTATTCAAAAAATGGATGCCGTTTTAATGAGTGAGCCCTTTGACTGGGTTTTGGTGCATGGAGACACCACAACTTCTTCCATGGCTGCATTAGCTGCTTTTCATAGGGGAATAAAAGTTGGTCATGTTGAAGCAGGATTACGTACGTACAATAAACAAGCCCCATTTCCGGAGGAAATTAATCGTCAAATCACCAGTAGAATTGCTGATATTCATTTTACACCCACAACACAAGCTACAAAAAATTTGTTAAACGAAGGTGTTTCTGAAACGTACATATCCGAAACCGGAAACACCGTTATTGACGCATTGTTTTGGACTGCCAATAAAATTCAAGAGGCAGGTTATTTGCATCCCGAAATAGAACAATTAAAAAAGAGTATTCCTACCAATAAAAAAATAATATTGGTAACCGGGCATCGCCGTGAAAGTTTTGGGGAAGGCTTACAAAATCTTTGTGCAGCCCTTTTGAAAATATCAGAAAGAGACGATGTGGCGATTGTGTATCCAGTACATTTGAATCCCAAGGTGAAGCATGTCATCTATGAATTGTTGTTCAATAAAAAAAACATTTGTGTTATTCCACCAGTTTCTTATCCAGCCTTTGTTTGGTTAATGCAACAATCCTTTTTGATAGTAACTGATTCCGGAGGTATTCAGGAAGAAGCACCATCACTGGGTAAACCTGTTTTAGTCACAAGAACGATTTCCGAGAGACCCGAAGGAGTGTTAGCAGGGTTTTCTACGTTGGTAGGAACAGATCTACAAAAAATCATAAAGAATATGGAGGCTATTCTAGATGATTTCACAGGTTTTGAAGAAAAACGAAATCCATATGGGAATGGAAAAGCTTCCCAACAAATTGTGGATTTTTTATTAAAAGAACCAAAATGAAAATACTCGTTGTAGTCGACTCCATAAACATCGAGGACAGCAGTGGCTCAAAGGCAAATGTAGCACTGATTAATAATCTGGCAGAAGCGGGTTTTGAAGTTTTGGTGTACCATTATACTCTTAAAAACATTCAGTTATCTGGGGTGAGCTCCTATGTCATTCCAGAGATAAAATACAGTTGTTTGTATTTTTTAAGCCGGATACAACGGGTTTTGAGTCGGAATTTTTATGTTAATTTGGCTTCTTTACTAGAGCAACTGTTTGGCTTTTCGTTTACTTTTTTCAATGATGCCAAAAGTATTGCACAAGCCTTGAAAAAAAGTACCTTCGAACCTGACTTAGTTCTGACTTTAAGTAAAGGTACTAGTTTTAGGCCACATTATGCTGTTTTAAAAATACCAAAATTACATGATAAATGGATGGCATATGTACATGATCCATATCCGATTCATTATTATCCAAGGCCTTACAATTGGATAGAATCAAGTTACAAACAAAAAGATCAATTCTTTATAAAGGTTTCCCAAAAAGCCAAATATTCTGCCTTTCCTAGTTTGTTACTCCAAGAATGGATGGGAAGTTATTTTCCGAATTTTCTCATAACAGGGATGATTATTCCGCACCAAAATGCTAAATATGATGTTGTAAATACTAAGTTTCCTTCTTATTTTGATGAGTCAAAATTCAATATAATGCATGCTGGGAATCTCTTGGCACAACGCTCTCCCAGAGGCTTGATAGAGGGATTCAAATTGTTTTTACAACAAAATCTAGATGCCAGAAAAGAGGTAAGACTTCTTTTATTGGGTTATGCAGCAGACCATACCATAATGCTGGAAGAATATAAAAAAAGATGTCCCGAAATTTATATTTACAACGGCAATGTGGCTTTTGATACCGTGTACCAACTTCAGCAAAGTGTTTCCGTTAATGTTATTTTGGAAGCAAAATCAGAAATAAGTCCCTTTCTTCCCGCTAAGTTTCCCCACTGCATCGCAGCAAATAAAACTATTCTATTACTTTCACCCTTTTATAGCGAAACTCACAGATTGTTAGGTAGTGACTATCCTTATTGGTCAGAAGTAGATGATGTAGAAAAAATCGCTGCCCTTATTGGAAAACTTTATCTATTATGGAAACAGAATCCCGACAATTTGCTTTTGGATAGAAGTGATTTAGAGGACTATTTGTCTGCCAATTATTTGAAAAAGGTTATTAATAATTTGAAAATAAATTAATCATCATGACTAATAAAATATTTTCAATACTCATTACCACTAAAAATCGTAAAGCCGATTTGTTTTTTACGTTAAATAAAATCAGTTATCTCTTAGAAGACACTAATGTGGAATGTGTAGTTTATGATGATGGTTCCGTTGATGGTACTTATGAATATGTAAAGCTTCATTTTCCTACTATAAAAATCCAAAGAAATGCGATTTCAAAAGGCTACCTTTTTTGCAGGAATAAAATGCTGAATGAAACCGAAGCTTCTTATGCTATTTCGTTGGACGATGATGCCCATTTTGTAACCGAGAATCCATTGGAAACTATAAAAAAACATTTTGATGAAAATGACAATTGTGGCTTAATTGCCTTGCGTATTTTTTGGGGGTTGGAATTACCAAGTTCGACTTCCTCCAGCGAGCAGCCCCATCAAGTGAAAGGCTTTGTAGGTTGTGCCCATGTGTGGCGTATGAAAGCTTGGCGTGCTATTCCTAATTATCCGGAATGGTTTGTTTTTTATGGAGAAGAAGATTTTGCATCTTATCACTTGTTTAAAAAAAACTGGAAGGTGAGCTACTTGCCAGACGTTTTAGTACATCACAGAGTTGATTTTAAATCCAGAAAAAACGATTTCGATTATGATATTCGACAGCGTAGATCGTTACGCTCAGGTTGGTATTTGTTCTTTTTGTTTTATCCCATTCGCAGTATTCCTAATAAAATGGGGTATTCTATTTGGATGCAATTCAAACTAAAGGTTTTTAAACGTGATTTTAGCGCTATAAAAGCTATTGTACTGGCGGTATTAGATTTAGTATTGGCTCTTCCTAAAATTGTAAGAAACAGCAATAGATTGACTTCAGTAGAGTATGATGAGTATTTAAAAATTGCTGATACAAAAATATATTGGCAGCCAAAAAAATAACTATTTTTAGCAAATACTTTTTTTAATGAAGAATATAGCAATAATTCCAGCGCGTAGGGGGTCTAAAAGGCTACCAAATAAAAATAATCTTCTTTTTGGAGGCATTCCGCTTATTGCTCACAGTATTTTATTAGCCCAAAAGAATAAAGATATTATAGATGAAGTTTATGTATCTACGAATGATGAAGCAATAAAAAAAATCGCCCTTGAATATGGGGTAAAAGTGATTGACAGACCGGAACATTTGTCTGGGGAATTTGAACCTACATTGACTGTATTACAGCATGCGCTTGAAGTAATCGGAGATAGCACTGTTGAAAATGTAATTTTATTACAACCTACAAATCCTTTGCGTCCTGAAAACCTGCTTCGGGAAGCTTTTGAAAGGTATCGAATAAGTGATTCGGATAGTTTATTTACCGTTACCAGAAATCATCAAAAATTAGGGAAGATAACAAGTAATTGTTTTGAACCTTATAATTATTCGATAGGACAACGCAGTCAGGATTTAGAACCGCTTTATTTTGAAAATGGTTTGTTGTATATCAGTAAATCAAAATTGATAATAGAGGGCAAAATTATTTCTGAAAATAGTATCCCTTATGTAGTAAATCATATTTTTGCCAGTATTGATATTGATACTCAAGATGATTTTGATTATGCGGAGTATTTATTAAAAAAAGCAGCCCGACTGTGCTAGACGTGACAAAATAAAATTAATTGTCACTTTCGATTGAAGCCGAAAACTAGCACATTCGAAATACATATAACAGATAACTCATTTTATGAATCCATATATTACAATAGCAGGAAGAAAAATAGGTCTGGATTACCCCCCTTTGGTTATTGCAGAGATTGGCATTAATCACGAAGGTTCTTTACAAATAGCCAAAGAAATGGTCGATGCAGCCCATAGGGCAGGTGTTGAGATGGTCAAACATCAAACTCATATAGTGGAAGATGAGATGAGCGGTGCCGCCAAAAAAGTGATTCCTGGAAATGCCGATGTTTCTATTTATGAGATAATGGAAAGGTGTTCGTTAAACGAAGCCGATGAATTAGAGTTAAAAAGGTATGTAGAAAGTAAGGGTATGATTTTTATTTCTACCCCTTTTTCAAGAGCTGCTGCCGAACGATTGCGAAAATTTGATGTGCCAGCTTATAAAATTGGTTCCGGGGAATGTAATAATTATCCTTTGTTGGAACATATTGCGTCTTTTGGCAAACCAGTTATTCTAAGTACCGGGATGAATACTATAGAAAGTATTCGTAAAGCAGTTGCCATTTTTGAAAAGTATACTGTACCTGTGGCGCTTTTACATACCACTAATTTGTATCCAACTCCAATTCATTTAGTGCGTTTTGGTGCTATGACCGCCATGCATGATGCCTTTCCCGATAAAGTATTTGGGTTGTCAGACCATACACTTAATAATAATGCCTGTTTAGGAGCTGTCGCATTAGGCGCATCTATTCTGGAACGTCATTTTACAGATCATATGAATCGAAACGGTCCGGATATTATATGCAGTATGGACGAGAATACTTGCAGCGCACTCCTTGTAAATAGTGCAGAAATGGCCCAAATGCGAGGAGGAACGAAACAGCCCGCTTTAGAGGAACAAGTTACCATCGATTTTGCTTTTGCAACTGTTTGTACTATTGCTAAGATTAAAAAGGGAGCACTGCTTACCAAAGAAAATATTTGGGTAAAACGTCCCGGAACAGGGGAAATCCTGGCAGAGCATTTTGATAGCCTTTTAGGGAAAACGGCACTAAGGGATATAGATAACGATGTACAATTAATGTGGGAGCAGATTGAAAAATAAAGTGTTTCATTGAATAAGCCTCAATTGCGCTAGACTTGACAAAATAAGAAATATCAAGTATTAAAATGAAAAAAATCTTATTCCTAACGGGAACCCGTGCTGATTTTGGAAAAATAAAATCATTAATTTCTGTTCTTGATACCCATCAAGATTTTGAAGTTTATGTTTTTGTTACCGGTATGCATTTGCAAAAAGAATACGGATATACGCTTTTAGAAATAGAACGATGCAATTTTAAAAACATCCATAGGTTTGAAAATCACACCGATGAAACTACCATGGATTTAACATTAGCCAAAACTATAGAAGGTTTATCAGGCTATTCTAAGCAAGTACAACCAGATTTGATTGTGGTTCATGGTGATCGTGTAGAAACTTTAGCAGGAGCCATCGTTGGTTCTTTAAATAATATTTTAGTAGCACACATTGAAGGGGGAGAACTATCAGGAACGGTTGATGAATTGATTCGTCACAGCGTCAGTAAATTAGCGCATATTCATTTTGTTTCTAATGGTGCTGCAGCAAAACGATTGGTCCAAATGGGTGAGATGGAATCTTCCATTTACACGATTGGTTCTCCCGATATTGATATTATGTTTTCAGATTCGCTTCCAGATTTAGAAACAGTAAAACGGTATTACGAAATAAATTTTGAGGAGTATGCCATAGTTATGTTTCATCCAGTAACTACAGAAGCCAAAGAAATGAAGTTGTATGCCAATAATTTTGTAGAAGCTATATTAAAAGATACGCATAATTATATTGTAATTTATCCAAATAATGATTTTGGAAGTAAATGCATTATTGAGGAATATGAAAGGTTAAAGAATAACCCAAGATTTAGAGTTTTTCCATCCCTTCGTTTTGAATATTTTTTGAGTTTATTAAAAAACAGTCAGTTTATTATAGGAAACAGTAGTGCGGGGATTAGAGAGGCACCCTATTATGGTATTCCAATTATCAATATCGGGACGCGTCAACAAAATAGGACAGTGCTTTCATCTATTATCAATGTTGATTATAAGCCTGAAAGTATTGGTGCCGCTTTGAAAAAAATACATAGTCAAAAAGTTGAAAAAATGGAGGCTGATTTTGGACATGGAAATAGTACTCAATTGTTTCTGGAATCAATGGAGAATGGAAATATTTGGGCAACCAATCATCAGAAACAATTTAGGGATATATAATGCTATTCCATTCCTGATATTTCTTTTCATTGTTTTACCTTAAAATGTTAATGAATCGTAATCATTTGGATAACAATTAGCAAAACGATTTACTGAAATCCTTAAAGAGGAGTTATTGATGAAATGAAATTTTAATAAGAACCTTTTTTGACTTCAATAATTCAAGAAATTATATAATATTTGATATAAATATAAAAAACGGGAATAATAATAGAAAGTATTATATTAGAATTAATGACATTAAAAAAATATAGGCACAAAATATGAATACAAAAAAGCTAAAGATTTATCTTAAAAAGATAATCTATAAAAAGGGATATAAATTCACTAGAACCCGTAATTTCATCTTTTTGGATAGTATTTTGAATAAATTATTGGCTAAAAATGGTGAAATTTATTTTGTTCAAATTGGAGGGAATGATGGTATTAATGATGATCCTTTGTATCATTTTGTAACCTGGAATAAAAATAAAATTAAGGGGTTAATTTTAGAACCTGTATTGGATTATTTTTACGAATTACAAAAAAATTATAGAAATCACCCTTTAATTAACACACTTAATTTGGCCATTCATAATACTGAGGAAAATATGATAATACATCGAGTAGACCCAAATAAGGCATCTGTATTACCTAAATATTCTAAAGGGATAGCTTCGTTCAATAGAGAACACCATATAAATTGTAAAATAGATTCAAAGCATATTTTAGAAGAAAAAGTGGCTTGTATTTCATTACAAAATCTAATAAAAACTAATAATATTAAAAATATAGATTTGCTTCAAATTGATACCGAGGGATATGACTCTGAAATCATCTTGAATATTGATTTTAAAGAGATAAAGCCATCAATTATTAATTTTGAGTATTATATTCCTAACACAATGAGTAAAGAAACCTTTAATCAAATTTTGAAAATTTTGAATGATAATGATTATGAAATTTGGCAGGAAGTTAATGATATAACAGCTTATCAACGTAATTTATTCTTTAAAATTGATTCTTAAAATAAATGAAAAAATTAGGAATAGTTATAACGGATGGTGTAGGTTACCGCAATTTCATCATGAGTGATTTCTTGATGGAAGCTTCACAACAATTTGATACGGTTACCATCTATTCCGGCTTGCCGATAAGTGCTTTTCGTACTATTCCACAATCCAAGATTAAAATAAAGGAACTCGAAGTTTTTGTAGAGGGAAAACTGACTTGGTTTTTTAGAAAGTGGAAAGAAGTAGCCCATTTGCAAAGGCACCGTTCTTTTTATGGTATGAAAGATAATTTGGTTACAGGCTATCCGAAAAATAATTCGGCACGCTCCCTATTGATCAAAGTCATTTATTTTTTTACCCGTTTTATTCATTCTGACGAGAGTATTTTGTTAGCCGAAAAATTGCAATTTCTATCCTTTTCCAATCATAAAACAACAAAATCGTATAGTCAATTATTACAAAAAGACCAACCCTCCCATGTTTTCTTCACGCACCAAAGACCGCCTTATTTAGCGCCATTTTTACACGCTGTCATTCAATTAAAAATACCGGTTAGCACCTTTATTTTCAGTTGGGATAATCTGGCTTCTAAAGGGAGAATGCTCGGTAGTTTTGATTATTTTCTAGTGTGGAGTAATTTAATGAAAGCCGAATTGCTGTATTTTTATCCAAATGTGGAAGAGGAAAATGTAAAAGTGGTTGGAACTCCTCAGTTCGAACCGTATGTAATGGAAAAATATGAAACTAAGGCGGAAGATTTTTACCGTAAATTTCATTTGGATGCCGATAAGAAAATTATTTGTTTTAGTTGTGCCGATGTTTCCATTGGACAAAATGATCCCATTGTAATCCAAGTCATAGCCACTGCTATTCGGAATAAAAGTATTTCTACTGATGTACAATTGATTGTGAGAACTTCCCCTGCTGAAGATGATACTCGATTTAAAGCTGTTAAGGATGAATTTCCTGAAATAGTTTGGAATGTACCTAAATGGATTTTGACTCGGGAAAAGCATTCAGAAAGCTGGTCCCAGCGTGTTCCAAGTGAGGAAGATATTAAAGATTTGCGTTGGTTGTTAGAACATGTGGATTTGAACATCAATATGTGTTCGACCATGAGTCTGGATTTCTTATTGTTTGATAAGCCGGTAATCAATACCGTTTTTGGTAACATAGAAAATGGTTTGTATAACGACCAACGATTTTTAAATTATGGCCATTTTAAAAAAGTAGTTGATAGTAAATCCGTAACCGTAGCCCAAAATGCAACGGAATTAATAGACCAAATTAATAAAGCTTTGGAGCATCCAAAAGAAAGAACTTTGCAAAGAAAAGCAATGATTGATTTACAAATAAGTGAAAAATTATCCGGTACAAGTGCTCGAATAGCAACTACTTTATCCCAATGGAATGACTGAGTCCAAAAAAATTGCCGTACTCTGTAATTATGAATTGCTACCCGGAAGAGTGGGCGGAATGGACTACTTTTTTTGGCTATTTGACAAACAATGCAAAGAAAAGGATATTCAAGTGGACTGGTTTTTTCCAAATCTATACCATCACGGGGAGTATTCCAAACTGAGTATTCATGATTGTAATTATAATGTGGAAAACTATTTTTTTGCTTTTTGTAAGCAAAATAAAACGGACTATTCTCATATTATAACGCATTTCTTAGAACTCTGTACACCTTCTTTTTATAAAATAAAGCAATTTTCCAAGGCTGAAATTATTGCAGTAGATCATAACCCAAGGCCTTTATACGGTTATCCATTGAAAAAGAAAATTGAGAAAAGAATCAAAGGGATTTTATTTTCAAGATATATTGATGTTTTTGTCGGGGTTTCAGAATTTTCGAAAAGTGAATTAATTAAAGATTTTGGTGCGCAAATTGAGAAGAAATCAATCGTTATTTTTAATGGTTTAGAGATTAGTAAATTTAAAAAGAAAAAAAACTTCAGTTCTAATAACCAATTTATTGTGGCTTCTCATCTTAGAAAAGAGAAAGGAATTCAAGACTTAATTTTAGCGGTTAAGGATTTAAAATCGTTTGATTTTACAATTGATATTTATGGTGAAGGATATTTTGAAGGAGAATTAAAAAAAATGATTCAGGATTTTTCTCTTCAAAGTTTTTTTAATTTTAAAGGAAGTGTTTCCAACCTGACTGAAATTTATTGCAAGTATGATTATTTAATTCATCCTTCTCATGGTGAGACATTTTGTTATTCCGTTGTTGAAAGTTTGATGAGTAATTTACCTGTAATAACAACCCGAAACCAAGGAAATGTGTTGGGTTTAGTAGTTGAAAATAAAAACGGATTTTTATTTGAAGAATTGAATGTAGTGGAGTTGAAAGAAATTTTGCAAAATATTTTAAAGCATAAATTTCTGATAGGCAATTGTTGGGAGAACAGTAAATTGAAAAATTTTTCTTTGGCAAAAATGGTGGCCAATCATTTGGCATTGGTATTGAATAATAAACCTTAATTTTACATTTTTAAATTAGTTACAGTAGTCTATGTTTTTTAATTCATTATCCTTTGCTGTTTTCCTGCCCATCGTATTCGTGTTGTATTGGTTTGTATTTAATAAAACAAAGAGTACACAAAATGCAATCCTCATTATTGCGAGTTATTATTTTTATTCCTGTTGGGATTGGCGTTTTTTGCTTCTGTTGGTTTTTTCTACTTTTTTAGATTATTACACTGGTATTCGAATTGAAAAGGCTAAGACTGAAACTGCTCGAAAATTTTGGTTTTGGTTGAGTATAACCATAAATCTGGGGTTTCTGGGTGTATTTAAATATTATAACTTTTTTGCGGCCTCTTTTTCGGAATTATTGAACGGTTTTGGATTGCAAACGAGTCCGTTATTGCTACATGTTATTCTTCCTGTTGGTATCTCTTTTTATACGTTTCACGGATTATCCTATGTGATTGATATCTATTTGAAGAGAATTAAAGCCGAATACAATTTTGTGGATTATTCTCTGTTTGTCAGCTATTTTCCTCTTTTAGTGGCCGGGCCTATTGAAAGAGCCACTCATTTGCTGCCACAAGTAAAGGTAAAAAGAACCTTTGATTATCAAAAAGCTAAAGAAGGGATTTATCAAATTATCTGGGGATTAGTTAAGAAAGTCGTAATTGCCGATACTTGTGCTACCTATGCCAATGCCATTTTTGATCATTACACTTCGATGAATTCCTTGTCGCTCTTGTTGGGCGTTTTTTACTTTGCTTTCCAGATTTATGGGGACTTTTCGGGCTATTCGGATATGGCGTTAGGAATGTCTAAACTGTTCGGATTGGATTTGTTACGAAATTTTAATTATCCTTATTTTTCCAGAGATATCGCCGAGTTTTGGCGTCGTTGGCATATTTCCTTGTCTTCTTGGTTTCGGGATTATGTTTACATTCCGCTAGGAGGGAGTAAAGGGAGTAAATTGAAACAAGTTCGGAACGTATTTGTTATTTTTCTATTGAGTGGTTTTTGGCATGGAGCTAATTGGACCTTTATCGCTTGGGGATTTATCAATGCACTTTATTTTTTACCCTTATTGCTTCGAGATAAAAACAGATCAAATATTGAAACGGTTCAGCTGCAATGGAATTTCAGTTCTCTTAAAGTATTGGGAAGTATGTTTGTTACTTTTGCTTTATGCTGCTTGGCTTGGGTGTTTTTTAGGGCAAAATCGATAGGCGATGCATTTGATTATATAGGACGTATTTTTACTGACCGAAATTTTCAGGCTCAATATCTGGAAAATGAACGATACAGTTACGAAATCCTGTTATTGGTTTTTGCTTTCATTCTCGTTGAATGGAATAGCAGGAGTCAAATAGAACCTATTTCAGGAAGATACAGCGGCTTGAAAGTAGCATTGTGTATCCTAGCTATTATTGCCTTGGGGACTTATTCTGATTATAAAGAATTTATTTATTTTCAATTCTGATGAATTATGTCAAATCGACAGGTTTATAGGGAACACAATCGAGGTTTCATTCAGGACAGGTTAAAGTCGGAATTATTGTAATACTTTTGTTAAATAAGTGTTTTAAATGGCACTAACAAATAATAATGGAAATTTAAAAATGAAGTATTTTTTACTTTTTACCGCAAAATTACTACTGGTTGCCTTTTTAATTTTGGGGGTGTTGGATGTGATTTACACCCAAGTGTATAAACAATCCTCCAATCGGAATAAAATCGGATACGTTTACAATTCAAAAGCGAGAGATTATGATGTTGTGATTTTAGGTTCCTCCAGAGCGAATAATCATTTTGTAGCGCCACTATTTGATGAGAAAGGATTAAAAACGTTTAATTACGGGATGAGTGGAGGTCATTTGTTTGAAGCATCTTTATTATTGAAATTAATGATAGAACGCGGCTATCACATGAAAAATGTGATTCTGGAAGCTGATTTGAATTTGTCTAACGAGCAACAGTCCGAGAGTGTAGCCTCTAAATTTTTACCTTATATTCATGATTCTAAAACAATTGCAAACCATTTTTTAAAACAGAAAAATTTTTGGGCATTGTATTATATCCCTTTTTACAGATATGTTACTTTTGAACCGCGTATTGGATTTAGAGAGATGTATAGTACAGTCAGAAACAAACCATCGAATGTTTTAGCTCATTTAGGGTATTATCCTTTACCTAGTAAAAAGGGGAATATGAAAAATAACCTCACTAATCTAAAACCGCTTCACAATAAATATTATGAAGAAATAAAGCAAATTTGCAAAGCCAATAACATCAAATTAATTGCAGTGATGACGCCTATGTGTTCTAATACGAAAGGATTGGATTATTTTCAGAAAGTAAATAAAATTTATCCTGAAATCCATAATTATGAGGATGTAGTTCAAGGAGATCAGTATTTTTCTTCTTGTGGTCACCTAAATGATGCAGGGGCAAGATTGTTTACAAAGAGAATTTTAAAAGATTTTTTCAAAAAATAAGATATGAAAATTGCCTTTTTAACTCCCGAATATCCACATCCTAAAATTGGTGCTTCCGGTGGCATTGGTACCAGTATCAAGAACTTGTCTTTAGGCCTTTTAAAGCAAGGATCTACTGTTCGGGTTTTAGTGTATGGACAAAAGGAAGAAGGTGTTTTTTACGATAATGGCATTTGCATCCAGCAAATAAAAAATGTAAAACTAAAAGGGTTATCGTGGTATTTTACTCGAAAAAAACTCCAAAAAATAATCGACACCTTATATCAAGAAAAAGAAATCGATTTGGTAGAAGCACCGGATTGGACGGGGATTACTTCTTTTATATCCCCCAAAAAATGCCCGATAGTTATTCGATTGAATGGTTCGGATGCCTATTTCTGTCATTTGGATCAAAGACCTGTAAAATGGATTAATAAATTTCATGAAAAAAGAGCGTTACAAAAAGCCGACGCTTTACTCTCCGTAAGTCAATTCACTGCTGTTCAAACGAATGCTGTTTTTGGTCTAGAGAAGAAATTTACGATCATTCCTAATTGTATAGATACTAATTTATTTAATAATACTATTTATAGTGGTGATTCTAGTTCTAATTCCCATCGTTTAGGAGAGGATACTATTCTTTATTTTGGCAGTTTAATCCGGAAAAAAGGATTGTTGGAATTGCCTTTGATTTTTAATGAAGTAGTCAAAATCAGATCAAATACAAAATTAGTTTTGGTGGGCAGAGATGTTGCTGATATACTGTCAGGAACTCATTCAACTTGGCACATGATGCAGAAACTGTTTACTGAACAGGCAAGAGTAAATGTAATTTATTTGGGAAGTGTACCCTATGAAGTTATAAAAAAGCAGATTAATGCCGCAACAGTATGTGTCTTTCCCACATTTGCGGAAGCGCTCCCTGTTTCCTGGATAGAGGCTATGGCAATGGAAAAAGCAATTGTTGCTTCTAACATAGGTTGGGCAAAAGAAGTTATTGATGATGGAATAAATGGATTTTTAGTACATCCAACAGATCATATTGATTATGCAAATAAAATCATTAACTTACTTGAAAATAAAGAATTGCAAAAAGAATTTGGTGTAAAAGCCAGAGAAAAGGTTGTGAAAAAATTCAGCATGGAAATAGTGGCACAACAGAGTCTGTCTTTTTATAGTAGTTTAACTGAATCGAAATGAAAAAACAATTAAAAAAAGTCATCAGTATGCTTTTTCCTAAAGGCAATTTTAAGGAAAAGGTTAAATTGTTTTACTACAGTGTCAATACACCAAAACAAACTTCTTATGCGCTAATCTATGAAAAAAAAAAAACGGTTTGTAAAACGACTTTTCAGGATTTGTCACTGATTACTAATGAAGCCTTATATTTTGTAGCTCCCGATTTTAATTACTATCAACATTTTTATCAAGTAAAAAGTAAAGATATTATTATTGATGCCGGAGCAAATTGTGGTCATTTATCTATTTTATTTTCAAAATTAACTGGGGAAAACGGAATTGTTTATGCCTTTGAACCCGATACGTTTAACGTTGCGAGAATTAATAATAATGTGCAATTAAATAAGGGACTGCCAAAAAATATTAAAATCGAGAATTTGTTGCTATGGAATGAAAATAGGTTAGTTGATTTTTACGAGGCCGGAACAGTTGGATCTTCAGCTGTTTGGATTCCAGATAATGATAAATGTGTCAAAAAACAAGCCATACGAATTGATGACTGGGTACTGAATAACGACATTAAAAAATTGGATTTTGTAAAAATGGATATAGAAGGGGCCGAAATTGAAGCCTTGGAAGGGTGTATGAAAACCATCGAAAATCTTTCTCCAAATTTTGCTATTGCGTCCTATCATATTGTCAACGGAGCGCCAACCTATATTAAAGTGGAAGCCTTTTTTAAAAAAATGAAGTATCCTTATAAAACAGTACGCTTTAGAAAAAATGAAATTATAACCTTTGCCGGAGCATCAATAAAAAATTAATTCAATGATAATTATTTATCATAATGGAAATAAAGTTGTAGCATTAAGTAATTCTTATAGTATAGATAAAGCTAATGCGGTATCTATAATTAGCTTTTTGCTACTGTTAGCCAAAGAATTTCCGGATGCTATTTTGGTGTGGTGCCACATCAGTTTAAAGGAGCAGTTGAATGTTTTGGGAATTGAAAAATTATTTCACCATCATAAATTATTGCTTTCTTACAATCCATCGGATATTCTTTTTTTAGACAAAAGTATTGGCTACGTAGAAGAATCTCCATTTATAAAGATTAATAAATCAGTGACTTTTCCAACTTGGCAAATGAGTGGCATGGTCGGAGGGATTCATTCTTCCATTTTAGTGGCTCTAAAGGATGAAATGGCTCCAGACAAAAATTTTGATTATTTTTTATGTTCATTGGCCAAACTGGGAATGCGAAAGGGATTACTTTGCTATTCTGAACCTAAATTTTTAAAACAGAATCCAGATACTTTCTTTACAAAAAACAATAAGTACATTCTTTTTCGTTTTGTAAAACAGCATTATAAAACACAATGGACATTTTTATTATTATTGAATTTACTATTGTACGAAAGAAAATTTCCAATAATGCCTTTTATTTGTTCGCTTTTTTATAAGAATAGAAGTGTTATAAATTTAGACTTAGATGGGATTCTAATACAATCTTCAAAAAAAGTGATTGATAAAAGAACCATTGATGTAATTATCCCGACTATTGGAAGAAGGAACTATTTGTATGATGTTTTAAAAGATTTTTCTCGGCAAAATTTGTTGCCTAATAAAATTATAATAGTAGAACAAAATTCAGAAGAATATAGTGAAACGGAATTGGATTATATCCAAAATGAAAAATGGCCATTTGAAATCCAACATTTTTTTATTCATCAAGCGGGAGCATGTCATGCACGTAATTTAGCATTGAATCAAACAGATAGTGAATGGGTTTTTTTAGCGGATGATGATAATCGCTTTGAATCTGATTTGCTGGAGGAGATTTTCAAGAAAATAGAGCAATTTGGTAATCCGTTAGTGACTACCTCCTATCCTCAAGAAAATGAATTTAAGGCATCCATAAAAGTAATTCAATGGCCCACTTTTGGAGCTGGTAATAGTTTTGTCCGAAGAGATCTTTTGAATAAAGTTAGATTCAATATGGCATTTGAGTTTGGCTTTGGTGAAGATGGTGATTTTGGAATGCAATTACGAAATAAGGGGTATGATATTTTGTATTTACCTGATCCTGAAATACTCCATTTGAAAGCTCCTGTTGGCGGTTTTAGAACAAAACCCACTTTAAAATGGCAAAATGATACTATTCAACCCAAACCTTCACCAACAATCATGTTGTATCAAATTTTGCATTCTACGCAAGAACAAATACAAGGTTACAAAACTATTTTGTTTTTTAAATATTATAAATATCAAACTATAAAAAATCCGGTGCATTATTTTAGGAATTATAAAAAACAATGGAAAAGAAGTGTTTTTTGGGCTAATGAATTGAAAAAAAGAGAATGAAATTCACACTGATTATTTGTACTTACCTACGTTCTCAACCCTTGTTGCAATTATTGCAGTCGGTTCAGAAACAATCACTATATCCAACTGAAATTCTAATCATTGATGGATCAACTAACCGGGAAACCGAAAAGATGTTACATGAAAATCATTTCGTAAACCTATCCTATTTTCTAGTTCCACCAACTCATCGCGGTTTGACCAAACAAAGAAATTATGGTTTGGATAAAGTGAAGGCTACAAGCGATATAATTGCTTTTTTGGATGATGATACGGAATTGTTGCCTGATTATTTTGAAGAATTGATTTCGACATTTGCCTCTGATGAAGCGATTACCGGTGTTGGCGGTGTAGCCCTAAATGAAAACAGCTGGAGCTTGATACAACCGGATGTAACTTATGATTCACATCGATATATTCAGTTTGAAGGGTATGTGTATAAAGAAGGGCAACGCAATGTAGTCCGGAATTATCTGGGTTTACAATCCCATCTTGGTCCGGGGAAAATGCCTGATTACTCTCATGGTAAAACCTGTGGGTTTCCATTAAATGACAAAACCTACGAGGTCGATTTGCTTATAGGCATGTCGTTTGCTTTTCTAAAAAAAGTAGTTGATTCTTTGCGGTTTTCGACCTATTTTGAAGGCTATGGTTTGTATGAAGATACTGACTTTAGTATTAGAGCGTTACAGTTTGGTAAGAATGTCATCAATACTAAATTGCAGTTGAAGCATTTTCATCACCCTTCAGGAAGACCCAATCATTATAAATATGGGAAAATGGTAGTTCGAAATGGCTGGTATGTATGGCGCACTAAAAATCCGAAACCACTTGTAGGTGATCAATTAAAATGGCATGCGATTACAATACTCTTGACAATTATAAGATTTAGCAATACATTTACAACTACCAAAAGGAAAGAAGCTTTTGCTGAAGCCACAGGCAGGGCGATGGGTTGGTTAACTTTACTGTTTAATAAGCCTCAATAAATAATTTAAAATTTAAATTTTAGTCAGGTTTTTAAGCTGCATTTTTAAAACCTGATATTAAAGGATATATTATATGAATACAATAGTTTTTTCAACTAAAAGAATTAATGGAATTATTGTATTGGTCTCATCTTTGATGATGTTGATTTTTTTAAATCTTCCTTTTAAGGCGAAGCCTTTTGGAGATAGTACCTTCCATGAAGAATCTAAGAATTTAGCCTTATTTATTAAAGGAAAAAGGACCTGTGATCAGGTTGTAATTACGAAAGCGCCCGGGCCCATACTGTTCTATACTCCTGCTTATTTATTAGCGCCGGTAAATGCGACTGACGACCAACTTTGGGTTTACGGGGTAGTATTCACATCAATCATTATTACAATTAGTTTACTTTTGATATTTAGAATTGGAAGCTCTTTTTTTTCTAAAGAGGTAGGGTTTTTAAGTGTTCTGCTTTTTTTTCTTTTCCCAATACACTGTTATTATTCTTTGGGAATAATGGCAGAAGCTCCCGCTTTTTTTTCTTTAACCTTAGCGATTTATGGCTGGTCCATAGCACTTCATCAACCTGATAAGAAATCCGGCTGGATTTTTCTAATACTGGGTATGTGGTTTCTGATTTTGAACAGACCCAATACATTATTACTTTTAGGCCTAGGTTTTTTAGTTGTTTTCTATGCCTTTTTTAAGAATAAATCTTTCTTTATATCTTATGGAAAAAAAATGATGGTCTCCTTTGTTTGTGTTGGATTATTAGGGTTTGGTGTTTTACAACTTACAAAAATCATAACGGGAACTAAATCCGGAGGAAACCAAGAAACCTTATTTTATTATGTTGCGCATCAAGGAAGATTTCAATTTCGAGAAGAACCAACCGATTTCCGTTTTTGGGAAAGTGATATTCGACCGGACAGTAAAGACTATCAGAACTGGAATAAAAGTGGCGCTGCACTTTCAGCAATTATGAAACAAACGCATGAATCCTATGCTGAGGTTTATAAAAAATTTCTAATTGATGATGCATTGGAACATCCGGGTTTATTTATCAGACAATTTTTTGTGAAATGTTTTTACGGTCATGTTTATTTTATCAATAGTGTTCAGCCTGATAAATTTGATTTAGGGCCATTGAAAGGACCTATTGGCTATTGGACTTTTATTTTGCTTATCAATTCGATTAATTTAATTATTGTTGCCGGTGCTATATTATTTTTATTCCGAGAGAAAAATTTAATTCGGTATTGGATTTTTTGGGGTGTCATTATTTCTTTGCTTATCTTTCATGGATTAACGTATATGGAACCCAGATATATCTTTCCTTCGCGAGTCGCATTGTATCTTATGAGTGCTGCAGGTTTGTATCGTATTGCTTGGATTCGAAAAATAATTCAAAAAATAACCATTTATATATTTCCAATTCCTAACTCCAAATTATGAAACCTGTTATTTTTAAACCTGTTATTGGAATAGTTTTACCCTGTTATAATGAGGAGCAGGTGTTAGATGAAACTGAAAAACAACTCCGCAATTTAATCTTTGATTTAGTTGATAGAGAGCTGATTTCAGATAAAAGTTTTATTGTATTTATAGATGATGGCAGCAAAGATGGAACTTGGGATGTTATTGAAAAAAAGGCTATACAGAGTTTTGTTGTAAAAGGATTAAAATTGGCAGGAAATGTTGGGCATCAGAATGCATTATTAGCTGGTTTGCTTACTTATAATGGGGATGCGGATGCACTAATTTCTATTGATGCCGATTTGCAAGATGATGTGCGAATCATTGAAGAAATGATTCAAAAATATAAGTCGGGAGTTGATGTAGTTTACGGGGTTAGAAAAGAGCGACCTACGGATACCTTTTTCAAAAGGAATAGTGCCTTGTTGTTTTATTTTTTGATAAAAAAGATGAAATCTAACATGATTCCTAATCATGCGGATTACAGATTGTGCAGTAAGAGAGTTATCACTGCGTTATCTGATTTTAATGAGGTCAATTTGTTTCTCAGGGGAATAATTCCATTGATAGGATTTAATAAAGAAATTATTTATTATGATCGATTGGAACGATTAGTCGGAAATTCGAAATTTCCTTTTCGGAAGATGCTCTCCTTTGCTTGGAACGGTATTACCTCTTTTAGTACTGTTCCTTTAAAATTAGTTTCGGCAATTGGATTTGTTATTTTTATTGTTTGTTTGTTTATGAGTGGTTATGCATTTTTAGCCATATTTTCCGGTGATACAGTTCCAGGGTGGTTATCGACTGTTTTGCCGATGTATTTTTTAGGAGGAATTCAACTGTTTTCCATTGGAATCATTGGGGAATATATAGGCAAAATATATGCTGAGGTTAAACAAAGACCGCGTTATATTATAGATAAAAAAATAGATTAAAAACCGGAACAATTTAGATTATTTGGAATGGAACTAGCTTTTGAAAAGAAATATCATGAAGTTGAAATAGAAAATTGGTGGTTTAAATCCAGAAGAAGGTATTTGCTTGACTTATTACGAAACGCACCGAAAGACAGTAAAATATTAGATATTGGATGTTCCTCAGGTATTTTTTTAAAAGATCTGGAACTTTTAGGATTTAAGACAGCGCATCTTTTTGGAATTGATATTAGTGAAAATGCCATTGCCAATTGTAAAGCAAATGGGATTCCTAATGCTTTTGTGATGGATGCTCAAATGATTACTTTGACCGAGCAATTTGATGTTATTGTGGCATCAGATTGTCTGGAACATCTGGAAGATGACAGGAAGGCTATTAAAAATTGGTGTCAATTATTAAAAACAGGTGGAGAAATGTATGTTTTTGTGCCGGCCTTTCAATCTTTATGGAGCCAACATGATGTGGTTAATATGCATTATAGAAGGTATACTAATCTAGAATTAAAAACCAAACTGCTTAGCGAAAATCTGACTATTTCCAAATCAAGTTATTGGAATTTTTCTTTATTCGTACCCGTTTATGTTTATAGAAAACTAAGCGGTGTTTTTTTGAAAAATAAAAATAAAGAGGGGCAGATTATTGAAAACAGTGTATTAAATGTTATATTGTTTAAATTACTTCTAGTAGAGAACAGAATACTTAAGTATGTAGATTTTCCTGTTGGAATCAGCACTTTTTGTATCGCTAAAAAGTAATATTCTAAAGCTGTTTAGATTATAAAACTAATTAATAAAAACAGAAATGTTTTTTTGAAATTATAACCTTATAAATGAAATTTGTTGTAATCACCCATGTTCCTCATGTAGTAACAGAAAATTACTATTATGCTTATGCACCTTACGTTCGTGAAATGAACGTTTGGTCAAAGTATGTATCCGAATTAATTTTAGTTGCCCCTGAGATTTCTGGGCCGGTTTCACCTATAGATCGTTCTTATGAACACCATGGAATTCAATTTGTAAAGATTGACAGTTTTGATGTATTGCGTTTGAAAAGTATATTTCGTGCTGTTTTGAAAATACCAAGAATCAGTTGGCGCATTTATACTGCCATGAAAAAAGCAGATCATATTCATTTGCGATGCCCCGGTAACATAGGTTTGTTGGGCTGTTTGATTCAGATTTTGTTTCCCAACACTCCCAAAACTGCTAAATATGCTGGCAACTGGGATCCCAAATCGAAACAGTCCTGGACTTACAAATTGCAGCAGTTCATCTTGGAAAATAAATACTTAACACGGAATATGCAGGTTTTGGTTTATGGGGAATGGGAAGGGAGCTCAAAGAATATAAAACCGTTTTTTACTGCCACTTATTATGAAATCGATAAATTACCTATTTCAAAAAAAGACTTAACAGGGCGTATTGATTTTGTTTTTGCTGGAACTTTGGTTAAAGGAAAGAACCCTTTGTATGCCATTCAATTGATAGAAGCATTATTTCAGAAAGGATATGATGTCACTTTAGCACTGTATGGCGAAGGCTTGGAAAAAGACGTATTAGAACGTTATATTGCTCAAAATAATTTAAACAAAATCATTTCAATGAAGGGAAACCAATCGAAAGAAACCGTTAAAAAAGCCTATCAAAACTGTCATTTTGTAGTGTTGCCTTCTAACACCGAAGGATGGCCGAAAGTTATCGCCGAAGGTATGTTTTGGGGTTGTATTCCGGTTGCTACTTCCGTATCTTGTGTGCCATTTATGTTGGATTATGGGAAAAGAGGGGTTTTGTTGGAAATGAATTTAGAGGAAGATAGTTTGCAGATTGAAATTCTTTTACGGAGTCAAATTGATTTTGATATTAAGCGCACTAAAGCTGCACAATGGTCAAGAGAGTATACTTTAGATTTTTTTGAGCAAGAGATTAAAAAATTATTAAAGGGTTCTAAAAACAATTTTTAAAAATAACAACGAGTTCCCAATAGTTGCATCTTAATAAGAGTAACAAACTAAAAGAGAAAAATAAAAAATGCGGATCATACAAATTATAGATTCTCTTGAGTCCGGAGGTGCCGAACGAATGGCAGTAAGTTATGCCAATGCTTTGGCAGGACGCATTGAATTCTCAGGATTGGTAGTTACGCGAAAAGAAGGACCGCTACTCAATCAGATTGATAAACAGGTTTCGTATTTGTATTTAAACAAGAAAAGAGCTGTTGATTTTAAAGCGATATTGCGATTGCGAGCTTATGTGAGAAAAAACAACGTAACAGTCATCCACGCTCACAGTACTTCTTTTTTTTTGGCATTTCTTTTAAAACTAAGCTGCCCTTATTTGTCATTAATTTGGCATGATCATTATGGTGACAGCGATTTTTTAGAAAAAAGACCGATGATAGGATTAAGAGCTACAGCCACTTTTTTTAATGGAATTATTGTCGTTAATCAAAAATTAAAAATTTGGGCAGAAAAGGAATTAAAGATAAAGAATACTATTTATTTGTCCAATTTTCCAGCGGAAGAAAATATAGTTTCAGATGATACTAAACTGAAAGGAGCCAAAGGAAAACGGATTGTTTGTTTAGCTAATTTGAGAGTTCAGAAAGATCATTTTTTATTGTTGGAAGTCGCTAAAAAGATAAAGATAATTTATCCAGAATGGAGCTTTCACTTAATAGGGAAGGATTTTTACGACGCCTATTCTCAGCAAATTAAGAACTTAATAGTTGCATTTGATTTAGAAGAAAACGTGTTTCTTTACGGATCGAAACAAGATGTAAAAAATATTCTAGATCAATCAACAATAGCTGTTTTAGCATCTCAGTCTGAAGGATTACCGGTAGCGCTTTTGGAATATGGCTGGCATAAAAAACCGGTTGTTGTCACTGATGTTGGCGAGATTTCGTCTTTAGTACAAAGTGGAAAAAATGGATTTGTTGTTGCAGCTCATCAGAACGAATTGTTTTTTGATGCAGTTGTTAAACTTATAGGAAGTGAATCATTGCAGATGAATTTCGGTCAAGAATTGTTTCAGAGGGTCGTAGCAAATCATTCAGAAGAGGTCGTGATAGAGCAGTATTTAAATTGGTTAGATAACAGTCCCGTATGAAAAAAGAAGAACAATCCTATCTCTATTTAATTTTATTCCATGTTGCTATTGGGACTTCAGTATTTGTAGTGCCTTTTCTTTCAAAAATATATGGCTATTCTATCTTTATTTTTGGGGTTTATTATATCATTAAAAAACAAAATAGGAATAACGAAGCGCTTATGGCTGCGGCTTATGTAGTAGGGAGCGAAGTTTTTTTGAGAATGACAGGGGGAAATCCTTTGTACGAACTATCCAAATACGGAGTAATGTTCTTTATTTTAATTGGCATGTATTTTAGTGGATTTTCAAGAGGAGCTGTTCCCTATTGGTTGTTTTTATTGTTGCTGATTCCCAGTATCGTGCTTTCCACCTTTGTGTTGAATTTCAATACCAATATCAGAACGACCGTAGCCTTTAATATTTCGGGTCCCATCTGTTTGGGAGTCGCTTCACTATATACTTTTAGGCGTAAAATTCCATTGGAACAAATGAATAACATACTCCTAAGTATGGGGTTGCCAATTATCAGCTGTATGGTATATTTAACGTTCTATACTCCAAACATTCGGGACGTTATTACCAGTACACAATCCAATTTTGAGACTTCGGGTGGTTTTGGTCCCAACCAAGTAGCAACTATTTTAGGTTTAGGTATGTTTATTTTTTTTTCTAGAATCATATTAGAGTCCAGGACAAAATTCTTATTAGTCATCAATATGATTATTGCCCTAAATATTACTTATAGGGGGATAGTTACTTTTTCCCGTGGTGGTATGATTACTGGTTTTTTAATGATTGTCTTGTTGTTGTTGTTTCTGTATTCCAAATCCAATTTTAAAGGGAGGGTGAAATTGAATTACATTTTTGGATTGGTAACAATTGCCTTAATCGTGACTTGGAGTTATACTTCTTTTCAAACTGGTGGGCTAATCGATAAACGGTATGCTAATCAAGATGCGGCTGGAAGGGTAAAAGAGAGTAAATTTACAGGACGTGAAGAAGTGGCAAGAGGTGAAATTGATCTTTTTCTTAAAAATCCCATTTTTGGGGTGGGTGTGGGAAAAGGTGTGGAAGCTCGAAAAGAGGAGACAGGAGATGGTACATTGTCTCACGATGAAATTACTCGAATGTTGGCTGAACATGGATCTTTGGGAATTATAGCTTTATTAATCTTGTTTTTTACGCCGCTTGTTTTGTATTTAGAAAATAAGTTCAATATGTTTTTAATATGTTTTGTTTTATTCTGGTTGTTAACCATTAATCATGCTGCTATGCGAACTGCTGCACCTGCCTTTGTGTACTCTTTATCTTTACTCAATTTGCAATTAGGGGGAGCTTCTAAAAAAAAGATATCAAATCAACTTATTTAGGATAATTTATTTTAATTAAGCACGCAGATTCTCGATGCATTTTTTTGCTTGCTTTGATTACCCAAAATCCCAGGAATTATGACCAACTGAGTTGTTTTTATTAAGTACATTCAAGTTGTCAATAGATTAATTCGTAAAAAAGGGAATTTTGTTAAAAAAGTTAAGCTTTATTAAATTTACTTCGTAGTAAAAGCGTTAAATTGCACTAACAATCTAAATACCACCAATGTTTTCAATAGAGAAAATGCATTTTGAAATATCAGAGCGGAAGATGATTCTTCGTCTTTTTGATGTTTTTTTTGTTTTGGGTGCACTGTTATTTGTGGCTAAGGTGTTCAATTTTGGTTATTTCACATTCTCTACTGTTAATTTCCACTGGACAATCGTTTTGAGTGTTTATCTCAATCTTTTTGGGACGATATTTGAAATGTACGACCTTCAGGTAGCCAGTAATCAATTTCAGGTGGTGAGAAGTGCCATTCTTACCGCTTCAACGACTGTTTTAATTTATTTATTAACACCAGTTTTTTCTCCGGAATTACCCACCAAAAGAGTTGAAATTCTAGTGTTTTATTTGGTTGTATTTATGGCTTTGTTTTTATGGAGGATGTTTTATGTTAAATTTTTAGCATCTAATCGTTTTTTTCAAAATGCTATTTTAATATGTGATAAGGAGCAGGTTGAAGAGTTAATATCCGGATTAGAACATATTGACCCGCATTATAAAATAATTGCGTTTGTCCATGCTGATGCTAACGAAGATGATACGTTGGAATATTACTATGTTTCCAACATTAAAAGAGCCGATTTATTTTCTTTTGTAAAAGAAAATTCTGTGTCTGAGATTGTGATTGCCTCCCAAAATACAGAGGGGATTACTACAGAATTGTACCAGCAATTACTTCATTTGTTGGAGTCCGGAAGTATTATTAGGGAGTATACCCAAGTTTATGAAAGTAAAACGCAACGCATACCTGTACACTATATTTCCAGAGATTTTTATCGCTTTTTTCCTTTTAGTCGCAGTAATCATAATAAGTTGTATTTATTAAGTGTAAGAATTTTTGAAATAGGTATTTCGGTGCTTGGGCTGTTAGTTGCTCTTGTCTTATCTCCTTTGATATTAATTGGGAATGCAATAGGGAACAGAGGGAAGTTGTTTTATACCCAGGAACGTGTGGGGAAAGACGGTGTGGTATTTGAAATTTTAAAATTCAGGACGATGATTAGTAATGCTGAATCTAACGGAGCTGTTTTCACTACTTCAAACGATTCGAGGGTAACAGTATTTGGGAAATTTTTAAGAAAAACAAGAATTGATGAATTTCCTCAATTTATAAATATTCTAAAAGGAGACATGGCGGTCATTGGTCCTCGTCCAGAACGTCCTTTTGTAGTCAAAGAAATCGCTGAAATAATGCCTTTTTATGAAACCAGACACATTATTAAGCCAGGTCTGACTGGTTGGGCACAAGTCAATTATTCTTATGGAGTGACTATGGAAGATAGTTTAATAAAGCTGCAATATGATTTGTATTACATCAAACATAGAAGTATTTTCCTAGATTTGAATATTGCTTTTAAAACGATTACTACCGTATTGTTTTATAGAGGACAGTAATAGGTATAGTCTCAGTATATTTCTAGTTAAAGTTGCTTTCTAAATGATAATTGGAATGCGTTTTTTATTTTGAAGTACTAGTCGAACTAAAATGATCATGCTTGAAAATATTAAAGGCAGCACAATCGATAAATGCGCTTTGTTGATCAGAATTACGAAGTAAATCAGTAATGAAAGGATGTTGAATACAGCCAGATTGTAAACTCTTTTTTTGTTTTCTGTTGCGTAAAAATACAGCAATCCTAATAATGTTGGGTTAAACAACAAGATATTATAATTGTATTCCAATTCATGGTGTTCCGAATAAAATCCCAAAAAGACAAAAAATACTCCTAACGATGCCATCATAGTAAGATAAAATAGATTTATATTTTTCTTATTTATAAGTATAATAAATCCAAGGAATAGAATGTTAGTATACCAATTGTTCCACCAAGATCCAGAAGTTTCCTCATCGAATTTGATTATGGTTTTGTTTACGGGAGCAAGAGGATGGTTTTTAAAAGAAACCTTTTTTAGGCTTTTTTGTAATTCAAAAGGTAAAAAAATTTGCGTTCCTAAACCATCTACTTTTTTACCGAAGATAATACTTGTTCCTAATTTTTCATAAAAGTGATTGTCAAAATAAGGATACAATATGGTTCTATAGGTGATTTCAGTGTCTGATTTTTTTACAATTGCAACAGTATCCAATGTTTTATTAATGATGTCAACTACCATCGAAGTACAGTTTTTGTCAATAAATTTATACGTATAATGGCTTTCTCCTGAGGCTAAAGAAGTATTCAAATTATCGAATAATTTTTGTTTTAGGTTCTCCGGAATATTCAATTCTTGCTCATAAACTGATCTTTTTTCATACGTATATTCATTGATAAAATCCCCATAGGAATGCGCTACTGCAAAATACTGTAAATCTCCTTTGATGAATTTCAAAACAAAATTGGGCGTGTTAAAGTCAAAAGCACCATAATTATACACCATGTCAATATTGTTGTAAGTATCACTAATGCGAATGGCGGTATGTCCAAACAGTGAATAGGATTCGTTACCCGTTCCGCACGTAAGTACGCTGACATGAGCGTCTTTTGATAATAAAAGGTTTTGGGAGAAACTGTAACTTACAGTTAAAAAAAGTAACGTGGAAAAGAAGAATTTTTTTAATAAAGAAATGTTCATTTGGATGTTCTGTTATTGTCCGTACTATTACCTAAATTATTTTTTATAAAATTAGTGTAAATCTGTTTAATCTGCGCACTATTTTAATGGGAGTAGAGTTGGCTTTTTTTTATTAATTTCTAAACATGCCCAAATCTACTTTAACCGAAAAAATATTCGAATACAGCGCCGTACTCTGATTGCCTAGATCAGTTAGTGCGTAATCAATTTGAATGCCTTTGTATTTAAATCCCAATCCAATATTGGGCTGAAATCCTACTCTTTGAGTGCTGTCCAATTGTGCTATATTTTGAAAATTTCCTACACCGGCTCGCAAAAAAACTAAGTCGGTATAACCAAATTCGAATCCTACCGCGGGGTCAACACTTACAAAATCAGTTGAAAATAAATCATTGGTTTTTGCAAATCGCATATTCATATTGGCAGCAGCCAAAATACTGTAATCATAATGAATGATAAACTTTTTTGCTATTCCCAGTTGCACTTTTGGAGCCGTAATCTCAGTGCTTTCTGGTAATTCCTGATTTTCTCCAGGTAGGGCATTGGCAATTTTTTTGTACTCGGCTTCATCGATATTCCAAACGTTATAAGTAGTGGTTATATCGCGAAGCATTAATCCAAACTGCCAGTCGTTCTTTTCGAATTGTATTCCAATATCAAATCCAAAACCCCAGGAACTGGCAAATTTTCCAATAATTCGTCGGATTACTTTGGTATTTACACCGTATTGAAATCCGGGAACGGGAAGTTTTCGAGCATATGAAAAGGTAAAGCCATAATCGGCTGTAGAAAAAAGACTGATGCGGTTGTAGTCAATGTTGCCTTGGCTGTCTATTAATTCAGTAGTATTTAAAATATCATCAACGCCAAAACGAATTAAAGAAATTCCCCAAGCGCTGCGATCATCGATGGGACTGGCGTACGCTAAGTAATCATATTGGGCAATATTGGCAAAATAATTGGCATGCATTAAGGAAACCTGATGGTCTTCTAAGTGAATCAGTCCTGCAGGATTCCAATACCCGGAATTGACATCTTGGGTTGAAGCTACAGCCGCATTTGACATGCCCAAAGCAGCGGCATCAACGCCAATATTCATAAACTCATTGGAGTATTTCCTGACAGTCTGACTGTAATTTAAGGTGTAAACCAAAAGCAATAAAAATAAGGAGCCTTTTTTCAATTGAACTATTTTTACAAACCGAAAGCCTGTTTAATTTTTATCAAAAATATAATTTTTTACTGAGCTTATTTCTTCCTGAGGATAAATACATAGAAACAAGAAGTGCCTGTTGAAAAATCTCTACTAAAAAACGTACTTCCTCTTCACTTATTATACTAAATTTGCCAACTTTGGCTCACTAAACTTTAAAACTATGAATATTAAAAAGCACATTCCAAATAGTATTACTTTGCTTAATCTTTTTTGCGGCTGTGTCGCTTTGGTCTTTGCATCTCATCGTAATTTTGAAATGGCTTTTTATTTTGTTTGTCTGGGTATATTTTTGGACTTTTTTGATGGTTTTTTCGCTCGATTATTCAAGGTTTCCAGTCCGTTGGGCTTGCAGTTGGATTCTTTGGCAGATATGGTTACCAGTGGTGTTGTTCCTGGTTTGATAATGTATCAAATGATGATTGATACTTCGACTACTATGCCGGATAGTTATATGCAAATTTTTCCTTATTTAGGTTTTATTATCACTTTGGGTTCTTGTTATCGATTGGCGAATTTTAATATTGATACGCGTCAAACAGATTCTTTCATCGGTTTGCCAACCCCCGCCAATGCATTGTTTATTTTAAGTTTGCCTTTGGTTATAAAGTATTCTGATTCTCTTTTTGTTCTCGAAATTTTCACAAATCCATGGATTCTATTGATGATTACTGTATTAAGTGCATACATACTAAATGCCGAAATCCCATTATTCTCGTTAAAAATCAAAAAATTTAATTTTAAGGATAATGCACTTCAAATGATCTTTCTGATTATTTCTCTTTTGTTATTGGTTTTCTTCCAATATTTAGGAATTTCTTTGCTTATCATTTTTTATATTTTACTGTCTGTAGTGAATAATAAAGTTTTAAAAAAGTAGTTTTTTTGAATGAGAAAAAAAATAGTCAGAAGAAGAACCATTGTAGTTCGTAAATCCAAAAAGAAAGCATCTTTTTTCTCAGGGAAGCTTGTGCGTTTTTTAATTATAGCTTTTTTAATTGTATTTGTTCTTGGAATTGGCTACCATTATCGCAACGGGTTAACTTATTATTTTAGCTTTAAATCCAATAAGATTTTAAGGGAAGCTACCGAAGCAAAGCGCATTTCCGATGTTCGAAATTTTCAGGTTTTAGAAAAACACAAAGGGAAAAGTATTGGTTTAGATGTTTCGGAATATCAGGGAAAAATCCGTTGGTCGTATGTAGATACTTTAGAAAAAAAATATCCCTTAGATTTTGTATTTATTCGTGCCACGGTAGGAAAAGACAGAAAAGACCGTCAGTTCAATCGAAATTGGCTTGGCGCCAAAGAAAATAAAATGATTCGAGGTGCGTATCATTATTACCGGCCCAACGAAAATTCACTAGAGCAAGCGGCGCTTTTTATTAAAACAGTGACACTTCGAAAAGGAGATTTACCACCTATTTTAGATATTGAAAAATTACCTAAAAATCAATCGCTGGATAGTTTAAGAGTTGGTTTAAAACGATGGTTAAAAGCAGTAGAATTGCATTATGGAGTAAAACCTATTATTTATACCGGAGAGAAATATTACGATGATTTTTTGAAAGAGGAGTTCAGTAATTATCTTTTTTGGATTGCCAATTATAATTTTTACAGGGAGGAAATAGATGACGATTGGTTGTTTTGGCAGTTCACCGAAAAAGCATCAATTCCAGGCATAAAAGGAAATGTAGATGTCAATATTTACAATGGTGATTTACAACAGCTGCGGTACATTACTGTGGAATAGTGTTTAGTTTACAGTATTCAGTCGCAGTTTTCAAATTAAGAATTTTAAACATCCTGTTCTATTCTGTCTGTTAGCAACTTTTTTTCAATTACCAACCTTCTATCTAATCTGTTACCTGTAAACTGCGACTGAAAACTTTCTTTAAAACTCTAATTTCTTCTTTCTCAACTCGAAATTTTGTCCCAAATACACCCGACGAACCATCTCGTCTTCTACTAATTCTTCAGGGATACCCGCTTTTAGGATTCCACCCTCAAACATCAGGTAGGTTTTGTCTGTAATTGCTAATGTTTCCTGGACATTGTGGTCGGTAATAAGAATGCCTATATTTTTATTTTTTAATTGGGCTACAATTCTTTGGATGTCTTCCACGGCAACCGGATCAACACCTGCAAAAGGCTCATCCAGCAAAATAAATTTTGGATCGGTAGCAAGACAACGCGCGATTTCAGTACGCCGACGTTCTCCCCCAGAAAGTAAATCTCCTCGATTCGTGCGAATGTGTTCCAAGCTAAACTCTTCGATTAAACTTTCCATTTTAGCTTCTTGTTCGGCTTTGGAGAGTTTCGTCAATTGTAAAACACTCAGGATATTGTCTTCGATGCTTAGTTTTCTAAAAACAGAAGCCTCTTGAGCTAAATAACCAATTCCCTGTTGTGCTCTTTTGTACATAGGATAATCAGTAATATCCAAATCATCAAGGAATATGTTGCCTGAATTTGGTTTAACTAATCCTACTATCATATAAAAAGAAGTCGTTTTTCCGGCACCGTTAGGTCCCAAAAGCCCTACAATTTCACCTTGATTCACTTCTACCGAAATGCCTTTTACAACACTGCGACCTTTATATGTTTTTATAAGATTTTCAGCTCTTAATTTCATTTTTGTTGGTTTAATCGTTTATTCGTTGGAATATTTAATCGTCACAAATAAACGAATAAACGAATCAACAAATAAACGGATTAACAATTATTTAGTTTCTTCCCGAATACAGTTATTTACTTGGTGGTCAGGAACCGTTTTTTTTTTAGTTAAAGGAAATTTTATTTGGTTGCGGTTTCTTCCAATGCTTCCCAGAATTCATAAGCTCTTCGCAAATGAGGTACGACAATAGTTCCGCCGACAAGTGTGGCGATTCCCATAGCTTCCATCATTTCTTCTTTGGTTACTCCTTCTTTAAAGCTGGTTTCCAAATGGTATTTGACGCAATCATCACAACGTAAAACCGCTGAAGCCACTAATCCCAGTAACTCTTTTGTTTTTATATCTAAGGCTCCCGCTGCATAGGCATTGGTATCTAAGTTAAAAATACGCTTAACAATTTTATTGTTGTCTGACAATAATTTTTCGTTCATTTTAGAACGATACTCGTTGAATTCTTGAATGATATCAGCCATTTTCTTTTTTTTGATTTCGGATTACAATTTTTGAAATTAAGATACTTACTTCATAGATTATTAACATCGGTATAGCAACAATTGTTTGGCTCACCACATCGGGAGGTGTAACAATTGCGGCAACGATAAGTATTATTATTACAGCATATTTCCAATATTTTCTTAAAAATTCAGGGGTAACTAATCCTAGTTTGGTCAGGAAGTAGATAATTATTGGCAATTCAAAAAACAATCCGCTCGCAATAACACTCGTTTTTACCATGCTAATATAGGAATCAATACTAAATTGGTTTTTTACGATCGCACTTACTTTAAAAGTGGCGAAAAAGTTAACTGACATGGGCACGACTACAAAATAGCCAAACAAGACTCCCATAAAGAATAATAATGAGGAAACAAAAATGAAAAGTTTCGCATGCTTTTTTTCTTTTTCATACAATGCAGGGCTGATGAACTTCCATATTTCCCATAAAATATAAGGAAAGCCCAGAATGAATCCCGCTAATACACACGTCCATACCAATACGTTTACCTGCCCTTCCATATCCGTGTTCTGGATAATAAAAGGCATTTCGGTAACGCAAATACTATCTGCAAAACCTAAGGCATGTGATAAATCACAAAAAAATCGGTACGTGATAAAATTTGCATTTGTTGGTCCAAAAATAATTACATCAAATATATAATCACTGATGAAAAAAGTAACGGTTGCAAGAATTAATATTGCAATAGTACTTCGAACCAATAACCATCTTAATTCTTCAAGATGATCTAAAAACGACATTTCGTTTAAGTTTTTCTTTGCCATTATACTATTCCCTCTTTTAAAATATCGTGTAAATGTAAAACGCCTTTGTATTCACCATTGTCAACCACAACTAATTGTGTGATGGAGAAGTCTTCAAGTATATTCAGTGCCTCTACAACCATTGCTGTGGATGGTATTAATTTTGGATTTTTAGTCATAATATCTTTTGCGGTCAAATCAGAGAAAGAATCCCTGTCATTTAGCATTCTTCGAATGTCACCATCGGTAATAATTCCCACAATTTTATCCTGATCTACAACGGCAGTTACACCGAGACGCTTTTCAGAAATCTCGAAAATAACTTTTTTTATCGAAGCATCAGGAGCAACCATAGGTTTCAAAGTATGTTCCAGCATGTCTTTTACGCGGAGTAATAATTTTTTGCCTAAAGCACCGCCTGGATGGTATACTGCAAAATCTTCTGGTTTGAAATCGCGCATTTCCATAAGACAGACAGCAATGGCATCGCCCATTACTAATTGCGCAGTAGTGCTATTGGTAGGAGCAAGATTGTTAGGGCAAGCCTCTGATTCTACTGTAGTGTTCAAAATAAAATCGGAACCTTTAGCTAGAAAGGAACTCATATTTCCTGTAATCGCAATTAAAGTATTTCCAAAACGTTTTAAAAGAGGTACCAAAACCTTTATTTCTGGGCTATTGCCACTTTTCGAAATACAAATAATTATATCGTCATTTTGTACCATTCCTAAATCCCCATGAATGGCTTCTGAAGCGTGGAGAAACAACGAAGGAGTTCCGGTGGAATTAAAGGTGGCTACCATTTTTTGAGCAATAATGGCACTTTTTCCAATACCTGTCACTACTAATCTTCCATTGGATTTGTAGATGTTTTGTGTAGCTTCAATGAAGTTTTCATCCAGAAATTCAGTTAGTTTGGCAATTGCTTTACTTTCAGATAGAATAGTTTTTTTGGCGCTAGCCAATATATTTTCTTTGCTTATCAAAACAGAATGGTTAAAATTTGTATGTTAAAAAGAATTTTGTATCTTTATTGATGCAAATTTATACAAAATACCACATAATCAAGAATGAATTCAAACGAAATTGATATCCACAAAGAATTAAAAAAATATTTTGGCTTCAGCCAATTTAAAGGATTACAAGAACAAGTGATTAAAAGTCTCCTTAATAAAGAAAACACATTTGTGATTATGCCTACAGGAGGAGGGAAGTCACTCTGTTACCAATTGCCTGCTTTGATTCAGGAGGGAACTGCTATCATAGTTTCGCCTTTAATCGCTTTGATGAAAAATCAAGTTGATGCCATTCGTAGTTTGTCTTCTGAAAATGGTGTTGCCCATGTTTTAAACTCTTCACTTACCAAAACCGAAATTACGCAAGTTAAAAAGGATATTACTTCCGGTTTAACCAAATTATTATATGTTGCCCCAGAATCCTTGACCAAAGACGAGTATGTTACTTTTCTTCAAACGGTGCCTATTTCCTTTGTGGCTATCGATGAAGCTCATTGCATCTCTGAGTGGGGACATGATTTTAGACCGGAATACAGAAACCTAAAACACATCATTAAGCAATTAGGTGATGTACCTATTATTGGCTTGACCGCTACGGCTACTCCAAAAGTTCAGGAAGATATTCTAAAAAATTTAGATATGACTGATGCTACTACTTTTAAAGCATCATTTAACAGGCCCAATTTATATTACGAAGTACGTACCAAAACTAAAAATGTTGAATCGGATATTATCCGTTTTATCAAACAACATAAAGGCAAATCAGGAATCATTTATTGCCTAAGCCGAAAAAAAGTAGAGGCTGTTGCCGAAGTTTTACAGGTTAACGGTATAAGTGCCGTTCCTTATCATGCAGGATTAGATGCTAAAACCCGTGCTAAACATCAGGACATGTTTCTTATGGAGGATGTTGATGTGGTGGTGGCAACTATTGCTTTTGGAATGGGAATTGACAAACCGGATGTTCGTTTTGTAATTCACCACGATATTCCTAAATCATTGGAAAGTTATTATCAGGAAACCGGTCGCGCAGGTCGTGACGGAGGTGAAGGACATTGTCTTGCTTATTATTCCTATAAGGATGTTGAGAAATTAGAGAAATTTATGTCGGGTAAACCCGTTGCCGAGCAGGAAATTGGTTTTGCCTTATTACAAGAAGTGGTAGCTTATGCTGAAACTTCCATGTCCAGAAGGAGATTTTTACTTCATTATTTCGGAGAAGAATTTGATGATGTGAATGGCGAAGGCGCTGATATGGACGACAATGTTAGAAATCCAAAATCAAAAGTCGAAGCCATAGATCAAGTGGTGAAACTGCTGGAAGTGGTGCGTGATACGAAGCATTTATACAAATCAAAAGAAGTTGTTTTTACTTTGATTGGCCGTGTCAATGCAGTCATCAAAGCACATAGAACCGATACTCAGTCTTTTTTTGGATGTGGTTCGGATCATGATGAAAAATATTGGATGGCTTTATTGCGACAAGTTCTCGTTGCCGGGCTTTTGTCGAAAGACATTGAAACCTATGGCATAGTGAAAATTACTAAGAAAGGATTGGATTTTATTAAAAACCGAGAATCCTTTATGATGTCGGAAGACCATGAATACAATGAATCTGAGGATGAGGCTATTGTAACTGCAGCAAAATCTACAGGAACTGCCGATGAAGTATTGATGGGTATGTTACGGGATTTACGTAAAAAAGTAGCCAAGAAATTAGGAGTTCCTCCATTTGTGGTTTTCCAAGATCCATCACTCGAAGACATGGCTTTGAAATATCCGTTTTCCCAAGAAGAATTGATCAATATTCATGGAGTTGGAGAAGGGAAAGCTAAGAAATACGGAAAGGAATTCCTCGAATTAATTAGCCGATATGTAGCAGATAACGATATTATTCGTCCGGAGGATTTAGTGGTCAAATCAACTGGAGTCAATTCAGTAAATAAACTTTATATCATTCAAAATATCGACAGAAAATTATCTCTTGATGATATTGCTTCCGCAAAAGGGTTAAAGATGGACGATTTGATTAAAGAAATGGAGCAAATTGTCTATTCCGGAACCAAGTTAAATATAAAATATTGGATTGATGATATGCTTGATGATGATCAACAGGAGGAAATTCATGATTATTTCATGGAATCCCTTTCCGATAATATAGAAGACGCGCTCAAAGAATTTGAGGGTGATTATGATATTGATGAATTGCGTTTAATGCGAATTAAATTTATCAGTGAAGTAGCTAACTAGTTATAAAGTAGAAGGTTTTAAGTCAAAAATTTTAGCAGGTTTTTTTTTTTTGACTTTAAGACCTTCGAATTTATGAGTTTAGAGCAGGTATAACTCTCCTCGATGCGGTTTTAAAGCATCTCTTACTTGAATCATATTTTCATCTGTGACTACCATAAAAGCGATAGCTTGCATTTCGCCTTGAATCTCAAAGCCCGTAATGTTTAAGTCCAGTTTTTCAATTACAATATATTCTTTCAAATGAATTTCGTGATGTTCTGCTGTTTTTGCGGAAACAGGGCCACGGAATTCCCAAATCAGTTTTATTTTTCTTGACATTTTGTTGAAGTTAAGTGTTTAATCGGTTAACTGTTTTGAAAGGACAAAGTTACAAAGTCTAATTTTAAAATAGGGTAATTTGAAAAATTGAAAATGGATTCTTTATTGATTCACTAATTCCACTTCAAAATACTATTTTTGTGCTTTGTTTTTGTTTTTCGAATAAACGATTCAACAAAGCAATGATTAAATAAGATAAAATGCCTCAAGAACTCCTATTACAAGTACTGCCAGAAATAGCTGCAAATGAATTGTTGTTAAATGACTATTTGGCTAAACAAATTAAGGTTACTGCCAAAGAAATCGAGCATGTTTCGATTTTAAAACGCTCGATTGATGCGCGTCAGAAAGCGGTAAAAATTAATTTGAAAGTGATGATTTATTTGAAAGGAGAATCTTTTCAGGAGCATAAATTCTTACTTCCCGATTATAAAAATGTGACAACTGCTCCCGAAGTAATCGTTGTTGGCGCTGGACCTGCAGGACTTTTTGCAGCATTGCAATTGATAGAATTGGGTTTGAAACCAATAGTTATTGAGCGTGGAAAAGATGTTCGTGGCAGAAGAAGAGATTTAAAAGCCATCAATGTCGAACATCTTGTCAATGAAGATTCTAATTATTGTTTTGGCGAAGGCGGAGCAGGAACGTATTCTGACGGAAAATTATACACGCGTTCTAAAAAAAGAGGCGATGTAACGAGAATTTTGGAATTGTTTGTTGCTTTTGGAGCTTCGGAGGACATTTTAATTGATGCGCATCCGCATATTGGAACCAATAAATTACCTCAAATTATTCAGGATATTAGGCAGAAAATCATCGAATGTGGCGGACAGGTTTTATTCGAAACCCGATTGACTGATATTTTAGTTAAAAATAATGAGGTGCAAGGTATCGTTACTCAAAATGGAGATACGATTCTTGCCAATAAAATGATTTTAGCCACAGGACATTCTGCACGTGATATTTTCGAATTATTGGATAGGAAACAAATTTTTATCGAAGCCAAACCTTTTGCCCTGGGCGTAAGAGCCGAGCATCCACAATCGTTAATTGACAGCATTCAGTACAGTTGTGATTATCGGGGTGAAAATTTACCCCCGGCACCTTATTCTATTGTGAAGCAAGTAGGAGGTAGGGGTATGTATTCGTTTTGTATGTGTCCCGGCGGCGTGATTGCGCCTTGTGCCACAAGCCCGGGAGAAGTGGTTACGAATGGCTGGTCGCCTTCTAAACGGGATCAGGCGACTGCCAATTCTGGAATTGTAATCGAATTGAAACTTGAAGATTTTCAACCGTTTGCCAAATTTGGTGCTTTAGCCGGAATGGAATTTCAAAAAAGTATCGAGCAAAAAGCATGGCGTTTGGCTGGGGGAACCCAAAAAGTTCCTGCACAACGAATGATTGATTTTACCCAAAATAAAGTTTCCTCCGAAATACCGAAAACATCTTATGTTCCCGGAACGACTTCAGTAGAAATGGGACAGGTTTTCCCAGGGTTTTTAACGCAAATATTGCGAGAAGGATTCTCTGAATTCGGGAAATCTATGCGTGGTTACATGACTAATGAAGCTGTACTTCACGCGCCAGAATCACGAACTTCCTCGCCAGTGCGTATCCCCAGAGATCCATTGACCTATGTACATGTTCAAATAAAAGGTTTGTATCCTTGTGGAGAAGGGGCAGGTTATGCGGGTGGAATAATATCTGCGGCTATTGATGGTGAGAAATGCGCGTTGATGATTGCTGCGATTTTGAATAAATAAAAACTCTTGAATAATTATTAATCTAGTTTGGGTATTGAAATTGGGGTGCTTTCATTTTGGTATTTTATTTTTTATTAAATTCCTTTAAACACTGATTGATTTTATTGTACAATAATTTTTCATCAATGGGTTTAGATAAATAATCATTCATTCCAACTGCCTTGCATTTTTCAACATCTGCCGAGGTCACATCAGCCGTAAGCGCGATAATGGGAATGTTTGATTTCATTGTATTGCGAATGTGTGCCGTAGCTTCAAAACCATTCATTACAGGCATTTGTAAATCCATCAAAATAATATCATAATTATTTTTTTCAAAACTTTCAACACCAAGTTTACCATTATCGGCAATAGTTACATCATAACCAAAATCTAATAATATTATTTTTATTAAAAGCTGATTTAGTTTAATGTCTTCTACAACCAATACTTTTATATTTTCTTTAGTTTTTTCTTCCAATGGTTTTTCTTGAATCGATTCTACTGTATATATAGGTGTTGTTTCAGTTTCCGAATTTCTTTTCTCAAAGGGCAACACAAATCCAAAAGCAGATCCTTTGCCTTCCTCGCTATTTACTATAATTGTTCCTCCTTGAAGTTCTACCAGTTGTTTGACAATTGCGAGTCCTAAGCCAGTTCCACCATATGAGCTGCTAATGCCTGGTGAGGCTTGCTCAAAATTATTAAAAACTTCGTCTAATTTATCCTTAGGAACTCCTATGCCGGTATCGGTTATTTTAAATTCGATGGTCGCTTTTTCAGCATCTTCTTTTAGTAAACGAACACTTATTGTAATTTTACCCGCGGATGTAAACTTCACGGCATTACTCATCAGGTTTAAGATTATTTGACGTAAACGTATAGGATCGCCAATTAAATTCAAAGGAATATTTGAGTCATATTCATTGATTAATTCTAAATTTTTTTCCTTCATTTTAGGTTCAAATAAATGAAGCATTGTAGTAATGGAAACAGATAAGCTTAACGGAACTTTTTCAAAGATCATTTTTCCTGAATCTACTTTAGCAATGTCAAGAATATCATTGATTAAAACAATCAATGCATCTCCAGATTCTTTAATTGCGCTAATGTATTTTTTTTGAGAATCGTCTAATTTTGTCTTTAACACGACATTAGTAAACCCAATAATTCCATTCATGGGAGTTCTTATTTCGTGACTCATATTCGACAAAAATTGTTGCTTAGATTTTACAGCTTCTTCTGCAATTTGTGTTTTTAACTCTGCATTAATTTTTGCCTCAATCAATTCTTTTTTTACCATTACCTGAGAGGTTACATCATATGCAATAATAGTTACGCCAGAAATGGTTTGGTCCGCTTCCAAATAGGGCTGGTAAACAAAATTGAAATAGAGTTCTTCAATTTTTCCATTCCGTTTTAATGGGGCTAAAAGCGCTTCTCCGTAAAAGGGAATGCCGGTAGTATATACCTTGTTAAGTAATTCAGGAAATGGCTGACTTATGAGTTCGGGTAATACATCTATGAATTTTTTTCCTTCAACAGCATTTCCTTTTCCCCATAATTCTTTAACACTATTATTGGCAAGAGTAATAATCATATCTTTTCCTTTTAATATTGCTATTGCAAATGGGGATGTCATCAGCATTAGATTGTAACGCTTTTCACTTTCTTCAATCTTTTTCAAGGATTTTTTTTCTATTTCTAGCTGTTTTTCTAATGCCTTTTTTTCTTTATTTTGAATTTCAATTGCTAATTTTCTAACCTCAGTAATATCTTTAATTGCAAGAAAGATCAATTCTTCTCCATCTGTTTTTTTTAAAAAGCTATTGGCGTTAATTAACATTATTTTTTCACCAAGATTTGGATTTACATGTTTGACTTCTAAATCTTGAATAACATTATTCTTAGACAGAATATCCTTTAGAGATTCACGTAATTCAGGAATATCGAAAAACCCATTTTCCAATTCAAACAAACGTTTCCCTTCAGTGTCTTGTTTGGTTGTAAGATGTTTGTTGTAAAATGAGTTATTAGCTGATTTTACATAGAAATCTTTATTAAGTATAATCATTGTTTCATGAAGAGTATCAATGATTGCTTCAGAATATTCATAAGATTCAGCCAGCAGTTCATTGTTTTTTTTCAAAACTTGATTACTGGAAATAAGTTCTTGATTTTCGGTGATATCCTCCCCATGCTGGATAATGTATTTCACATTATTATCAGCATCTAATACGGGAGAGTGGCTTATTTTCCAATATCTAACTTCAAACCCACCACCATTTGCCTTCGTTTTTTTAATATCGTATTTTTGAACCGGCAACGTGTCTGTTAGCTTGTTTTTAATCACAGTATTAAGAGAAGTGCGAATGTTTTTCTCTCCATCGGCATCTATATCATTAGGGTTAATGGGAAATACATCGAAAATATTTTTCTGTAAAATATCTTTCCTTTCCGTCATAGTTGCATCTAAGAAAGAATCGGTAACGGCAATTATTGTAAAATTAGTGTCAATAACTATTAATATTGCCGGAGAAAGATTGAATAAATCTTTATAGTCATTTTTAAACATAAGAATGCTTTTTTAGTTGTAAAAAACTATTTTGTTTTTGTTATACTTTGAAAAGGCTATAAAAGCTTCGATGTTTAGATGGTACTACTGTAATTTAAAAGGCCTACAAAGTTCAGTAATTCAAATTCGAAAAATTTACATTGTTTCTAATTATTAGTTGACTAATAAAAGATGAAATATAATCAATATCTGTCTATTTTATTCTGAAATCATGTTTTAATACCTTTTAATTATATTAATTGCTACTATTTAAGTTTTATAAAAAACTATTGGGTAAAGTTGCAGTTATTTTATTAAATAGCAAATCTCTTTTTAAAGTAAATGTTGCATCTAAGATTTCAATCGCGTTGTTTTAGGGTGGATTTATTTGACCGAAATCGATGCATTTTTTAAATGGGTTAATAGTTAATGGATAATCGTGTCATTCTCCATGTAAGTTAAGCATAAAAATACCCACTATAACATATGTATTCCCCTAAAGTGATTATCATGATGCGTAATTAAAATTTTAAATTATTGAAAACATTTATGGTTTGTGAATTTCACTTTTATAAATCTATTTCATACCGATAAAAAAACCGTCTCATTATAATGAGACGGTTTTGTCAGGATTTCTATTTTTTCTTTTTCAATCGATCTTTAAATAGCTTTTCAAATTTTTCTATTTTGGGTTGAATCACCATTTGGCAATACGGTTGGCTTTTATTATTTGCATAATAATTTTGATGGTAATCTTCTGCTTTATAAAACTTATTCAACGGTTCCAGTGTTGTTACTACAGGACTGTCATATATTTTAGCTTTTTTCAAGGAATTTATAATCGTTATTGCGGCTACTTTTTGTTGTTCATTTTTGTAGAAAATAGCAGATCTGTATTGTGTCCCGACATCAGCACCTTGACGGTTTAACGTAGTTGGATCGTGAACAGTAAAGAAAACTTTGAAAATTTCGTCCAGATTCGTTACATTTTTATCGTAGGTAATTTGGACCGCTTCGGCATAACCAGTTCTTCCGGTGGAAACATCCTCATATGATGGGTTATTTATTTTACCACCAGCGTAACCTGAAACCGCCGATTTCACACCATTTAGATTCTCATAAACCGCTTCAACACACCAGTAACAACCGCCCGCTAAAGTGATGTTTTCGAGATTCGATTGTTTTGTGGCTTGGCCAGCAGTATTGTTTTGACCCAACATACTCAGTGTTGTTAAGAGGCAAATCAGAAATAAATTTCTCATATTATTTAGTATCAGGTATAAAATCAAGGGCTATAGAATTCATGCAATATCTTTTTCCGGTTGGTGCTGGTCCATCATCAAAAAGATGTCCTAAATGTCCACCGCATCTGCCACAAAGTGCTTCAATTCTTTCCATTCCAAGTGAATTATCGGTTTTGTAAACTATACTTTTTTTGTTGTCTTGTTCAAAAAAACTGGGCCAACCGCAGCTGCTTGCAAATTTTGCACCGGAACGAAATAATTTATTGCCACAAGAAGCGCAATAATACGTTCCTTTTTCATCCGTATTCCAATATTTTCCTGTAAATGGTCTTTCGGTATCAGCGTGTCGCATTACTTCGTAGACGTCTTCAGGTAATACCTTTTTCCATTCGGCATCTGTAAGGTTTAGTTTTGTCGTATCTGTATTAGAATAATACGGATTTCCGGATTTGTTGATTGGATTTTCCATACTAGTATTTTTTTTTATATTGTTCTGTTTGTTTGTATTTTGCCCGCAGGCAGTAAACATGAATAATGGAAGCAAAAATAATACGCTTAAAAAACGGGTTGTTGTTTTCATATTTTCTTTTTTGTTCTACAAATGTAAAGCGGTTTTTTACTATAATAAGTCGCCTACTTTACAAATTAATAGTGATTTAAGTAAGTTTTAACTATTGATATTTACGTAAAAAAAATACTTTTGGATTAATAATTAAAAAAATGGTGCTACAAACTCATTCGCATGTTTATCAAATGTTTTTTGAATCCTACTTTTTCATAGGCTTTAATTGCAGGACTGTTGTCATTATAGACATCCAGTCGAATTTCGGATATGTCTTTTGAACGACACCAATCCTTCAGTGCTTCCATAATTTTAGAATTCACTCCTTTACCTCTGTGAATGACATCTGTATACATGAAGCCTAAATAGGCATAGGTTTCATGATTCAAATAGGGCTTCGCAGCTTCTAATCGGGCATATCCGGAACCAACAATTTCCGAATCGATTTCGGCAACCACTATTTCAACATCAGATGCTGAAATCATTTTTTCAATGTTATAATAATTAATTTTTCCTTCTTTTAAAGTGGGGTCAAAAGGGCGTTCGGCAGTAATAATTCCTTGTTCGAATTCAAGGAGTTTTTCTAAATCATCAGGATGTGCTTTTCGGGTGTTTATAGTATGCATTGCAGAATTTATATTTGAGTATAAAAATACAAAAGAATCTTTAAAGGATTCGCATTGCATGATCCAAAATGGTTTCGACGCAACAAATCGAAACAGAAACGTTAAAGCTCCCTTCCATAATTTTCTTTTTTGTATTTTTGTAAGGCTATAAACACCTATGAAAGAAGAAAACGTAATATTAGTTAACCAAAATGATGAGCAAATAGGGTTGATGCCAAAGCTTGAAGCGCATGAAAAAGCTATTTTGCATCGCGCCTTTTCTGTTTTTATTTTAAACAATAAAAATGAACTCATGCTGCAACAACGGGCGCATCAAAAATACCATTCCCCTCTATTATGGACCAATACCTGCTGTAGTCATCAACGGGAAGGGGAGTCTAATATTGAAGCCGGAAGCCGAAGACTGTATGAAGAAATGGGTTTTAAAACTGAGCTCAAAGAGCTTTTTCATTTTATATACAAAGCCCCATTTGATAACGGTTTGACTGAACATGAACTAGATCACGTTATGATAGGGTATTATAATGAAGATCCCGAAATTAATACGGAAGAAGTAGAAGACTGGAAATGGATGAAAATCGAGGATGTGAAAATCAATATGGAAATTAATCCCGAACTGTATACCGTTTGGTTCAAAATAATTTTCGACGAGTTTTATCATTTTCTGGAAGAACATAAAGTATAACGTTAACTCAACCTTTTATAATGAAAGTTACTATTTCACGAAAAGCCCATTTCAATGCGGCACACAGATTATATAGAAAAGACTGGACTTTCGAGCAAAACGATGCTATTTTTGGCAAATGTAACAATCCTAATTATCACGGACACAATTACGAATTGATTGTTAGTGTAACGGGAAAAATTGACCCAGAAACCGGATTTGTTATGGATGTGAAATTCCTGAGCGAAATCATTAAAGAAGAAGTTGAAGATCGATTTGATCATAAAAATCTTAATCTTGATGTTTTGGAATTTCAGGACTTAAATCCAACAGCCGAGAATATCGTAGTGGTAATTTGGAATAGAATCCGAAAAAAAATTAAACCTCAATTTGAATTAGAAGTGGTTCTTTATGAAACACCTCGTAATTTTGTAACCTACAAAGGGGAATAATGGACTTAAAAGTGGGAGATAAAATCCCGAATTTTAAAGCAAAAGATACCAATGGTAATGATTTTGACAGTCAAAGCTTAATAGGAAATAAACCGCTTGTCATTTATTTTTATCCAAAAGACAATACACCGGGCTGTACTGCCCAAGCATGCAGTTTTAGAGATCAATATGAAGATTTTAAGGATTTAGGTGCCGAGGTGATAGGTATAAGTAGCGATAGTGTCGCTTCTCATCAGGAATTTTCGAAACACTATAAATTGCCTTTTCTTCTTTTGTCAGATAGTGATAAAAAAATCAAAAAACTTTTTGGTGTTCACTCTCAAATGCTTGGGTTAATTCCGGGGCGTGTAACGTATGTAACGGATAAGAACGGAATTATTCAGTTAATTTTTGATAGTATGTTAGCCACTAAACACATGCTTAAAGCACTTGAAACCATTAAAAAGATAGTATCATAATTAACAAAATCGTATTAGAAAACTAGTTTGCGGGGATGATATAGATTATGCAAATTTGCAAAATATAAAAAAGTAAGATGAAATTTTATCCACTACAGTTTAATCCCATTCTTAAAGAAAGAATTTGGGGAGGTGAAAAACTAAATACGGTGCTTCATAAACCGATTACATCAAAAATTACTGGCGAAAGCTGGGAGTTATCTACGGTCGAATGCGATGTGAGTGTTGTAGCTAATGGTGAATGGAAAGGAAAATCATTGACTACTTTGATTAATGAATGTCCAAACGAAATATTAGGAACAGCTGTTCATGCTCGGTTTGGAAAACAATTTCCATTGCTTTTTAAATACCTGGATGCTAGTGAAGATTTGTCTATACAAGTTCATCCCAACGATGAGTTGGCCAAAAAGCGACATAATTCTTTTGGAAAAACAGAAATGTGGTACATTATGCAAGCGGATGACAATGCTAGAATAATTGTAGGATTTAAAGAAAAATCAGATGCTAACGATTATTTAGAAAATCTAAAAAACAAAACGTTACTTTCCATTCTTACCGATGTAAAAGTAAAATCAGGAGATGTCTTTTTCTTGGAAGCGGGAACGGTTCATGCTATTGGTGCGGGACTGGTTGTTGCCGAAATTCAGCAAACATCGGATATTACCTATCGTCTTTATGACTTTGACAGGGTAGATGCTAACGGGAATACCAGAGAACTACATGTAAATTTAGCTCTTGAGGCTATTAACTATAATACGATAGAAGCTAAAAAAGAATATACTAAAAACGAAAATGTATCCAATGAAATTGTGGATTGTCCGTATTTCACCACTAATTTCCTTCCGTTGAATGGTGAAATTACTGTTTCTAAATCTGGAAAAACCTTTACAGTTTATATGTGTGTGGAAGGAGGATTTGAAATTGATTTTGACAATTCAAAATCGCAATATAAAAAAGGAGATACTGTTTTGATTCCCGCTGCAATGAATGCATTTACTCTAAATGGAAAAGCTTCAATTTTAGAAATTTACATTTCATAGTCGGTAATAGAAAGATTATGTGTACTTTTGCAGACGCAAATTAAAATTCAAATTTTAAAAAAATAAAAATGGCAAACGTTAAGAATTTAAAGAAAGACATCAACTACGTTTTAGGAGATATTATTGAAGCAGTTTACTTGTTCGAAATTTCTACAACAGGAAAACCAACAACAGAAACTAATGCTTTAATTGACGAAGCTATCGCTGCTTTTGACGTTTTAATCACAAAAGTGAACGAAAAAAAGGTAGAAGATAAAAAAGCACACTTCAAACAAATCAATGTTGAATTGGAACAAACTGCTAATCAATTGATTGCTAAAATCAACGAATTGTAGTCAAAAAAAAAGCAAAAAAAGTTTGAATTTGTTTTGGAAAATGGAAATTCAGACTTATATTTGCACCCGTAATGAGTCGCCAGCGTAGCTCAGTTGGCTAGAGCAGCTGATTTGTAATCAGCAGGTCGTGGGTTCGAGTCCCTCCGCCGGCTCTTTAATAAAACCATCTAATACTCTTAGATGGTTTTTTGTTTTTATTAAAAAAAAGGCAATATTAAATTTAATTCAAGGTTAAAAAAAAACCGTCTCGATAAGTCGAGACGGTTTTTCTATTTTAGGGGAATTAACAATTCATTTATTTTTGCTTTTTGATGTCGGCAACATATTTGGTCAATTTTTTTCCATAAAGTGATTGTGCTACTTTTGGAGACATTGATTTTTGAATCGTATCTAAGTATTTAATATTGATATCATAGATCTCTGATAAGGCAATGTAAGGCGCTACCTCGTAATTTCTATTGTTTATAGCAAAGTTAGTGGCAAATAAATACTTTCGTTTTGTATTAGAGTCTTGTTTTGCGTTTAAACTGTCAAGAGTTTTTGGGTTGTTACTTTTAATGGCATTGAATTTTTTTTCAATTAAAGTAAGGTTTTCATCTGTGAAACGCGAATTTATTTTTTTGTATTCTTGCAATAAATCATTATTCTTAGATCCTTTAATCTTGGCGCTAGAAAGATAAGAGTCTAAACTAGTTTCAATAGTTATTTTTCCTGGTTCAGCAAAAAAGGAAAGGTTATTGTCCATTGAATTGCTCACACCTCTATCCAAAAATAAATAAAGCATTTCAGGAGATTTTAATTCTAAGTCACTTTCAAAAGCAGAGTTACCATCGATGTTAATAGTATCAATTGCAACAAGTGTAGTGTCCACTACTCTTTGAATATATAAAGTTCCTTTTTTTAATCCTTTAATATTTCCGGTAATATGCAAGTTTGTTTTTGAATCCTTTTCGTTACAAGATGACAAAAGTAAAAGAGTAACGAATGCAATAATAGATTTTTTCATTTGTGTTTATATTTTGGCGCAAAATAAAGAAAATTGTTGGAATGATTTGGTAACGCATTCAAATTTTACAAAAAAAAATCCCAATCTATTTCTAAATTGGAATTTTCTTAATTACTTTTTTATCTAAGCTTTAAACCAAGCTTCTTTTAGTTTACTCTTGGAAGAATCGGTTGCTTTGAGTCCTTCTTTTTCTTCATAAGGAAGTTTTACTTTCCCTTCAATGATTTGGGCTACACCATCACGTTTTATTTTTACGGTAATTGCATCGTTTTCTTTCCAATTTTGACTTTCGGTTATCATTTCATAGATATTGTCTAATGAATAAGGTTTTTCATTTATAGCCATTATAATATCTCCTCCTTTAATACCAAGGTGTGTATAGAAATCAATTAACTTAATATTTGGATCAACAATAATTTCTTTAGTTTGTTGATTAATAATGACGTATGGTATTTTTTCTTTTAAAAAAACATTGCCAGGAACTTTTTCTATTGTATTTGTAACGCCCACTTTGGCTAAGTAAGTTGCGTAAGGAATTGGAGTTGTTCCAGATACATAAGTATTTAAAAAAGTTCCGACTTCAGGATAGGTCAAAGAGGTGATTTTTGCAAAAAGCTCTTCGTCATTAAATGGTTTTGTTGGACCATATTCAGTCGAAAGTTTTTGCATCAAATCAAGAATTCCTTTTTCTCCATTGCTTTTTTCTCGGATTATAATATCCAAGCACATCCCAATAAGAGCTCCTTTTTCATACACATTTAAATATTGATCTTTGTATGGCTCTGTTAATACATTAGCGCTCATCGTTGTAAAAGACATCGTGTCATTTAAGGTATTGGCACGAGTAATTTTTTCGGCTATTCGGGAGAAAAATTCTTCTTCATTAATAAGGCCTTGATTAATTTGAAAAAGATTAGCAAAATATTCTGTTACACCTTCATACATCCATAAGTGTTGAGACATTTTTGGCGCATTGTAATCAAAATATTGAATTTCTTTGGAATGAATTGATAAAGGAGTTACAATATGAAAAAATTCATGTGAAACTACATCTTTCATCGATTTTACTAGTTCTTCTTTTGGCATCATTTCAGGTAAAACTACTGTGGTTGCTGTAGGATGTTCTAAAGCACCAAATCCTTTTGCGTCATCTTCCTTCATAGAGGACAGGTATAACAAAACGCTGTATTTTTTAGTGGCATTTATTTTACCCAAAAAATTCTTTTGAGCAGTCATCATCGTTTTCATTTCCGGAGTAATGCTTTCCGCAGTAACTTTTCCAGTAGGAGAATATACAGCTATCAGAATTTCCATTCCGTCAATGGTAAAAGTGGTGTAATCTGGCTTGGCATACATGATCGGGTTTTCTACCAGTACCGCATAACGAGATGCTATGAATTTATCATTTGTGGTACTTGTGTCGAAATCAGTCATAGAGGTTGCTCCCCAAATTGTTGCTGGATGTGAAATCGTTACATTGTAGGGTATTGACATGTAATTTGTAAAATAACCTACAAAACAATGTGTATTAAGCATTATGTTTTTACCAGCATCAATATTTGAACCAGCAGGTGAAAAAATTTCATCACCTCCAAATTTTTTCCCGGTTTCGGTGTCAAAGGAATCATTTACCAAATAAGTAATCTTGTCTAAAGTTTTGGCATTCGTAATGGACCAAGAATTAGCGTCTGTCTTCTTTACCGATAATAAATTTCCTTTAGTATCATAGGCTTTAAGATCCTCAATATATCTACCGTAATTGTCTTCAGAATATGTTCCTGGAACTGTTTTTGGAATGTGATACGTAATTTCATCAGTCGAAATTGATGGAGGATTGACTGTTACCATCACCTTGTCATTTTTGACTTCATTTAGATTGATTCCAACCTGAACTTCTTGTTTTGTATTGCCAGTAATCGATGAACTGGCTGTTTTGCAACTCCAAAGAATAGAAGCAAATGCGAGAGAAAAAATTATTCGTTTCATTTTCGGTTGTTTTTATTTTAGATATTAGTCCTTTAATTATACAATTGTTACATTTTGTTGAATAAAAGCTATGTTTTAGTCTTGTAATAATTATTTTTTATTTTGAATGGTTATTTTAGAAAGTGACACTTTAAAAGCAAAAAACTCCTGAATGATACAGGAGTTTCGTTTTTAGTCAAGTTTATTTTTTATGTAATATTTACCATCCAAATCTTCATCAAAATCGTCTATTTTAACGGGTTTTGGTTTTGGCTTATTTGCAGTAGCTTTCTTTTTCCACATTTCAAATTTTTCTGCGGGCATCTTCTTTTTCATGATCTCAAGAACTTCTTTTTCAGCCAGACCAAATTCTTTTTTAATAATTTCAAAAGGATTTTTTTCCTCTAAGGCCAATGTAACAAGTTTTTCTGTTTGTTCCCAGTTCAATTCTTTGCGGTTACTCTTTTTCATCACGTGAAAATTAATTCAAATAAGTTGTTAATGATTAATAAATTCAATTTCTAATTATATTCCAATATTAAGAAAAAAAATAATTACTTCTTATTAAAAGAAGATTTTTTTTACTGTTTTTACTTGTTTTTTGTGGATCGGGGTTTTTGAAATGGTATTTTGAGCAAATTTTTTAGTTGGTTGTGCTCTTCGGGCTTTGTATGGGTATCGATGCCGTAAATGATTTCTTCTTTTGGAAGCGTCATAAATGTACCAAATAGACGATCCCAAACAGAAAATATATTTCCATAATTACTATCAGTATATGGCAACACATGATGATGGTGTACTTTATGCATATCAGGAGAGACAATAAAATAGCTCAAAATAGTGTCTACTTTTTTAGGAAGAGAAATGTTAGCGTGGTTAAATTGTGTTGCAACAACGGATAAAGTTTGATAAAGAAAAATCATCCACATGGGACTTCCTACGATTAAAACACCCAGAGTAGTAAATACAAATCGGATGACACTTTCACCGGGATGATGTCTATTCGCAGTAGTGGTGTCTATCCAAGTATCGGTATGATGAATTAAGTGAAAACGCCATAAAAATTTGGTTTTATGTTCTACTAAATGCACCAAATACGCTCCTATTAAATCCAATAAAAGCAATCCGACAAGAGCATATAGCCAAAGCGGCATTTGCGGAAGCCATTGTAAAATTCCAAAATGAGTTGCAATTGTCCAATCAGCAGCTTTTAATAAAATAAAAGCCAGACAAAAATTGACAACTATAGTCGTGAACGTCAGAAAAATATTGATACTGGCGTGATGCCATTTTTTATAAGTAAAATTAAAAAGCGGAAAAGCATTTTCTATCAACCAAAAAATAGTGATTCCGGCCACAAGAATTAAACTTCTGTGCGAAGATGGAATAGTAGAAAAATAGGCAATAATAGTATTCATGATTTGGGTATTTATTTCAAATCTAATGTTTTTTGCAGAAATTATCTATTTGATTACCCGAAAAGTACCATTTATTCTCGGACCTGCCGGTTTAGTGGTTTTTGGAATCTGATGTTTCCAGAAATGCTGTGTGGTTCCTTTCATTAGTAATAAACTGCCGTGTTCCAGAACGATGCTTTTTTTCTGGTCTTTCTCGGAATTGTGTTTTAATTGAAAGGTGCGTTCGGCACCAAAACTCACAGAGGCAATTACAGGATTTATTCCTAATTCTTTTTCGTTATCGGCGTGCCAGCCGTTACTGTCTTTTCCGTTGCGATACTGATTGAGCAAAACGGTCGTGAAAGTAGTATCGCAAACACTTTCAATTCGGGATTTTATCTTTTGCAAAAGCGAATTCCAAGGATGCGGTTGCATTTTTATATTAGAATAGGAATATGGTTTTCCTTCGTTTCCATATAAAGCTGTCAAACGAGGTTGTGGATGAATTTTGCCAAAAACGCGAATTTCATCTTGTTGCCAAGGAATATCATTTATCAGTTCCGCATAAATGCTATCGGCTTCTTCTTTGTTAAAAAAGGCGGGATAATACACGATTTCGGCATCTGGAAGATGGAGCTGTATCGGTTCTGAAGTGGAGTCAAATAGTGATTTCAATGTCTTAAATATATTGGTAAGCCCAGAAAATTAAAGCCAATTGTAAAGGCATTCGTAGCAGTAAAGCCCATTTTGGCAAACCCATTCTTGCTTTTTTATTGGCATACATGTAAAGATGCGTAGGGAAAATAGCTATTAATAAGGCTATAATTCCCCATGCGCCGTAATTTGAGATTAGAGGAATACAGAGTGTTATTCCCAAAAGTATTTCGGCAAAACCGCTTATGGAATTTAATAATTTTGGATTTGGAAAATACGGAGGTATGATTTTTAGGTAAAGTCTAGGGTTTCTGAAATGATTCAATCCTGCTAAAATATAAATAAAAGCCATTGCATATAGATGCCAAGGTAAATTCATAATGAAATTATTTAGTACGAATTTATAAAAAATAGTGGAATTAATGCTCTTGAATTGATTTGAAAATCAAGTTGTTTTTTTAAAATTCACATTCATGATGACAATGGCCAGAATTATTAAAACAATTCCAAACCATTGAATCGCATTTACTTTTTCGCTTAAAAGAAAATAAGCCATTAGTACTGAAACCGGAAGTTCCAATGCGGACACAATGCTTCCTAATCCAATTCCGGTAAGTGGAAAACCGGCATTAAACAATAATGGCGGGATTACGGTACCAAAAAGGGCCAGTACAATTCCCCATTTCATGAAAATCTCAAAATTGAAAGCGGTAGTTTGTGTTGCGATTGCAAAACCAGCTACGATTATGGCTCCACCAAGGAGCATATACAAACTGCGTTGCGCCGATGAAATGTGAGTTGCTACACGATTAGCGGTAAACATAGTTGTAGTAAAAGATGTTGCAGCTAAAAGGCCTAAAACAATCCCTCGCCAGTCTAGTTCTACTTCGCTTTGAATAAGATTAGTGGCCAGTGCAGTTCCTAATAAAACAATGATCACAGAAACTATTTTTTGAGTAGAAGGGATTTTTTTTTCTAAAATCATTTCAAATAAAACACCCATCCAAACGGTTTGCATCAATAAAACGATAGCTATGGAAACGGGAATATATTTTACTGCCAAATAATAAAAAATACTCGTCATTCCCAGGGAAGTTCCCGCAAGGATTAATTGGGTAATGTTTTTCTTAGATGCTTTTATAACGTTATTTCCTTTTTTAGCTTTTTGAAACAGATTAATCAGCAACATTCCCGTGATTCCATATACAAATTGTGCAATGGTAACTTCCGGTGTGGTAAAGCCTTCGCCGTAGGCTATTTTTACAAAAGTAGCCAGCATTCCATAACTCGTTGCGCCAAGACCTACTAAAAAAACTCCTTTTAATACACTATTCTTTATCATTTATTCCATTTTAAAAAGCGGGTAAAGATAGGGTTTTGCAGTGATTTATGTGTTAGTTAAAACAGTCCTTCCAGCGCTTTGTTTCGTATTCCAATTTGAGAGGAATCGAAATCAAATTTATTTTTCAAAAAAGAGGTATAAACGCTCCTAAAATCAATATCATGTTTTAAATCACCATTGTCTAAATCCGAAAGATTGGAGTTTTTCCCAATGATTTTTCCTTGGTTATTGGCTCCAAAAATAAATTCCAAGGGTAAAAAGTTCGAGTAATTCCCGACTTAAGTTTTCATTGAGTTTGTCTTTCCTGTTATCAACATTGTCGAGATAACGCACCATCGCATTACTTTTAATAATTTCCTTGGTCAGGGTTTTGAAATTGCCAAAAGCATGCTCCCTTAAGATTTGATTGTGCTGAAAAACCCAATAATTCACTTTTACTTTTTGGTAAGTAGAAACAAAATGGTTGTGCCAGAAACAGGTCATTTTTTCGCGAAGCGGAAATTCGTCTTCGGTCATTTTATCAATCCACCAGGCTTTCATTTCAAAGGAAGTTTGCACTTCTTTTTTTTGCATTTCTTTTGCTTCTTCGGGACTTGAGGATTTTAATTTTTTCCGGAGTTCTTTGAATTCATTAAATGATTTTGGACTGTTTTCCAGAAAATCAGGAATTTTTAAATCAAATTTTGTGGCAAAAGATCGTTCCAAGAAATTTTTTAAACCTGTTCTTTTGATGGTTTCCGCTTGTTTAGCTGAATATCCGAGTCGCAATGACCAAAGGGTGTGGTTGTTCATAATCTAAAGTGCTATGACAGTTGGACTTTGAAATTGAAAAAGGGTTTAATGCCTAAAAAAAATGTTTCTAACTGGTTGAATTATTTGTTCGAATTTAATACCAAATACGATCGGGTTTCCGTATTCGTGATCCAAGTTGGTCTACTTAAACACCTTCTTTATTATCCATCAAATCGCTTAAATGCAATCGAAGTGCATCGACTGAAATGTTAATTTCCCAAAACGATAAACCCAATGAAATCAATAAACTAAATAGACTCAATCCAAAAAGATAAACCCCAAATAATTGCTGTTCCAAAAACAATAACAACATGGTAAATACCGACAGAAATAAACTTAATACGCCAGCCATTTGCATGTAGCGAATGAGTGTTAATCGCAAGTTTAGGTTTTTAATTTCCAATAAAATAAGACTATTTTCTTTCTCTTTGTAAACTTTTTTTAGTCCTCTTATGATTGTGGCGATTGTTAGAAACCGATTAGTGTATGCCAATAAAATTAATGAAGTTGCGGAGAAAAGCAGGGCAGGAGTTTCAATAGGTAAGGTCATAATTGGGGTTGTATGTAATGAAAAATCTAAAGTACGCAATTCGATTCTTTTTTTGATAAAAAAAGGATAAGAGTGTTGGGTAGATAGATCACCAGCCAATTTGTATTAACTGAATACGTTTTTTAAAATAATACTGCTTTGAGGTAGGGTAAAGTGCTTTAAAGTTGTCTTACTATTGAATTGAGAAATACAATCGATAGTAACTGTAATTAAAATTTATAATCATGAAAACAATTAAAACGTTATTCGCAATACTTTTTTTGGGAACAATAGCCCCAGTACAGGCACAAGAAGCTCGTGTAGAAAGTGAAACAAGTATAAATAACAATCCGGATAAAATTACTTATTATCAACAAAGGGGTAGTGAAGATGCCAATTATGAGTTAACATTCAAGGCTAAAACTAAAGCTGAAGAAAAAGCCTTTTGGAAAGAGCAAAAAGCTTACGAAAAGGATTTAAAGAAAAAGAATAGAAAAGCGTATCAGGCTTATATTGCCAGCAAGCAAGATGCTTATACAACGCATCATTCTCATTGTGATGCCCATTGTCACCACAGTGATTCCTTTTATGGACACGCAGGATTTTATTATTATGAATATGATCAAAGCAATTATCAAAGAAGACCAAGCAATACTTCTGTAAATACACAAATAGGCGTGCGCGCCCCCAGCGTACGATTAGGCCTTTTTTAATATATTGAAGTTTGCATAAAGCCGTTTTTTCTTGTTTAGAAAAAACGGCTTTATTTATTTTACAGGAGAAGTCGTACTTGTGAAAACGGGTGTGCTGCTCCTAAAACAAAAAAAAGGCTGCCCGATATGGACAGCCTTTAGTATATTAACGATTTGCTGAAATTATTTTATCATCTCAAAACTTCTTTTCACGAAAGCAGTTAATGCTTCTCCTTTTAATAAGTTTTGTGATAATTTAGCTAAGTCTAATGCTTGTTTTACCAAACTTTCCTGAGCTGATTTGTCTTCGGTAGTAAGGATGGTTGTAGCCAAATCGGAATTGGTATTCACAACCAAATTGTACATTTCAGGCATATTTCCCATTCCGAACATCCCGCCACCGCCAGACTGGCTCATTTCTTTCATTCTACGCATGAATTCTGGTTGCGTAATAATAAATGGAGCCGCTTGACTGTCCATTGCTTCCAGTTGTACCGAATAGTTTTGTTTTGGAACTATAGTTTCTAAAACCGTTTTTAAATTCGTTTGCTCTTCTTCAGATAATTTAGAAATAGTAGTTTCTTCTTTCTTGATTAAATTATCAATATGGTCTGAATCGACACGCACGAAAGTCATTCCGCTGTTATCGCCTTCAATTTTTTGAATTAAATGCGAGATAATTGGTGAATCAAGCAATAAAACCTCATATCCTTTTTCTTTTGCAATTTCAATATACGAGTGTTGTGCTTCTTTATTTCCGGCATATAAAACAACCAGTTTTCCGTCCTTGTCAGTTTGATTAGCAGCTAGTTTTTCTTTTAATTCTTCCAAAGTGTAGAATTTATCATCCACTGTAGGGTACAAAACGAAAGCACTTGATTTTTCGTAGAATTTGTCTTCAGAAAGCATTCCGTATTCCAAAACGATTTTAATGTCGTTCCATTTTTTCTCGAAATCTTCGCGATTTTCGTTGAATAACGATTTTAGTTTATCAGCAACTTTACGGGTAATGTAATTCGATATTTTCTTAACGGCAGCGTCAGCTTGTAATCCAGAACGAGATACATTCAATGGAATATCCGGGGAATCAATCACCCCTTTAAGCATGGTCAAAAATTCAGGAACAATTCCTTCAACATTATCCGTTACGTAAACCTGATTTTGGTACAACTGAATTTTATCTTTCTGAATTTGCAAATCAGAACCCATTTTTGGGAAATATAAAATACCGGTTAGATTAAACGGGTAATCCACATTTAAATGAATGTGAAATAACGGTTCTTCAAATTGCATTGGATACAACTCACGGTAGAAATTTTTATAATCTTCATCCGATAACTCAGTTGGTTGTTTAGTCCAGGCTGGATTTGGATTATTGATGATGTTGTCTATTTCAACTGTTTTGAATGGCTCTTCTTTGTCTTCTGGCGCTACTTCTTCACCCTTTTTTTGTTCAATTTTCTCCGTTTTTGTTCCAAATTTAATTGGAATAGGCATGAACTTATTATACTTATTTAATAATTGATTGATTTTAGACTCTTCCAGAAATTCTAAAGAATCTTCAGCAATATGTAAGATGATTTCTGTTCCACGAGTGGTTTTATCAGCAGGCTCTAATGTAAATTCAGGACTTCCATCGCAGGTCCAATGCGCTGCAGGTTCGTCTTTGAAAGATTTAGTGATAATTTCCACTTTTTCGGCAACCATAAATGCTGAATAGAAACCAAGACCAAAATGACCAATAATGCCAGAATCTTTAGCAGAATCTTTGTATTTGTCCAGAAATTCTTCGGCACCAGAAAAAGCTACTTGGTTGATGTATTTTTCTACTTCATCAGCAGTCATCCCCAAACCTTGATCGATAATGTGCAGTTTCTTACCTTCCTTGTCGATTTTTACTTCGATAATTGGATTGCCATATTCTACTTTGGCTTCGCCAATGCTAGTTAAATGTTTTAATTTTAAAGTAGCATCAGTCCCATTTGAAATCAATTCACGCAAGAAAATTTCGTGATCACTGTACAAGAATTTCTTGATAAGGGGGAAGATGTTTTCTACCGAAACATTAATTTTTCCAGTTGTCATATTTTGAATTTTTAAGTTTGAATTTGGAACTATTTACTCAAATAAGATACCAATTAAGAAGGATGTGACAAATTGTCGTAAGTGTTAATTATGATATAAAATAATTTAATTTTGAAACTTATTTATTTTTAATGCTTCGTATCTTTGTAAGAGTATTAATTGTAAATTTTTAAAAGATGAAAAAAATTATTTTATTATGCATATTAGCTGTTTCGATGTTTGCCTGTAAGTCAAAATCAGTAACTGGTACTAATGAAAATACTAAAGCCCAAGTTGCAATGAAAGGAAACTGGATGATCAGTTCGGTAACGTATCCGGGTTCGCAATACATCAAAGTGAATTCTTTTCAAATTGCTGATTCAGAATGTTTTGTTGGAAGTACATGGAAGTTTGTTTCAAATAATAATAAAGGGAATGTAGCTTTGACAAAAGCGGGTTGTACTTCATTTAGCTCACCTATTACTTGGTTTATAAACAAAGACGGGCAATTTGTTTTAAAAGTTTTAGACGCAGGTGTAAAAGCTAAAAAAGTTAGAGAAGGCTATATCCTTATGGTAGCAAATCAAACACCTACTTCTTTTCAATTGATTGATAAAATTGATGTAGGAGGAAAAATAACTGATGTGGTATACCAATTTCAAAAAAACTAATAACATAAAAAGACAGATATGAAAAAGATTTCAATAGTTGCCATAGCAACAATACTAGTTATAGGTTCAATGTTTACAAGCTGCGAAGCATTAAAAAATACAAATAATGCGCAAAAAGGTGCCGGTATAGGAGCCGTAGGTGGAGCCGTTATAGGAGGGATTCTTGGAAACAACCTTGGAAAAGGTGGAAAAGGTGCCCTTGGAGCTGTATTAGGTGGAGTTGTTGGTGGGGTTGCCGGCGGTGTCATTGGTAACAAAATGGATAAACAGGCTAGAGAAATTGATGCTGCCCTTCCGGGAGCAGAAGTGGTACGTGTAGGAGAAGGAATTAAACTGGTTTTAAATGAAAATGCAGTGCGTTTTAATACAAACAAATCTTCTTTGACTGCTGAAGCACAAGCGAATTTGGATAAATTAGTTCCAGTTTTTAAAGAATATCCTGATACAAATATTACAATTTATGGATATACAGATATTACTGGTACACCAAAATATAATTTGAAACTTTCAGGAGAAAGAGCTGCGTCTGTCAGAGATTATTTAGCGAGCAGAGGCGTTTCTTCTACGAGGTTTCAAGTAACTGGTTTAGGAATTGCTGACCCAATTGCATCAAATGAAACAGCTGAAGGCAGAACCCAAAACCGTCGTGTTGAATTTGCTATTACTGCAAATGAGAAAATGATTCAAGAAGCTAAAACGGAAGTGAAGCAATAAGCCAAATTTCTATAAAAGTAAAAGCTGTTTCGTAGGAAACAGCTTTTTTTTTGACTTCATTTTTAAATTAAACATTGTAAATTTGCGCTCTTAAATACAGAACATGCTTGAAATAAAAAACATTTCTTTTACCTACATTGAAAATCCAGTTATTAATAATGTTAGTTTTGAAATTGGTAAAGGACAAAATATTGCTGTAATTGGTGAAAGCGGCTGCGGTAAAAGTACTTTGTTGAAATTAATCTATGGATTATATGATTTGGATGAAGGAGAAATAACCTATAACAATAAACGAATTCTTGGGCCAAAACAGAATCTTATCCCTGGCGAAGACTACATCAAATATTTAGCGCAGGATTTCGATTTGATGCCTTATATATCTGTAGAAGAAAACGTAGGTAAGTTTTTGTCTAATATTTATAAAGACAAAAAGAAAGCCAGAATTCAGGAGCTTTTGGAAATGGTCGAAATGACGGAATTTGTAAAAGTAAAAGCCAAATATCTCAGTGGTGGCCAACAACAAAGGGTGGCGCTGGCCAGAGTTTTGGCATTAGAGCCAGAAATAATTTTGTTGGATGAACCTTTCAGTCAGATTGATTCCTTTCGGAAAAATGCCTTGCGCAGAAATTTATTCAGTTACTTAAAACAAAAGGGGATTACCTGCATTATTGCCACACATGACAGCACGGATGCTTTGTCTTTTTCGGATGAGACGATTGTAGTTAAAAATGGAAACGTTCTAGCAAAAGGAAACTCAAAAGCCTTGTATGAAAATCCCACGAATAAATATGTTGCATCTCTTTTTGGGGAAGTTAATGAATTAAAATTGTCTCAATTAATTGAACTTGATGGAGCCGATGAAGCGCTTTTATTGTATCCACATCAATTAAAAGTGGTCGATAACGGAAGGATGAAGGTAATTGTGAAACAATGTTATTTTAAAGGAAGTCATTATTTGATTAAAGCTGCTTTTGAAAGAAGGGCCATTTTCTTTGAACACGATTCGGAATTAGAATTGAACCAAGAAGTGACTTTGATGCTAGCTTAAGTATCAGATAGCAGTTTTCAGATAAAAGATATAGCGTACAGCAGGAAATAGCTGCTGAAAATTATAATTGCATATTGCCGAAAAAGTAGTAATTTGTGACCTGATATTTAGCATATCGTTAAATTTGTATCCTTTATTTTAATAAAATAACAAAACTATGTACCATTCAAAAATAGCTGGATTAGGATTTTATGTCCCTTCCAATATAGTTACCAATGACGATTTGTCGAAAATTATTGACACGAATGATGAGTGGATTCAGGAGCGTACCGGTATTCAAGAAAGAAGACACATTATAAACGGGGAAGATACTACTACTACGATGGGAGTAAAGGCGGCTGAAATCGCGATTGAGCGTTCTGGTGTTGCAAAAGAAGACATTGATTTTATTGTTTTTGCTACATTGAGTCCTGATTACTATTTTCCAGGTCCGGGGGTTTTGGTACAACGTGATTTAGGTCTTAGAACTATCGGAGCTTTGGATGTAAGAAATCAATGTTCGGGATTTATTTATGCATTGTCCGTTGCAGATCAATACATCAAAACGGGAATGTATAAAAATGTTTTGGTAATTGGTTCTGAGGTGCAGTCGACAGGACTGGATATGACGACTCGAGGCAGAGGTGTTTCGGTGATTTTTGGTGATGGAGCAGGCGCAGCAATTTTGAGCAGGGAAGAAGATTTGACCAAAGGAATTTTGTCCACTCACTTGCATTCAGAAGGGCAACATGCCGAAGAATTAATAGTGAAAGCACCAGGAATGGGAGGGCGATGGGTTACTGATATCTTGGCCGACAATGATTCAGATGATGAAAGTTATTTTCCATATATGAATGGACAATTTGTGTTTAAAAATGCGGTTGTTCGTTTTAGCGAAGTAATAAATGAAGGGTTGCAGGCGAATAATTTGCAGGTTTCGGATATTGACATGTTGATTCCGCATCAGGCAAACTTGAGAATTTCTCAATTTATCCAAAAGAAATTTGGATTGACGGATGATCAAGTATATAATAATATTCAAAAATACGGTAATACAACTGCGGCATCTATCCCTATTGCTTTGACGGAAGCATGGGAACAAGGAAAAATAAAATCAGGAGATACGGTAGTTTTGGCTGCTTTTGGTAGTGGTTTTACTTGGGGAAGTGCTATTATAAAATGGTAGTCAATCATTTTATTTGATTGTAACTATAGTTTTAAATCGAAAAACCCGGAGTTGGCATACTCCGGGTTTTCTTTTGGCAACAAACTATTAAAACGTATCTTATAAAAGTCCACCGCCTCCTTGGGTTTCGTTTTTTTCCCGTGCTTTTCTTTCAATCGCTTTGTTTTTTCCTGCTCCAAAACGGTAATTGAATCCAATATATGCCGATTGACTTTCCCAGTTGAATTGTCCTTCCAGTCTTCTTGGTTTGGTTCCTTCAAAAGCGAAGTACATCGTGTTGAAAACATCGCTGAATCTTGCTGTTATGGTTCCGCTTCCTTTTAGAACCGTATAACTGGTTCCTAGATCCATTTTCCACATAGGTTCTCTTAGCATTTGTATTCCTAAATCACGACCTCTATACAGCCCCGATAATTGAAAGCGTAAGTTTTTAGAAGCCTTGAATGTATTGCTTATACGTGCATTAACTGCTGTTACATCTACTTCAACAAATTCATCAGCGACCACACCTCTTGTTTTTTTACTATATGCATCAAAACTAATGTTAGAGCTCAGCCATTTTGTAAATTGTAAATTTCCAGATATTTCGAAACCAAAAGCATTGTTGTCGTTGAGGTTCGCATAGGATAAAATTATCTTAGATGGATCAGTAGGGTTTTCATAAAGAGTTCGTGTAATTTCATCATTTATTCTTCTGTAAAATACACCGGTTGTTATGGAACCAATTTTTGTTTTTCTGGTATAATTCAATTCATAAGAATTCGTAAATTGTGGAAAAAGTTCTGGATTTCCTTCTGAATCAATTTGTGGGGTACTCCATTCCCGTATTGGATTTACCTGATCAATACTTGGTCTGTCCACACGTCTTGAAAAACTTAAATTAAATGAATTCTTTTCGCTTGGCGTATAATTGATATATCCGGATGGATAAAGGGTAAATAAATCATCCTCGAATGTTTCGTTATTCTCGTTTACCTTTTTAAATAATGCTTTGGCATTGTATTTTTCGAAACGTGTTCCTATTTGGCCACTCCATTTTCCTATTTGTTTGGAAACATTTGCATAAGCAGAATAAATATTTCTTTCATAGGAGAAGTCCGAATTATAAGAATTATTTAAAAGGTAATTGTTTTTTGTGTTTTCGATTCTACTTTCTAATCCCAATTCTAGTTTGGTTGTTTCCGTAAGCGGATTGGTGTAGTCTAAATTGATTAAAGTATTGTTCCCTTTGTTCGTAATATAGTTAATGGCAGGAGTGCTGAAAAAGGCATTTTCGTTGTCATCGTTATTAATATAATTTACCTCAAGTTCAATGTTATGTCCTTCTTTTTTAAAATCCTTTTTATAATCAAAATTATAAGCCTGTGAGTAATTGTTGTTTTTATTATTGAACAATTGCGTAATATCCGTTTTTGATGGATCAAGAAAATCTACAGTAGTTTTAGAATCTCCCTTTCCTCTATATATATTTTGTGTCGTATAAAAGGAGAAAGTATTTTTTTCATTTAAATAAAAGTCAAAACCAACTTTCGCTAAATGAGAAGTGTTATTATTCAAAAAAGTAAATTTCTGAAAATCTTCCTGACCTGGCTCTGTTGTTTTTATAAACCCGTAATTGGATTGTTTACCAGTATTCAAACCATAATTACCATAGATATTTAACTTCCCGGTTCTGTAATTCATGTCTACTGAAGAATTTAATTTTGGTGTTTTTCCAAAGGTTACCCCATTATTTACACTTCCGTTAAAACCAATTTTACTGTTTTTATTCAAAACAATATTGATAATTCCACTCATTCCTTCCGGATTGTATTTAGCAGACGGATTAGTAATTAATTCAATTTGTTTGATAGAAGTCGATGGTATTTGTTGCAATAATTGAGAAGCTTCAATTGTAGTTGGTTTTCCGTCAATTAATATTCGGACATTAGAATTTCCACGAAGACTTATTGCATTTGTCTGCGGGTCAACGCTTACTGATGGTATGTTGTTCATGATTTCTGCCGCAGTGGCCCCAGCTGAAATTAAGTCTTTACCAACATTGATTACTTTTCTATCGATCTTTTGTTCAATTGTAGAGCGTTCACTGACCACTTCAACACCTTTCAATTCAATGGCATCTTCTTCTAACTCGATTGTATTCAAATTGACATTTTTGTCTCCACTTGTTAATGAAATTGTTTTTGAAACCGTTTTATATCCTATAAACTGTATTTCAACCGTATATTTTTTTAAATCCAAGTTTTTGATAAGGAAAGTTCCATTGTCCGAAGTTATTCCTCCCGTAACCACTTTGTTTTCTTCTTTTACAATAATATTCACATAAGGAAGTGGGGCGTTGCTTTTCTTATCGATTACCTTACCTGAAATACTTCCGGAATTTTCCCAAAGTATTGGTTTGAACGAATTTTGCGCTTCTATCGAAAACACGGTTCCGAATAAGCAGAGTAAAATTAATTTGAGCTTCATGATTTTTTTTTTTGATTAAAAATTGATTGATGATGCAAAGGTATTCATTTATTTTAGACGTATGTATTACATAGTACTGTTTTATGAAATTTAACATTTTATTTAAATAAAATGTTACCTAAATAGACTCTTTAATGGGTGAATTGTTACAACCACTTTAGAAAAAATAACTCAACTGTAATTAGTGAATATTCAAGAGGGATGCTGTCACTAGGAAATTATATTGTTTTCCAATTTTCAAATTGAGGCATTATAACTATATTTGCAACCTTTAAATAAATACATAAAATGACATTATCACAAATTCTTACGCCTTCTATTGAAAAAGCGGTTCTAGCTTTATTTGACATTGCTATTGACAAAGTTGAATTTCAAACTACTCGGAAGGAATTTGAAGGTGATATTACCATGGTTATTTTTCCATTATTGAAAGTTATTAAAAGTAATCCAGTAGAATTAGGAAACAAAATTGGTACGTATTTAGTAGAAAACGTAATTGAAGTTAGTCGTTTCAATGTGGTTTCAGGATTTTTGAACATTGTTATTTCTGACGAATATTATTTGAATTTCTTCAAATGGATTAAAGACGATGCCAAGTTTGGTTTTGTTACACCAAATCCTGAAGATAAAGCTGTAATGGTAGAGTATTCTTCACCAAACACGAATAAACCGTTGCATTTAGGTCACGTTCGTAACAATCTATTAGGGTATTCGGTGGCTGAAATTATCAAAGCTTCCGGTAAAAAAGTATATAAAACCCAAATAATAAACGATAGAGGAATTCATATTTGTAAATCAATGTTGGCTTGGCAAAAATTCGGAAACGGACAAACACCAGAATCAACAGGTTTAAAAGGAGATAAATTAGTTGGAAATTTTTATGTAGCTTTTGACAAAGCGTATAAAGAAGAAATTGCCCAATTAATGAGCGCCGGTAAAACGGAAGAAGAAGCCAAAAAACAAGCGCCAATTATTCTGCAAGCACAAGAAATGTTATTGAAATGGGAAGCAGGAGATGAACAGGTAATCACGCTTTGGAAAACCATGAATCAATGGGTTTATGATGGTTTTGCTATTACGTATAAAAATTTGGGCGTTGATTTTGATTGTTATTATTATGAAAGTAATACCTATTTATTAGGAAAAGACGTTGTTCAAATTGGTCTGGAGAAAGGTGTTTTCGAAAAAGATCCTGATGGGTCGGTTTGGATTGATTTGACTGATGAAGGTTTGGACAGAAAAATTGTGCTTCGTTCAGATGGAACCGCCGTTTACATGACACAAGATATTGGAACTGCCATTCAGCGTGTAAAAGATTACCCAGATGTTGGTGGAATGGTTTATACTGTAGGGAACGAACAAGATTATCATTTCAAAGTATTGTTTCTTATCCTGAAAAAATTAGGTTTTGATTGGTCTGAAAACCTTTTCCATTTATCTTACGGAATGGTAGATTTACCTTCAGGCAAAATGAAAAGCCGTGAAGGAACTGTTGTCGATGCAGATGATTTGATGCAGGAAATGACAGATACCGCTCAAAAAATTGCGGAGGATTTAGGGAAATTAGATACCTATTCTGCTGATGAAAAAGCAAAACTATACAACACCATAGGCCTTGGTGCTTTGAAATATTATATTCTAAAAGTAGATCCAAAAAAACGTATCCTTTTTAATCCGGAAGAATCCGTAGATTTTGCAGGAAATACAGGACCATTTATTCAATATACTTATGCCCGAATTCAATCTATTATTCGCAAGGCTAATTTTGATTATGCCATTTCGAGTACAGTCGCGGAACTTCATGAAAAAGAGAAAGAATTACTGAAACAATTGGAATTATTTCCTGAAGTAATTCAAAATGCGGCACACAATCATAGTCCGGCTTTACTGGCAAATTTCACGTATGATTTAGTGCGTGAATACAATTCATTCTATCAGGCTGTCCCTATTCTTGGAGAAGAAAATTTAGAGAAGAAAATTTTCAGAGTTCAATTATCTAAAAAAGTAGCAGATACCATCGCAGCATCTTTCCGTTTGTTTGGAATTAATGTTCCGGAAAGAATGTAACAAAATAAAAATAATAGAAATATAAAACGGCTTCAAATTGAGGTCGTTTTTTTTTGTTAAAATAAATTGGATACAGCTCTTGTCAATTATCCCATTATCTGATTGCCTAATTATCTAATTAGTTTATCTTTGCACTTCAATAAAATAAAAAATTATGTTCGATAATTTAAGCGATAAACTAGATAAAGCCTTTCATATACTAAAGGGACACGGAAAAATCACCGAGGTAAACGTTGCCGAAACATTAAAAGAAGTTCGTAGAGCTTTACTTGATGCCGATGTCAACTTTAAAATTGCCAAAGATTTTACCACCAAAGTAAAAGAAAAAGCAATAGGTCAGGACGTGTTAACAACATTACAACCAGGACAATTATTAGTTAAGTTAGTTAAAGATGAACTTACTGAATTAATGGGTGGTGATGTTGCCGGAATTAATTTATCGGGAAATCCGACAGTGATTTTAATGTCAGGTTTACAAGGTTCCGGAAAAACTACTTTTTCAGGAAAATTAGCAAATTATTTACTTACAAAAAAGAATAAAAAACCACTTTTGGTGGCCTGTGATATTTACCGTCCTGCAGCTATACAGCAGTTATACGTTGTTGGGGATTCTATAGGAGTTGAGGTTTATTCGGAACCTGAAAATAAAAATCCTGTTGAAATTGCTCAAAATGCAATTAAACACGCTAAAGCAAATGGATTTAATGTTGTGATTGTCGATACTGCTGGTCGTTTGGCTGTTGATGAAGTAATGATGAAAGAGATTGCTGAAGTCCATAAAGCAATTCAACCACAGGAAACTTTATTTGTTGTCGATGCAATGACAGGGCAGGATGCTGTAAATACAGCTAAAGCCTTTAATGATATCTTGAATTTTGACGGGGTTATCTTAACCAAATTAGATGGTGATACCCGAGGTGGAGCTGCGATTTCAATTAAATCGGTTGTAAATAAACCAATTAAATTTGTAGGTACAGGGGAGAAAATGGATGCAATTGATGTTTTCTATCCTATTCGTATGGCGGAACGTATCCTTGGGATGGGAGACGTTGTGTCTTTGGTAGAAAGAGCGCAGGAGCAATTTGACGAAGAAGAAGCAAGAAAAATCCAAAAGAAAATCGCAAAAAACGAATTTGGTTTTGATGATTTCTTGTCTCAAATACAACAAGTAAAGAAAATGGGTAATATGAAAGATTTGGTAGGAATGATACCAGGTGCTTCCAAAGCCATGAAAGATGTAGAAATTGAAGACGATGCTTTCAAACATATTGAAGCGATTATTCATTCGATGACTCCAAAAGAAAGAAGCAAGCCCGTTATAATTGACGTAAAAAGAAAAGCTAGAATTGCAAAGGGTTCTGGAACAAAAATTGAGCAAGTCAATCAATTGATGAAGCAGTTTGATCAAATGAGCAAGATGATGAAAATGATGCAAGGACCAGGCGGTAAAAACCTAATGAAAATGATGGGCGGAATGCCAGGTGGGATGCCAGGAATGCGATAAAAATGGTGTTCAGTATTTAGGTTTTCAGTAATCAATTTTGAACACATTATATTATATTTTAAGAGTTTTTATTTAAGTTTCCAAAACTTTAAACTTTAAACTTTAAACTTTTTAAACAAGAAGAAATGCAATTACTAGACGGGAAAAAAACATCGGAGGATATTAAACAAGAAATAGCAGCCGAAGTACAACAAATGAAAATTAATGGGGAAAAAGTACCTCATTTAGCAGCTGTAATCGTTGGTACTAATGGAGCCAGTTTAACTTATGTTGGAAGCAAAGTACGTTCTTGTGAACAAATTGGCTTTGAATCCACTTTAGTAAGTTTGCCAGAAACTATTACTGAGACCGAGTTGCTTTCAAAAATCAAAGAGCTAAATGAAGATGGTGATTTAGATGGTTATATTGTTCAATTGCCTTTGCCAAAACACATTGATGAGCAAAAAATCTTGATGGCGATTGATCCTGACAAAGATGTAGATGGTTTTCATCCGGCCAATTTTGGAAAAATGGCGTTGGATATGGAAACATTCTTGCCGGCAACTCCTTATGGAATAATGGAATTACTAGAGCGATACAAAGTGGAGACAGCTGGCAAACATACCGTAGTTATTGGACGTAGCCATATTGTGGGAAGACCGATGAGTATCTTAATGAGTCGCAAAGGGTATCCAGGAGATTCAACGGTAACGCTGACTCACAGTAGAACCAAAAATATTGAGGAGTTTACAAAAAATGCGGATATAATCATCACAGCCCTTGGTGTTCCTAATTACCTTAAAGCCGATATGGTAAAAGAAGGAGTGGTTGTAATTGACGTAGGTATTACCCGAGTCGAAGATGCTTCTCATCCCAAAGGATATGTGATTACTGGAGATGTTGATTTTGATGAAGTGAGTAAAAAAGCTTCTTTTATAACACCCGTTCCAGGTGGAGTAGGACCAATGACCATTGCAATGTTGTTAAAAAATACACTTCTGGCAAGGAAACTGAGAAGTGCAAAAAATTAATTAAGCTAAGGCCTATTCGAAAGAATAGGCTTTTTTTATTAAGGCAATTCACAAGGTATACAATTTTCAACAGATGGGTTCCTAGATTATTTACCTTAGAGGAATTAGAAAGCTTTTTTTTTGCGTAAAATTAATTTAGAATGTTTACCAAATTTTAAAGAGAATGAGCTTACAATCTCTCTTTTTATTATTGTCATTCTCGGGTTTATTATAGTTGGCCCGCTTCGATCCCTTGGGGAAACTTAAAAAAGGGGCTGCGATTGTTTTTTGTAAAAGCAATTCTTTTTGGTAAGAATTTTTGAGATAACCAAATTTACTTCAGTTAAAGAAATAGATGTTAGATTTTGGGACAGAAAAACGATGATGGCGTTTTGATTGAGGAACAAATCGCAAAAACGAAACCAAGAAAAATCCAATAATTAAGAATCTTCCTTTATTTTATCTAGGATCAAAACTTTTGATGAAAATTATTTTATAAAATTTATTGAAATTAAATCAGTTTATATTTAGAAATCTAAAAATAATGAATAACTTTGTAACTCAAAGTACTTTATTTATGAGTCAAAAACATCAAGAAGATTTATTGCATATTCGTTCCATGATGGAGCGCTCTTCAAGATTTATTTCGTTAAGTGGCCTTTCAGGAGTGTTTGCCGGCATAGTTGCTTTAGCTGGGGCAGTATATGTATATCTGCTGTTTCAACAGAATGGTATTGAATATTTTGACGGTAATCAAAAAAAGTACAGTTATGGTTTGATAATGGAATTAACTTTCATTGCTTTGTTAATTTTGATTTTAGCATTGGTATTTGGTATATTTTTCACTTTACGAAAAAGTAAAAAATTTAATTTACCCGTGTGGACTAATACTACTAAAAAGATGTTGCTCAATTTAGCGATTCCTCTATTTGTTGGAGGAGTATTTTGTGTAGCCCTTTTATACCATCAGTTATTTGCTCTGATTGCACCAACAACTTTATTGTTTTATGGCTTAGCACTTATTAATGCTGAGAAGTATACTTTTTCAGATATTAAATATTTAGGTATATGTGAAATTTTTTTAGGATGTATTTCCCTTTTTTATCTTGGATACGGACTTATTTTTTGGGCTATAGGATTTGGAATTTTGCATATTCTCTATGGTTTAATTATGTTCAAAAAATATAAATAAAAATGGGAATCATTGATACGTTAAATAAAGATTTCGAAAGTCGAGTCAGACTTGGTATCATGTCCGTTCTGATGGTAAATGACTGGATTGATTTTACCGAAATGAAATCTTTGTTGGATATTACGGATGGTAATTTAGCGAGTCATTCTTCTGCGTTAGAAAAATCCGGATATATTGAAGTGAAAAAAGAGTTTGTCGGTAAAAAGCCGAAAACTTCGTATCGAGTTACCAATATGGGAAGAAATGCTTTTGTTTCCCACATAAATAGTCTTGATAAATTAATTAAATCTAAATAGCACTTTTTTTTAACCTTATACTTTGAAATGCAAAGTACTTCTAAATTTTTTATTATGAAAAAACATCATTTAATTTTAGTTTGTAGTTTGCTTTTTACATTGCTTTTTTACAAGGAAGCAGTCGGAGTAAATCTGGCGATTTTTGGGTTGCTATTGACCATAATGATTTGCTATTTCTTTCAGGAGCAATTTACAAGTCGTTTGCATTTAGGATTAGTAATCACTTCTATCTTGTCGTGTTTTGCCTTTGCTTGGTATGGCGATTTTGCATCTTTTTTGGCTTTATCTATGTCTGTTCTTTTTTTACAATTTAAAACTCATGAAGTAAAACTTAAAATGCTACAGATTTTTCCAATTGTAGTTATCAATGGATTGGCTTCATTAGGTCGCATATTGATGTTTAGTCAATGGCTTCCAATAAGAGAAATCAAAAATGATTTCACTAAAAAAGCTATAGCCTACGTTGTTATTCCAGCTATATTTATAACCTTGTTTTTTGTGGTTTACGCTTTCGGTAGCGAACACTTTTCAGCTCTATTTATAGAGTACACTTTAGATTTGGATGTTTTGGAAGTCTCTCTAATTGCTTTGTTAGGCTTTTATATATCGTTCAGTTTCTGGAATTATTGGGTGCCAGAGATTTGTTATGATAAAAATTCAATGTTAGATAATGATTTTAGTAATCAGACAAGAATGGAGCATCAACAAACTTTTCCATTTCTTGATCTTGATTTTGAAAGAAAGAGCGGCGAAATTACGTTAGTGCTTTTAAATTGTATGATTTTAATTTTTATTGTTACCTATAATTACGAGCAGTTTTTTGAGGAACAAGTTTCAGTGTCTTTGAGCGCTGCAACTCATGAAAGAGTAAATGCAGTTATCTTTTCAATAATAATGGCGATTGGCGTGATGCTTTTCTTTTTTAAAAGTGGATTTAATTTTGACAAGAAAGCGAGTAATCTCAAATTACTATCTAAAATTTGGATAACATTGAACGGAGTATTAATTATTTGTACAACTATAAAAAACATTGAATATGTTACTGCATTTGGTTTAACCTATAAAAGATTAGGCGTTTTTGCATTCCTGTTATTAGCAATTATAGGTTTGCTAATTACTTTTTGGAAGATTTATAAACAAAAAACAAATGCTTATCTTTTCAATCAAATGATTTGGTATTTTTATGGAACAATACTTTTGTGCAGTTTTGTTAATTGGGGGAATATAGTCACCAATTACAATATTTCTGTAAATAAAGGGGTAGAGCCTATGTTTTTATCTGGATTAAATTTTAATGATGAAAGCCGTCGAGACTATTTTTTACTAAAGCAATTAGATGGACAAGAAATTGAACTTACAAGAGAGAAGGAGATTAGTAACAGGCAATCTGAAAACTTTTTATCAGAAGCTTTGTACTACGAATTTATAACTAGAAATTAAAAGCAAAAAAAAAACATTTGCATATGCATTGCACCCCAAAGTTTGGACAAATTTATAGGTGTAATGCATATGCAAATATTTTTTTCTATTCTTAATAATCTCCTCTTCCCTTAAACCTAGGATCGTCTCTTTTAATAAATTCGGTTCTTCTTTTTGGAGCTTCCGATTTGGGTAAACTCGCTTCTTCTGTTTTGCTCGAAGGTTCAATCAATTCATTTAATTCTTTAATTTCGGCATCAGTCAAATCACGGTAGCGACCTACGGGAATGTCAAGAGAAATATTGATGATTCTAATACGTTTCAAAGCGGTAACTTCATAACCCAGATATTCGCACATTCTACGAATTTGACGGTTTAAACCTTGGGTTAAGACGATTTTAAAAATGGTGGAGCTTATTTTTTCTACCTTACATTTTCGGGTAATAGTGTCCAAAATTGGTACCCCATTTCCCATTTTTTCAATAAAACGATCGGTGATGAGTTTGTTTACCGTTACGGTATATTCTTTTTCATGATTGTTTCTGGCGCGAAGAATTTTGTTAACAATATCACCATCATTGGTCATGAAAATTAATCCTTCACTGGCTTTGTCTAATCTTCCAATAGGGAAAATACGTTTGGGATAATTGATGTAATCTACAATATTATTGCGAACATCTAGGTTTGTGGTACATTCAATTCCTACAGGTTTGTTGAAAGCCAAATAAACGGGTTTTTCATTCTTCTCCCGAATTAATTTTCCGTCAATACGCACTTCGTCATCGGGTGAAACTTTTGTACCTAATTCCGGAACGATTCCATTGATGGTTACTCGACCTTCTTCAATGATTTTATCGGCTTCACGGCGGGAGCAATACCCAGTTTCTCCTATGAATTTATTGAGGCGTTTTAGATTTTCTTCCATAATGCAAAAGTAGTACTAAATTGTTTAATCGTTTGTGTAGTTATTTGTTTATTTGAAAATTAAGAAGTAAGCAAAAGTTTATGCTGATGTATAATTTTACTCCGTTTCAAATAAAAATTGGGAGACTTTTTCATATAGCTCGGCATCATGCATACTATGGCCTAAACCTTTTGTTTCTATGAAAATGGCATTTTTCCATGTACTTGCAATTTTTTCACCTTCTTCGAATAAAACTACAGTGTCATCAATATCATGGGCAATAAATCCTTTTATATTTAATTTGGAAGCAAATATTTTACCAGAAAATTGTTCCAAACTGAGTTTGAAATTATTTAAATAGTGAACTTCTAGAGCTTTATAAATTTTAGAATTCAAACTCAACAGCGCAATGTAATTGTGCAAGATTATCTTGAAATCACTAGGAGCTCCAAGAATTACCATTTTTTTAAGCAAATCATTTTGATATACCGATTGATAATACAAACAGGTTTTTCCGCCCATAGAATGACCTACAAGGTATTGAGGCTTAAATTTTTGAACAGCAATATGAATAAATTCAGCGTATTTAGGAATACTAAATTCTTTTCCGCTCGATAAGCCATGAGCCGGACCGTCGATGGCAATAATAGTACTTCCTGATTTTTTTAGATAGGGTAAGATGTTTTCCCAACGAGAAGCATTGCTTTCCCATCCATGAACCAAAAGAATAATGGTGTCATTTCCTTTCCATGTATAGGTATGAAAAGAATGATCTTCTTGATGAAACGTCTCGGATTGCGCTTCTTGAAGAATTTCAGGCAACTTACTTTTTGATAGTCTTCCCTCTCTGGGTTCGCTAAAATAGGCATACGCCAATTGCGATGCTTTTTTGGGAAATACAAAACTCAAAAAGTTAATGTATAATCCAATGGATTTAGTGAATATAAAAAATGTCAATTTCTTCATAATAAAAAAGCCTCCGATTAAGGAGGCTTAAATGTAATTAGAATTTAGAAAACAATTGTTCCATTTTCTCTTTTTCTTCGTCAGCAAGAGCACTGTCGACTAATATTCTTCCTGAATGTTCATCAGTAATAATTTTCTTTCTTGAAGCGATTTCCACTTGTGTTTGTGGTGGAATCGTAAAGAATGATCCTGCAGATGCTCCTCTTTCAATAGAAACAACAGCTAATCCGTTGCGAACGCTAGTTCTGATTCTAGTGTAAGCCTTCAATAATCTTTCTTCGATTAAAGCTTGGTATTCAGCTGATTTATCAGATAAAAAAGCTTCTTCTTTAGCAGTTTCAGACATGATAGCGTCTAATTCTGATTTTTTGTGCTTCAAATGATTCGATTTTGCTTCTAATCTTTCTTTTGAATTTGAGATTACTTCTTTCTTGTGTTCGATAGAAGCTTTCATTTCTTTAATTTGTTTTTCAGACAATTGAATTTCTAACTCTTGAAATTCAACTTCTTTAGTCAACGAATTAAATTCTCTGTTGTTGCGAACAGTTTCTTGTTGCTTCGTATATTTTTTGATAGCCTCTTTGTGCTCATCAATTGCATTCTTTTTTGCTTTGATTAGATCTTCGATAACTTCGAGTTCACTTTTCAATTTTTCTGAACGTGTGCTTAAACCTGCAACTTCATCTTCTAAATCCTCTACTTCAAGAGGAAGTTCACCCCTTACATTTCTGATTTCGTCAATTCTTGAGTCAATTAGTTGTAAATCGTAAATTGCTCTTAACTTGTCCTCAACACTTAATTCTTTCGTATTCGCCATATTCTATAAGTACTTAACTGGATTTGAATTTTCTTCTGATAAAATAACTGCAAAATTAAGGATTTTTTTCCGAAGATAGTCAACAATATAATTTTTTGTATAGCGTTCGCTTTCAAAATGTCCAATATCTGCCAATAAAAGGTTATTTTCGGCTTCATAAAACTGATGGTACTTCAAATCGGCAGTCAAAAAAGCATCTGCTCCGGCCTGAATCGCATTTTTTATAGCAAAACTTCCCGCTCCGCCAAGAACCGCGACTTTTTTTATTTCTTTTCCTATAAAGTTGGAGTGTCGAATCCCATCACTTTGCATTTTCTCTTTTGCAAAAAGCAGAAACTCTTTTTCTTTCATCGGATTTTTCAATTCACCAATCATTCCTAAGCCTATATTTTGATGTTGGTTTTGTAAGGCATAAATTTCATAAGGGACTTCTTCATAAGCATGGGTTTTGAATAATGCTTTTAGAATTTTATTTTCTAAATGTTTTTCGAAAGTGACTTCGATTTTGATTTCATTTCCTTGTACAAATTCGAATCGCTCGCCAACTTGAGGATTGCTGCGTTCATTTCCCATATAAGTTCCAATTCCTTTCGAATTAAAACTGCAATTTTCATAATTTCCAATCGTTCCCGCTCCGGCATCAAATAATGCATTTCGTACTTCTTCGGCATTTTCAGGAATCGTATACGTTACTAGTTTGCGAATATAATTTTGTTTTGGAATTAGAATTTTAGTGTTTATCAATCCCAAAGCATCACAAAATATTTTATTCACGCCTTCTTGATGATTGTCCAAAGCGGTGTGAACGGCATAAATGGCAATGTCATTTTTTATGGCTTTTATAACAGCTCGCTCCACATAGTTTCTACCCGTAATTTTTTTCAAACCCGAAAATAATATTGGATGAAAACAAACCACCAAATTGCATTTTTTTGCAATTGCTTCGTCAATTATATTTTCCAAAGCATCATGGCAAACTAACACACCTGTCGCTTCTGCTTCTTGATTTCCAACCAATAAGCCCACATTGTCAAAATCTTCCGCATAGGCGAGTGGTGCCATTTCTTCAAGTATGGCTATTATTTCTTTGATTTTACTCATCGTTTAGTTTTTAGTATTTGTGATCCGAGCCTGTAGGCGAACGGATGAAATAATCTTTGATTTCATTTTGTTTTTTTTCGGATTAACAAATTAACGAATAAACAAATCAACTTTTTTTATAAAGATAAAATATTCTACTTTCGTAAAATGAATTTACTGCGAAAAATACTCTTTCCGTTTGCTATTTTATATGGTCTGATAACGAGTATTCGGAATTTTCTTTTCGATAAAGGTATTTTAAAATCCTACTCTTTTGATTTACCCATTATAGCCGTAGGGAATCTTAGTGTTGGAGGAACCGGAAAGACGCCACAAATAGAATATTTGATTCGGTTGCTTTCTGATAAATATAAAATTGCCACGTTAAGCCGAGGATATAAAAGACAATCGGAAGGATTTATTTTGGCTGATTCCAATTCGAATGCTGCTATTCTTGGAGACGAGCCTTTTCAGTTTTTTCAAAAATTTAAAAGTATCCAAGTTGCCGTTGATGCCAATAGAAAAAACGGAATTGAACAATTGCTTACTCAAGTCATAAAACCGGAAGTTATTTTACTGGACGACGCTTTTCAACACCGAAAAGTAAAAGCAGGTTTTTATATTTTACTTACTACCTATGGAGATTTGTATTCGGATGATTTGATGCTTCCAACAGGAAATTTAAGAGAGAGTAGCAGTGGGGCAAAAAGAGCAAATGTAATTATTGTTACAAAATGTCCTTCTCCTCTCTCTCTGGACGTGCAAAAGGAGATTAAAAACAAATTAAATCTTTCCATAAATCAGGAATTGTATTTTTCTTACATTGATTATGATACGCATATTTATTCTGAAAACAGAAAAATAAAAGTAGATGAAATAAAATCACTTGATAAAGTATTAGTTGCAGGAATTGCAAAACCCGATCCTTTTTTCGCCTATTTGAAGGATACAAATGATGCCTGTTTGTCATTTCCAGACCATCATCATTTTACCGATAAAGATATTTTAGAAATTAAAAATGCAGCTCAAAACAGCATTATTATTACTACCGAAAAAGATTATGTTCGATTGACAGGCCTTTTACCAAGTGAACAACTTTTCTATCTGCCTATAAAAAGTTCTTTTATTTTAGGAAGTGAAAATTTTGATAAAACCATTTTAAATTATGTGGGAACAAGTACAAGAAACCGTTAGTTTTATTGAAAGAAAAATTGATTTTACACCAAAATATGGTGTGATTTTAGGTTCAGGATTAGGGAGCTTTACTGATGAAATGAAAGTAGAATTTACATTGCCTTATAATGAAATTCCAAATTTTCCTGTTTCAACTGTCCAAGGACATAAAGGGGCATTGGTTTTTGGAACAATAGGCGATAAAAAAGTGGTTGCCATGCAGGGGCGATTTCATTTTTACGAAGGGTATTCGATGAAAGAGGTCACTTTTCCGGTACGGGTGATGAAATATTTGGGCATTGATAAATTAATTGTTTCAAATGCTTCCGGTGGCGTAAATCCAAATTATAAAGTAGGTTCTATTGTCCTGATTACAGATCATATAAATATGACGCCGGAACATCCTTTGCGGGGTAAAAACGACGAACGCTTTGGACCTCGTTTCGTAAATATGAGTGAGCCCTATTCAAGGAAAATGATTGCTAAAGCTACTGAATTAGCAGACGAATTAAATATTGAGGTTCAAGAAGGAATCTATCTTGGTTTGCAAGGTCCTACTTTTGAAACTTTGGCTGAATATAGAATGGTAAAAATTCTTGGGGCTGATTGCGTAGGCATGTCAACTGTTCCCGAGGTGATTGTGGCTCGTCATATGGATTTAGAAACATTCGGAATTTCTGTAATTACTGATATGGGAGATGAAAAAAATATAGGAACTATTTCTCACAATGAAGTTTTAGAAGCCGCTAAAAATGCAGAACCAAAAGTAAGAAGTCTAATCAAAGAATTGATTTTGAAATATTAGTGATTGCTATACATTTTTAGTAATTACAGCATAGAATTCTTCTTACTTTCTATTAATAGAATTAAATCAATAATTCTAGACGAATACCCTATTTCATTATCATACCAGCCTACCACTTTCACCATTTTGTCAATTACTGAAGTGAGTTGTGCATCAAAAAGACAAGAGTTTCTGTTTCCAATAACATCTACAGAGACAATAGGATCTTCCGTATAATCGAGAATCCCTTTTAAGTCGGTTTGTGCTGCAATTTTAAAAGCAGCATTTATTTCGTTGATGGAAACAGCTCGCTTTACATTAAACGTAATATCCGTCAAGGAACCATCTGGTACAGGGACTCTAATACCGCATCCGCCAATTTTTCCCTGTAATTTAGTAAAAATTTTTGTTAATGCCTTTGCTGCACCAGTAGTTGTAGGGACAATTGATTGACTTGCCCCACGTGCTCTTCGTAAATCCTTATGCGGTTGATCGTGTAAACTTTGATCTGTTGTAAAGGAGTGAATAGTAGTGATGTAGGCTTGCTCAATACCGCAAAGTTCATCAATGACTTTCATCATTGGTGCCGCATTATTGGTTGTACAACTGGCGTTGGAAATTATGGTTTCAGTACCATCTAGAATATTCTCGTTTACACCCAGAACAACCGTTTTTATCGCGTCAACTTCTGAAGGTGCAGAAAGAATTACTTTCTTGGCGCCAGCCAAAATATGAGTATTTATATCTTCAAAAGTATGATACTTTCCAGTCGACTCTATTACATAATCGATGTCTAAAATTTTCCAATCAAGATTTGAAATTTTTTTTTCGTGAAAGAATAAATAATGCTTTCCATCTACGGAAAAGCCTTTTTCATCAGGACTTACTGAAAAGGGTAAAACACCATGAATACTGTCGTATTTCACTAAATGTGCCATAGTTTTTTTATCAGCAATATCATTTATGGCAACGACTTCAATAGTAGGGTGGTTTAAAAGCAAGCGAAATAAATTCCGACCAATTCTTCCAAAACCATTAATGGCAATTCTTGTTTTCAAATGTATTGTTTATTCGTTTATTTGGTTAACCGATTTACCAAATAAATTTTTTATAAAATATGTTTTTGTGCTTTGTAAGAAGAACGAACTAATGGTCCGCTTTCTACATGGCGAAACCCTAATTCCAAACCAAATTTCTCATATATTGCAAATTGATCTGGCGTTATGAATTCCTTTACTGGTAAGTGTTTTTTACTGGGTTGTAAGTATTGGCCTATCGTTACAATATCAACATTTGCCTCACGTAAATCGCGCATCGTTTGAAAAACTTCTTCCTCTTTTTCACCAAGACCAAGCATGATTCCTGACTTCGTTCTATTGATTCCTTTTTCTTTCAAGTAACGTAAAACTTCCAGACTTCGGTCATATTTAGCTTGAATACGCACCTCACGAGTCAATCTGCGAACGGTTTCTACATTATGCGAAACTACTTCAGGATTGGCTTCCACGATACGGTCAATATTTCTTTCGATACCTTGAAAATCCGGAATTAATGTTTCAAGTGTTGTGTTTGGGTTCATTCTTCGAATGGCTTTTACGGTTTCAATCCAAATAATTGATCCGCCATCTTTTAAATCATCTCTGTCAACGCTTGTAATTACAGCATGTTTGATGTTCATAATTTTAATAGAACGCGCCACTTTTTCAGGCTCATCCCAATCCACAGTTTCTGGTCTTCCGGTTTTTACACCACAAAAACCACAAGAACGGGTGCATACATTTCCTAAAATCATAAATGTTGCCGTTCCTTCACCCCAGCATTCCCCCATGTTTGGGCAACTTCCCGAAGTACAAATCGTGTTCAAACTATATTTGTCAACTAAACCGCGAAGCTCTGTATATTTTTGGCCAATTGGGAGTTTCACCTTCAACCATTTCGGTTTTCCAATTGGTAAAGTATTTTCTAAAACAGTTTCCATAAATCAATTTTCAAAGCACAAAGATAAGGAATGTAATTTATTTGTGGATTCGTTTATTTGTTTTTTTAAAGTAGAGAAATTGAAACAGCTGGAGCACAATATTGGGGCATTTTCAGGAAATAGTTGTCCTGCTTTTCGTTATATCCACGCAAAAAAATGCGTGGGATACCACTGCAATCAGGGCTAAAAAGGCCTTTTGGTTGTTTTATGATAAAATATTTTAAAAAAATAAGCAGTGTTAAAAAAAAGCTTCAAAATTAAATGAAGCTTTTCAGTTTAAAATAGCTAATCCATTTGGACCGGAATGGAAAGAGTATAGTTAGTTCGAACCAGTTTTGAATCAATGATTTCCGGAGACCATTTCGTTTTTATAAGTTTGTCCAGAGTTGCACTTGCTACACATTTAATCTAAAATTTGAATTAATTCATAAAAAAAGCGCATCCAAATCAATGAATGCGCTTGCTCTAGTATTAAATGATTTATAAAAAGAATTTAAAAAGCATATTTTAATCCAATTTGTATTTGAAATGGATTTCCTGAAAGCGTAGGAAGTCCAGCATTGTTTACTCTGTAATTAAATTGTTGTCTTGTACTGTCAAATCCGGGAACTGCAGCTGTTGTTCCTGCTGCCGGGGTGCCTAAAGCATATAATGACTGACTACTAAGGGATTTATTTACGCCCCATTCTTTATTTAATAAATTGGCAACATTAAATATGTCTGCTGTAAATTCTAGGAATTGTTTTTTGTCTAATGCAATCTTTTTACTAATTCTAACATCAACAAGACCATAAAACTCATTTATTCCTCCATTTCTTTCAGCTAATTTTCCGGAGTATTTATTGATGTAATCTTTCAAACTTTGACTTGCAGCCGGGTTGTTAAGTATGGTTAGTAATCCCGTTTTTACATTTTGGGGAACCGCTGGATTATTAATGTCAAAAATATAAGCTAAATCATTTGAAGCAGAGACAAAATCTGCGTTTGTGTTTCCTCCTGAAAGTAAGCTGTAGCGTGTGCCACCGATACCCGAATAACGAACACCAACACTGACACCATAAAAAGTAGGCAAAGTTCCGTAAAACACCACTTTATGACGGAAATGATTATCAGAATAACTCATTTTGCTTAAGTCTCTCGGGTCATCTTCTACCGGTAAAACTAAAGTTGCTGTGTTAGCAACGTTTCCATTAAATGAAGTGTTGTCTTTTGTGTCATTCAAAGTATAGCTGGCGGATATTTCACCGTCTTTAAAATAACGATACGTAGCATCTACCACCATTGCAAATTGATTGACTTTTCCCTCACTGTTTAATTCTAATACTCGACCTAATTTATTGCTGATACGTCCTTGCATCCAGTCTCCGGCACCATTTGCAGGCATTGAACTTGCGGGAACATACACACCACGATTGCCTTCATTGGCCAAAGTAAAAAATGGATTCGCTACCATATTTCGGTCTACATAAACATAGTTGTTGCGTCCTAGAGTGGCATAACCTGCTATTCCTGCTTTTAATTTATCCGTAAAGAAATGAGAGTAGGATATATTGGCTTTATAGACTACTGGTACTTTAGCATCTGTTCCTGTGAAATTAATAGTCGGTAATTGGAACGCATCCAAAGTGGGTATACTGGCATAATTATTTCGGTAATCAATGAAATTTGGCAAAGGAACATTTGGTGATCTTACATCCACTGTGGCGGTGTGATTTCCATCAAAATATAAATTATTGATGACCGCGTAGTTATTTAAATCGGATGCAAAAATTCCAGCACCTAAACGAATATAGTCTTTGTGGTTTTCATTTACATCCCAAGATAATTGCACTCTCGGTTGAAGGATTGCCGACTGAAGTTTATTATCAGTGCGAATGCCTAATTCATCAAAAACTAATTGATTGAATGTTGCTGTCGGGTATTTAGCATAATCAAATCGCAACCCTAAAGTCAGGTCTAATCCTAGTGCAATTTTGGTTTGTAACTGACCATAAATACCAGCGTTTAATATATTCGAAGTGACCGTAGGATCAGCTAGTAAAGGTACTTCTCTGTAATAACGATAAGGTGTTAAGTTGTCAAAATTAGCAAGATTATTGAAATGGAAACGGCCATTTACTTCGCTTCCATATAAAGATTTAGAATTGGTTTGCATTAAATCAAAACCAAAAGTATATTTAACTTTATCCGTGTTGAAGTATAAATTATCTACAATTTGAAAAACATTATTGGTAAATTTTTCTTGGGCAAATCGATGACCTCCAATTTGGATATTCGTAGTTCTTACAGCTCCGTTAATAGTTGAAGCAACATTTTCTACTATAGCACGTGGGATATTATAGGAAGGCAATTGGTCTCCTGGATTACTGTCTTGAAAAGTATATAAATGCTGTACTTTTAACTCATTCGTTACTCTTGCATTTACTTTTGTTCGTAAAGAAGCCAAAATACTATTGTCAATATTCAAATCGTCACCAAACGATTCATATAAATTGATGGTCGTATTATCTTGTAATCCTAGTTTATTATTGTCATAAGTGAAATTATTACGTACAGTCAATAAATTATTACTGTTAATTTGCCAGTCAATACGAGCGAAAGCGGCATCTGAATTACGTTTTTTATCAAAAGTTCCGTATTGTGGAGCATTAGAAACCCCATATTTATTGCGGGCGATAGTAACAAAATTATCTAATGTAGCTCTTGTAATATTAAAACGAAGTTCGTCTTCTGGTGATTGAACGTCAGCTATGATCAATGGTCGTGAATCTTGTTGGTGATCCCAAGCTACAAAAAAATGCAATTTATCTTTAATGATCGGTCCCCCAAGAGTGAAACCGTATTGGGAAGTAGAAAAATCATTTTGACGTCTATTCCCTCTAATGTCATATGGGCTAGATAACCAATCTGCACGATTATAGGCAAACATGCTTCCTGTAAAATCATTTGTCCCTGATTTAGTCACAGCACTTACAGTTCCACCACCACTTCGGCCATAGCCTACATCATATTGATTCGTAACTACCTTAAATTCTCTTACCGCTTCAATCGATATGGAGTAAGGTGCACCACTTCGACTTGTTGTTGATCCTGCCGAAGTTGGATTTTTGGCATTCATTCCATCCAGCGTGTAATTAGTGGAAGATGCTAATTGTCCTGAAATATTTCCCCCTCTGCTCAAAGGCGATAAATCCATCAAGCTAGTGAAATTCCTTCCGTTTACTGGCAATGCATTGATAAGTTTTGCAGTTACTGCCGTAGCTGCTCCTAAGTTTCCTGTTTTGTTTTTTAAACCTCGTCCGACAACTTCGACCACTTCTAAGTTTTGAATGTTGTCCTGCATTAAGATTTCAATATTTATTAAATCACCTTGATTTAAAGTGTAGCCGGAGCGCTGTTGTTCTCCGTAGCCTAAAGTTGTAACGCTAATCGTGTAAGGTCCGCCTAATGGGAGTTCCTTGAATGTGAAAACACCTTTGAAGTTAGACAATGAATTGGTTTTAAATCCAGTGGATTCATTTCGAATTTGAACCATTGCATCTTTAATAGGTTCTGAATTACTACCTAAAACAATACCTGAAATGGATGCTTGAGTAGTTTGGGCAAAATTTTTATTGCCGACAAATACAGTCAGTACAATCGTAAATAAAAATAATTTGAGTTGTTTCATGAATACTTTTTTTTGTTTTATAGTGGCGACAAAGGAATTGACTAATTGAAAAATGGCCGTTATTTTAACAATAACACTAGAATACTTTTAGGTTAATGAAAACCTAAAAACGAAGCCTAAAACAACCGTTTTTTTAAGATATTGTTAACTAATTCGGCACTAAAATCATTCAATTTGATAGGTAAAATATTTTTTATTTAATACTTTCTTAATATTTGAGCCTGCGGTATAACCTATTTTTACCTCAATAAATTAAATAAAAATCATGAAATTCACGACACTATTATCGGCATCAGCATTAGCTTTGTTATTTTTAAATTGTACTTCAAATAAATTTGTTGTTTGTGGTCATAGAGGAGCAATGGGCCATGCTACAGAGAATACCTTAGCATCAATTGAAAAGGGAATCGAATTGAAAGCCGATATGTTAGAAATAGACGTTTATAAAATTAAAACTGGAGAATTAGTAGTTTTTCACGATGATAGTTTGGGTCGAATCACAAACGCAAAAGGAAAAATTGAAGAATACACCTTTGATGAATTGAGAAAAGTTCTGGTTGCTGGGAAACATCAAATCCCAACTTTGCAGGAAGTTATCGAAACTATAGATAAAAAAGCAGTGCTTAATATTGAATTGAAAGGTGTAAATACCGCAACGGATACTTATAGGATAATTGAAGAGTACAAGAAAAAAGGCTGGAGAAATAAAGATTTTTTTATTTCCAGTTTTCGAATAGGAGAATTGCAAAAAATGAGGTCTTTAAGTAAAGAAATAGCAATTGGATTACTTACTTATAAAGATCCTATTGAAACTGTTATCAAAACTGGAAAAGAGCTTAATGCGCAGGCAATAAACCCGTATTATAAAACCTTAACTGCTGAAAACGTAGCAATAATGAAAGTAAATAATTTTAAAATTTATCCTTGGACTGTGGATGAGCCAGCGGATATTAAAAATATACAAGCTCTAAAAGTGAGTGGGATTATCACTGATTATCCGGAAAGAATTATAAAATAATTTTTCAGAAATCTGTAATTACTTTTGATTTAACAAAGTGGTCTAAAATTAATTTAGATCACTTTTTTGTTTTAAGGAATTAAGAATTGAAACTGTTTTATAAAATAAAGCTACCTTTTATTCTGGATAATTTCTGCCAGAAGTTTTTTGGCGCGAAGCAATTTAATTTTCACATTACTCAACGGTTCGTCAATTTTGTTAGCAATTTCCTGATAACTCATTTCCTGAAAATAGCGCAGCTGGATAACTTCCTGATAATGTGGTTTCAATTCTTTGATGAATTGTAATAATTGGGAAAGATTTTGTTCCGTGATCAATTCATCTTCTGCCGATGGGGTAGTGTCGGCAATATTGTAAGCTTGTTGGTCTTCTTCATCAGTAATTTCTACAAAAAGACTCGATTTCCTTTTTCGTAATAAATCGATATGAACATTTTTTGCAATAGCGATGAGCCATGTGTTAAACTGAAATTCAGAGTTGTAAGTCGCTAATTTGTCAAAAGCTTTCGAAAAAGTTTCTATGGTAATGTCTTCGGCATTGGTTTCGTTTTCAGTACGCTTAAGCATAAAACCATATACTTCATTCCAATAATAATCCAATAGAAAAGTAAAGGCAACCTGATCGCCTTGTTTTGCTTTTTCTATTTGTTTGTTTATTTCCAAAGTACTGGTTTTGAGAATATATTCGTTATAAAGATATTGATTTGTGTAAATATAAGTACTATTTCAACTATGGGAAACCATAATTTAATATCATTTTCTTTTAATTTCCCTGCCGAAAATCCTACAACAATCCAAGCAACTATGTATCGGAGTGCAATTAAACCCAAAACTAATATCCATTGAAATTGGAAAGCCAATAAAAGAATAGGCAATAAAATAAATAGTAATTGCGAACAATAAAATGCTCCTAATTGTAATTTATCGAAAGGTTTATAATAATTTACCGTTGAAACGTGCCTTCTTTTTTGGGTAAACCAGTCTTTGAATGTCGTTTTTGGTCTAGAAAGGGTAAAACTTTCCGCAGTGAAAGCAATAGCCGTGTTTTTTGCATTAGCCGCTTGATTAATAAATAAATCATCATCTCCGGAACGGACTTGCATGTGTTCTATAAAACCATTTACATTAAAAAAAGTTTCTTTTTTGTAGGCTAAATTTCTACCCACACCCATGTAAGGTTGTCCAATTTTTGCCCAAGAAAAATATTGAATTACCGTAAGTAAAGTTTCAAAACGAATTATTTTATTAAGAAATGAATTAGGAATTTTTTCATATTTACCATAACCCAAAACAATTGTTTTTTGCATCGTAAACTGTGAACTCATAGCAAGGATCCAATCTTTAGAAGTAGGGTAACAATCAGCATCAGTGAATAATAAATATTCTTTTTTTGCCGCTTTTATTCCTAAAGTCAACGCATATTTCTTGTTTCCCCAAAAGGCTTCGTTGTTCTCCACTTTTACCAAACGAACATTTGAATATTGCTTTTCAAAATCTTCGAAAATAGCCAAAGTATTATCACTTGAAGCATCATCAATTAAGACAATTTCAAAATCAGGGTAATTTTGTTCAGCAAGTAACGGGATGTAATTCGCTACGTTTTCTTCTTCGTTTTTGGCACAAACAATAACTGATATTGGGATTTTTTTTGGCGTTATCTTTTGTGTTTTGGCGAAAGCGAATTTTCCAAAAACACCCAGATAATACGAAATTTGAACAGCAACTATAAAAATAAAGAAGTAAAGAATTAGTATTAGCATCAGAGTTTAATGAATTTTTTAATCCCGAAATTTTGGGAGAGTGCAAAGGTATGAATAGAATTGTGAATTTCGAAATAATTTAGCGAGGACATTTTTTCATTTCATTTGCCACAGCAATTGCTTGGACGTCTTCTGTTTTTTCTAATTCGAAAATGATGTTTTGATAATTTTTATCATCTCGGTTTTGTGACAGCTTTTTGGTGCATTGAATTTCTGTGATTTCGATTTCAAATGCTACAATACCTCGGGTTTGCATCAGTGTTTTTTTAGATAAATCGTCTACACGAACCGGGTTTTTAGAATGCTGCTCATATTTATCAACCAGTTTTTTTAGGGACTCTATTACTGCGTCGCCTTCGATTATTTTTATTTTACCGTAAACATGTACGGCAATATAGTTCCATGTTGGCACATTTTCATGATCGTACCACGAGGAAGAAATGTAAGAATGTGGTCCGGAGAAAACAGCTAAAATTTGGTCGTTATCAGTAAAACCTATCCACTGCGGGTTTTCTTTAGAAATGTGGCCACATAAAATTTGATTTCCGTCTTCATTGCTATCCAGTTCTAATGGAATGTGTGTTGCACACAATTTTCCATCCGTTTGATTGATTAGGATCCCAAAGCTGTTCTCAAGAAGAAATTTTTCAATTTCTTCTTGATTTTCTTTTTTATAAATATCTGGAGTGTACATTTTTAATTTAAAAATTAGGATTTAGGGATTTTGAAATACTATTTTGGTATTGATATTCTGAAAGCTACAATCTATATTCAGATTTCTCTCAGAACTGAACACGACTGAATACTTAAAAACTAAATCACATTTACCTCGGCTTCTATACGAATGCCAAACGTTTTAAAAATTGTCTCCTGTATATCTTTTGAAATATTCAAAATTTCCTGTCCCGTGGCATTGCCATAATTGACTAAAACTAAAGCTTGATTTTTATGGATTCCGGCATCACCAAAACGTTTTCCCTTGAAACCCGCCTGCTCAATCAGCCATCCGGCAGGAACTTTTACTTGGGTTTCAGAAATATCGAAATACTTCATTTCAGGAAATTCCTGGTGTATTTTTTCAAAATCCGATTTTAATAGTATAGGATTTTTAAAAAAACTGCCGCTATTTCCCAATTCCTTCGGATCGGGTAATTTACTTTGCCGAATCGCAATTACAGCATTACTGACGTCTTTTAAAGAAGGATTGGTGATGTTGTTTTTTTCTAATTCTAATGAGATATCGCCGTAAGAGGTATTGATTTTATGGTTACGTTTTGTCAATTTAAAAACTACCGATGTAATGACATATTGGTCTTTTGCTTCATTTTTGAAAACACTTTCTCGGTAACCAAAATGACATTCGTCTTTTGTGAACGTTTTATTTTTCTGATTTTCTATCGTCATAGCTGTACAGGAAACAAAAGTGTCTTTGATTTCAGTGCCGTAAGCTCCAATGTTTTGTATTGGTGTGGTTCCCACATTTCCAGGAATAAGGGACATGTTTTCTAAACCGCCAAAATTTTGGTCGATGGTCCAAAGCACAAATTCATGCCAGTTTTCTCCAGCCTGGCTTTCAACCCAGACAAAATTATCATCTTCTTCGATGATTTTTTTGCTTTTCAAATCGATATGAATAACCAGTGCATCAATGTCTTTTGTCAAAAGCATATTGCTTCCGCCGCCTAAAATAAATTTTCTCTGGGATTTATTTTCCTGTAAAATGGTTTTTAAATCTTCTGTCGAATGTACTGCAATAAATTGTTTTGCTTTGGCTTCTATGCCAAATGAATTGTATTTTTTTAAAGAGAAATTAGGTAGTATTTCCATAAAAGAAAGTGCTTTTTTGAATAGTATAATCCGAGGTCAAAAGTAAGAATTAAAATTTATTTGGATACGTTTTCATCCAGATATGCATCATAAACAGCGGCATAATGTAAGAAGTCATGCGGGTGTCACCTTTTTGTAAATTCTGAACGAGTTTTTGAATGTTGATGTGTTCAAAATAAGGAATTTGGAACAAATCACTTTTAGAAAAAGATTCTAATTCTTCTTTAAAAGCAGGACTTTTTGTGATATAATCACCCCAAGGAACACTTAGTCCTACTTTTGTGAATTTTAAAATCTCATCTGGTAAACGTTTTTCCATAGCGGATTTCAGAATGAATTTCCACTTTTTCCCTGTAAATAACCATTTGTCCTCCAATGAGCCTAATCCAATAATCAATCTTGGATCTAAAAATGGTTCACGACATTCAATAGAAGCCCCCATTGTACAGCGATCATTTCGATCCAGTAGCGAGCATAAATAGGTGTGTTGGTCAAAATAAAGGGCTTGTCGGCGTAAATTATTCGGATATAAAGACTTTGCGTCTTTATAAATTTGTTTTCTGTACTCGTTTTTAGGAGGTGCATTAATCCCAAAAATTTTCGCAATGTCATTTGGATAATTATTAGAACCATTATATATGACTAAGTCAGATTTTTTAATGATTTGTGCATAACGTGTTAACTTATCGTACCGCAGGTTTTTTGTTAAAAAATCTAATTTACCAATAGTGGCAATTGAATTCAATAACGATGGGTATTGTAAGGCTTTGTATCGCACATAACCGCCCATTAATTCATCAGCACCTTCACCTGAAAGTAATACTTTTACTGATGGTTTTGCCATTTGTGAAACTGCCAAAAGTTGTGGTTCGCTCAAATGCATGATAGGTTCATCTTGAAAATAAGTGGAACGGATTAATTGATCATAAAGATTTTTATCTTCCAATTGCATCGTATGAAATCCATAGTCGAATTTCTCCGCCATCATTTTAGCCAAATGTGCTTCATTGTGCTCTTTCTCTTTGAAACCAATATTAAAAGTTTGAATATCTTTATAGTTTTGATTGAATAATGAAGCCAAAATTGAAGAAGAATCCAGTCCGCCACTCAATAAAACGCCAACAGGAACGTCACTTATCATTCGCAGTTTTATGGAATCATCAAAAGTTTCGCGAAACCATTCAACGGGATTTTTTATTTCGAGCTGATTTTGAATTTCCTTTTTTAAGTCCCACCATTTTTTGGTTGTTACTTTTCCACCTTCATGAATGGTCATGATATGTCCGGGCAATACTTTTTTTACATTTTGGTATAAAGTATTTTCGCCAGCAACAAATCGGTTGAAAATATATTCTTCTAGTCCGTCTTGTGCCATTTTGAGAGGAACTCCAGCCGTGAAAAGTGCTTTTTGTTCAGAAGCGAAATAAAAAGTCTCCTTGTAAAAAGAATAATATAGCGGCTTAACGCCCATTCTATCACGAACAATAGTGAGTTTTTTTTCCATTTTATCCCAAATAGCAAAAGCAAACATTCCGTTGAGACGGTTGAGCATTTTTAAACCATATAATTGGAATAATTTCAGCAAAACTTCGGTATCCGAAGTAGTTCTAATGTCAAATCCATTGCTTTTTAACTCGGGATAAAATTCTTTAAAATTGTAGATTTCACCATTATAAACCAGTACATATCTTCCGTCGTCTGATAAAAAAGGCTGGTGTCCCGCTGAGGAAATATCCAGAACTGAAAGTCTTCGGTGTCCAAAGCCAATATTATTCGCTATAAATAATCCTTTATCATCCGGTCCGCGATGTTCTAGCGAATCGCGCATCTTTGTTAGAATCCGTTCGTCGATTTTTTTTTGTAACTGTAAATGCAAGATTCCATTAATTCCACACATAGTTAATTTGGGCTATTTGTGTTGATTAATTTGTGGTATTTGTCAGCAATAATTCTCATATTTATATTGTAATCTGCTTTTTGTTCTACAAATTTTCTGTTTTTTAAAACGGCTGCGTTCCTATGTTTATTGTTTTCAAATGCCCAAATTAATTCTTCTGCGAGCATTTCAAAATTATCAACGGGAACTAATTGTCCATTTTCTCGGTGTTTAATCCAACTTTGATTTCCTGTAATGTCGGTCACAATAGGATAACAGTTAGTAGCCATCGCTTCAAATAAAGAGGCCGAAACACCTTCAGTTATTGGCATACTAATGTAGATATTAGATTGCTGCAATAGTTTTGGTAATGCTGTATTTGGAATTCTTCCGGTAAAGTTGACTTTGTTTTGAATATTTAATTTTTTTGCTAAATTCTTCAAGTTTGATAGTTGTGTTCCGTCTCCTATAATGGTAAGTAAGAAGTCAATTCCCTTTTGGTTTAGAAGGGCAAAGGATTTTAAGATAATATCATGTCGGTATTCCGGCAACAAAGAGCGAGTGACAATAGCACAAATTTTTTCGGGATCGGCATTGTTATTATTACTGAATTTCTCTAAATCAATTCCTTTTGGTAAAACCATGACTTTATTCATATCAACATTTGCTTCCATCATTGAAGTAGTCATCACAGATCCCCAAGCATGAATTAAAGTAGCTTTTTTGAAAGCATAATGCTGAATCAGTTTTTTTAAAGGTAATGAAATCGAATTTTCAGGCCATAAATCGGTTCTGCCTTGTTGTGCGATCGCTATAGATTTTACACCAGATAATGCAGCAAGAAATCCGTAACTGGTAGTTCTTTCTGCAATAACCATATCCGGTTTATGTAATTTTATTATTTTTCTAATTTTAAAAAAAGCGATCTTAAATTCTAAAATTCTTAAAATTCGGTTATAAATACAATTATTGGGGGTTTTTAATTCCCAAGTAATGATTTCAAAATCACCAAATTCCTTAAGGCCGTTCATCCAAGTGATGGCATCAGCTCTGCAGGATTCTCCCAGAAAAAGAATTTTCTTTTTTTGCATCGGTATAAATTTGAATTATTCAGAAGTTAAAGCGCGATTTATAAAGTCATTCAGTGGTTTCAAGGCAATTAATTTTTTACTCATTGTAGCAACAAAATCTTTTTTTGTCACTTCGGAAATATTAATTATTTGAGAAGATTCGAAGCTTTTTAATTTTAGTAAAGCTATGGCTGGATGGTCTTTTTCGTACCCTCGTGGTGGGTTTTTAAGCGTATTTTTTTCATTTCGATCAAAATCCTTAAATTCCTTTTTGAAAGTTTTATCCTCAAGAATTGCTTCTAAATCATCATGGAAATAAGCAATTTCCTTACGCATTTTTTTCAAATCTTCCGGTTCTGGACAATACAATCCTCCAGCAATAAAACTAGCGTCTTTTTCTAAATGAATATAATATCCAGAACGATTTAAACCTTTTGCCCCCGAAGAAAGCCAAACGCCCAGATGCGATTTATAAGGAGTCTTGTCCTTAGAGAACCGAATGTCACGATTGATTCTAAAAGTGCAATTTTTTACTTCCAACATTTCCAGCGAAGGATCCATTGGTTTCATAACGTCAAGTAAATCACTAACTAATTGCTGATACTCTTTCTTGACCCCTTCGTAACGTTTTTTGTTTTCTAAAAACCAATCTCTATTGTTGTTAGTCTTTAAATCATCCAGAAATTGTAGTGTGTCTTTTGAAAGCATATTGAAGCTATTATAATTGTTTTTTTAAATCGTCTTCACTTATAAAACCAGAATTTTTCCATTTTATTTTTTTGTTTTCATACAATAATAAGGTAGGAAGTTCAGTAATTTTTAATTCAGAAAGTAGGGTTTTGTTTTCATCTGCATTCAGTCGAATGATGGTGACTTTATCTGCTAATTCTTTTTGCATTTTCAAAAGGTACGGCGTCATTTTTTTACAAGGAGCACACCATTCTGCATAAAAATTAATCAACACTTTCTTATCTGAGTTTAATAATTCGGCATATTCCTGACTACACATTCCAATGATTTTATCACTTGGTTTAGCTAAACCGGCTGCATCCCATTTTAGGATTCCACCCGCTAGTTGGTAGATTGTAGTGAAGCCCAGTTGGTTTAATTTTTCAGCCGCGTTCTGACTTCTTCCGCCACTTTTGCAATACACAAAAATAGGTTTTGATTTGTCTAATTTTGCAGTATTTGTAACGAAATCAGTGCTTAGCCAATTCACATTTTTTGCATTGTCAATATGTTCTGACGCAAATTCTTCAGGAGTTCTTACATCAAGAATTTGTGTATTTGGAGTTGCTGCAATTTTTTCTGCAAAAGCTTTTGCTTCAATCGTTTTTATATTTTTTGATGTTTGTCCGGTACAGGATAGCACTACAAAAGATAAGACTATAAGGCATATAGAATGAAATTTCATTGTAAATGATTTGAATTGGAATAGGCTAATTTACGTATTTTTTCAATTTTTGAACCTTAACACAGTATTAAATAAGTTATAAGTTGAAAATTTTATAGGTTTGATGTGTCGATTTCACAATCGCTTCGGTACGTTCCGGATGTGTATCTGAAATAAAGAGTTGTCCAAAAGTATCGCTATTAACCATTTCAATTATTTTGGCTACTCGGCTTTCGTCTAATTTGTCAAAAATATCATCAAATAATAGAATCGGTTTTACACCACTTTGTTTTTTTAGAAACTCAAATTGCGCTAATTTTAAAGCAATTAAAAATGATTTTTGTTGTCCCTGAGATCCAAATTTCTTGATGGGATGTTGGTCTATTTCAAATGATAAATCATCTTTATGAATTCCCACACTTGTATAATGTAAAGCTCTGTCTTTATTGATGTTTTCTTGTAAAAGTGTCAGCAAATCTTTTTCGAACAAATGACTTTCATACACCAGTTGAACTGTTTCTTGTGAACCTGTTATGGCTTGATGGTGTGTGTTGAAAATAGGAATAAACTGATTGATAAATTCTTTTCTTTTTTCGAAAATATAATTTCCGAAACTGTTGAGTTGCTCATTATATATAGAGAGTGTATCGTTTTCAAAAACATGATTTAGTGCGAAATATTTCAATAAAGCATTACGCTGACTCATTACTTTTTGGTATTGAATCAGTTGTTGTAAATAATGGGAATCGAGCTGCGAAATTACGCTGTCCATAAATTTTCTTCTAGTTTCGCTGCCTTCCACAATTAAATCCCTGTCAGCGGGAGAAATAATAACTAAAGGAATAAAACCAATATGATCTGAAAATTTATCATACGCTTTTCCATTACGTTTTAATATTTTTTTTTGGCCTTTTTTTAGACTACAAAGGATTTGCTCATTTCTTTCGTTTTTTTCAAATTCCGCATCAATTACAAAAAATTCTTCTCCGTGTTTGATATTCTGGACTGCTAATGGATTGAAATAGCTTTTTCCGTACGATAAATGGTAGATTGCATCAAGCACATTTGTCTTTCCAATACCATTTTTACCTACAAAACAATTTATTTTGCTGTCAAAATCGAAATTTGCTTCTGAAAAGTTCTTATAATTGAATAATGAAATCTTTTTTAAATACATGGGTAAGGCTTGCTGGTATTGAGAACTTTGATGTTTTTGAACAGGTTTTTCAAAGAGGGTGCAAATTATTGAAAAATATCGATAAAAAAGGCTTTTCCTTTTTTTCTATGGTAATTATTTTGCCTTGGGAAAGAAAGAACCTCTTATAATATTTTTTTGAATATAAAAGCATATTTTTTATGTCGGTTTGAATAAAAATTTTATTTTTGCGACTCACTAAATTAAAAATAAATGGCTACATACAGTAAAAGAGGATATAAAGCACCAAAAGAAAAAGAAGTAAATGTTGCGGTTGAAGAGGTTAAAATTGATGAAAAAGACAGCACAACAGCTGGTGTTTTTTCAACATTAGACGAAACAGCTTCAAGAACTGAGGATTGGGTAGCTAGAAATCAAAAAGTCATTATAGGATTAGTTGCAGGTGTTGCATTGTTTACTGTAGGTTATTTAGCATATCAAAAATTTGTTGCTACGCCAAAACAAGACGAAGCGGCTAATGAAATGTTTGTAGCTCAGGAAAATTTTCAAAAAGCGACTGATGGAGTTGCTAGTGATTCATTATATAAGTTGTCTTTGAATGGTTCCGAAGGGAAATTTGGATTTTTAAAAATTGCTGATGAATATTCTGGAACAGATGCAGGAAACCTAGCTAATTATTATGCAGGTTTGGCTTATTTGAATACTGGAAAATATAACGAAGCTATTGAATATTTAGGTAAATTTAAATCTGAAGATATAGTTTTGGGTGCTTTGGCAAAAGGGGCGATAGGGGATGCTTATTCTCAAAAAAATCAACCTAAAGAAGCGTTGGATAATTATGTAAAAGCAGCAGAGTCAAATAAAAATGATTTTACAACACCACGTTTCTTGTTAAAAGCTGGGAAAACGGCTTTAGCCTTAGGGAACAAAGCTGATGCTTTAAAATATTTTACAGATATAAAAGAAAATTTTGAGGCAACACCAGAAGCTGCTTCAATTGACGTCTTAATAGGATTGGCACAATAGTAAAAATGATTTAAGATTCCTGATTGAAGAGTGTAGGTTTTTGTTCTCAAAATACTATCTTTAATATCTGAAATCAAAACGCTATAATCAAAAAACAAATGGCTACCGAAAATAAAAATTTATCTGATTACGATAAAAATTTAATCCCAAATGCGAAAGATTTTCGCTTTGGGATTGTTGTTTCAGAATGGAATGATGCTATAACTGAAGGACTTTATAAAGGTGCCATAGAAGCCCTATTGGATAACCAAGTTCCACCCCAGCATATTATTCGGTGGAATGTTCCTGGAAGCTTTGAGCTTATTTATGGCTCTAAGAAAATGTTGCAAACGCAGAATGTTGATGCTGTCATTGCGATTGGATGCGTAATTCAAGGGCAAACAAAACATTTTGATTTTGTATGTGAAGGAGTAACTCAAGGAATTAAAGATTTGAATATTCAAACCGACATTCCTGTTATTTTTTGTGTTTTGACTGATAATACCATACAGCAATCCATTGACAGAAGTGGAGGAATTCACGGGAACAAGGGTACTGAGGCTGCGATTGCGGCTATAAAAATGGCTTATATTCGTCAACAAGCTTCTTTAACGCATCAAATAGACAATCAACATTTATTATCCGTAGGCGCTATCCAAATTGAAGAAGGTTCGCCTTTAGAGTTGAAGGAATAAATAATACAATTTTATTTAAAACATAAGTGAAAACCTACTCCAATGGAGTAGGTTTTTTATTGAGCCACTACTGTATTTATATATGATTCTCAATATATATCATGGCATTAGCAATTAATAAAGTATTAAAGAATCTGTGGAAATCCGTTTTGTAATCATTAATCCAAAAGATTATTCATGTGCATGAGCTGCTTCAAGATTAATATCTGATAGCGCAATTTCTGTTAACGATACATCCGCTTTTTTCTCTTCTTCAAGAGTTTTCTCTAATAACGTTACAGCTTTATTTTCACCAAGTGTTACTGCATAAGCCCGTAAAGTACCGTAAGTCGCAATTTCATAATGTTCTACTTTTTGCGCTGCGGCAATAATTGCTGCATCGCGTACGACTCCAATTTGTGTTTCTTCCAAAATGCCATCGGCTTCTTTTAGCAATCCTTCCATAGCATCACATTTTTTACCTACTGCTTTTATACCTAAAGACTCAAATACTTTTTCTAAACGAACAACATGTTCCTGTGTTTCTTTTAAATGATTTTCAAAGGCATGAATCAATTTAGGCGAAGTTGCATTTTTTGCCATTTTTGGTAAAGCTTTCGTCAATGCATGCTCTGCCCAAAAGATGTCTTTCAATCCGTCTTCAAAAAAATCTCTCAGACCTTGTGCCGCATCTGGTTTTGCTTTTACAGCTCCTTTTTTAGATTCTGCACTTGCATTTTCTTTTTTTTCATTGGTTGCTTTCATAATTGTTGTTTTTAATTGTTTACTTGTTTGGAATAACAAATTTAAGTTTTAAACAAGTATAAGGGTTATATAATTTCGTTAAAAAATTTCAAAATTATTGCTTTATAGTATTGTTTTTCAGGTGTTTGAGTTGTTGCTTTTGCCTTTGGTTTTTAGTCTTTGATTTAGAATTAGATGCGTTTTGATAATACATGCGGAATATTTGTATCACCGTTGATTTAAGGGATATCTTGTTGGAATTAGCCTCTTAAGACCGCTTACCCCGAATTTTTAAGGTGAGATTTTTTCTTTTTTAAAAGCACATTAATAATAAAACCCAATAGAAATTCATTAAATTTGTACTTCTTGGTTTTAAAAAAATTTAAACCATAAACTTTAACCTAAATTTTTTAATGTCGAGTATTATTCAATTACTTCCTGATCACGTTGCCAATCAAATTGCTGCTGGAGAAGTCGTCCAAAGACCAGCTTCAGTTGTCAAAGAGTTGCTTGAAAACGCTGTAGACGCAAGAGCAACTGATATCAAATTAATTATTAAAGATGCAGGAAAGGCATTGGTACAAGTGATTGATAATGGTTTAGGAATGAGCGTGACTGATGCGCGTTTGTGTTTTGAACGTCATGCCACTTCCAAAATTCGTCAAGCTGAAGATTTATTTTCATTGCATACCAAAGGATTTCGTGGAGAAGCATTGGCTTCTATTGCGGCGATTGCCCATGTAGAAATGAAAACCAAGCAGGATCTAGAAGAACTTGGAACGCATATTATAATTGAAGGAAGCAAATTTGTATCTCAGGATGTTGCTGTTTTGCCAAAAGGAACTTCATTTGCAGTCAAAAACTTATTTTTTAATATTCCGGCACGACGCAATTTCTTGAAATCGGACACCGTGGAATACCGCCATATTATTGATGAGTTTCAACGTGTGGCTTTGGCTCACCCAAAAATTCATTTTACGTTTTATCACAATGGTAGTGAAATGTTTAATTTACCACCTTCCACATTGCGACAACGTATTGTCAATATTTTTTCGGGTAAAACCAATGAAAAATTAGTTCCGGTTCAGGAAGAAACAGAAATAGTGGCGATTCAAGGATTTGTCAGTAAGCCTGAATTTGCCAAGAAAAATCGTGGCGAACAATTTTTTTTCGTCAACGACCGTTTTATAAAAAGTGGTTATTTGCATCATGCTGTTATGGCTGCTTATGACGGGATTTTGAAAGATGGTGCGCAACCCAGCTATTTTTTATATTTATCGGTACCACCCAATACAATTGATATCAATATTCATCCTACTAAAACGGAGATTAAGTTTGATGATGAACATGCTTTGTATGCTATTTTAAGAGCTTCTATAAAACATAGTTTGGGACAATTTAATGTGGCTCCAGTTTTGGACTTTGATCGCGATTCAAATTTAGACACGCCTTATCATTACAAAGATTTAGAAGGTGCTACACCAACTATTCAGGTCGATGGAAATTTTAATCCGTTCTCTGATGATAAACCGAATAAACATTTTTCAAATTACAAAAAGCCCGAGCCTTCAGCAAATTGGGAAAGTTTGTATGTAGGTTTAAAACAAGATTCGGATGAAATAGGACATATTACTTTCGAAAATGAAGAAGTGACTTCCTCTTTATTCAATGATGAAGAAGTGGAGCATGCGATTCATAAAACCTATCAAATTCATAAAAAATATATTGTTTCTTCTATAAAATCAGGAATGGTAATTGTTGATCAACAGCGGGCACATCAGCGTGTTTTGTACGAACAATTTCTGGTTAATATGACGGTTAATCAAGCTTCAAGTCAGCAGTTATTATTTCCATTGAACTTGTTTTTTTCGTCAAGCGAAATGGATCTTATCGCTGAATTGCAACTTTCATTGATGAACACCGGATTTGTTTTCGAAGAAAATAATACAGATCATATTGTCATTTCAGGAATACCGGTGAACGTGACAGAGAGTGAAGTCTCCATAGTTTTGGAACAATTATTAAGTGATTTACAAGACGGAATTCCAGAAAGCAGTTTTAGCCAGAACGATACAATTGCCAAATCTATGGCAAAAAGTTTGGCCGTAAAAACGGGAACACACCTTACAGAAAAAGAACAGGAAAATTTGGTAAACGGGCTTTTTGCCTGTAAAGACCCTAATGTTTCCCCATTTCATAAACCCACTTTCATCACTATGCGTGTGGAAGAATTAGATAAAAAATTTGCACTATGAGAAATGTAACTGAGACGGTTAAGCAATTAATCATTATTAATATTTTGTTTTTTGTGGGGACACTTGTGATAGGGGATCCAGCTTATAAAATGCTTTCTATGTATTTTCCTGAAAATCCAAATTTCCAAGTTTGGCAGCCTATTTCACACATGTTTATGCATGGTGGATTTATGCATATTTTCTTCAATATGTTTGCCCTATATTCTTTTGGATCTGCATTAGAAAGTATTTGGGGTAGCAAAAAGTTTCTCTTTTTCTATATTTCCTGTGGTTTAGGTGCAGCATTACTTCATACGGGAATCAACTATTATTACTATCAGGATGGAATTAATACCTTGATGGGTCAAGGATTTTCAAAAACAGAAATTTTGGCCGTTTTGAATGGAAAAGGTAACGATCAGATAGTTCCAATTTTAAACAGTCCCGGTTTTCAAAATTTCGTAAGTGCCTATTTTGGAACTGTTGTTGGAGCTTCTGGAGCTATATATGGTGTAATTGTTGCTTTTGCTTTTATGTTTCCTAATGCGGAATTGGCTTTAATGTTTATTCCTGTGCCAATAAAGGCAAAATATTTTGTACCGGGTTTAGTTTTAGTAGATTTGTATTTAGGAGTGTCAGGAAAATCAATTTTTGGCGGCGGGGGTGGAATAGCTCATTTTGCTCACGTTGGTGGTGCCTTATTTGGTTTCATTATTATGTGGTACTGGAAGAAAAATCAGTTTAATAGTAATCGTTGGAATTAATTTAAGAAAATGGGTAATATTTTAGACGACTTGAAATTGCAGTATAAATTAGGTGGAATAACCCAACGGTTAATCTATTGGAATGTTTTTTGTTTTCTGGTTTCATTATTGTTTTTTTATCAATTTAAGGTTGGTGCATTTGATTTCCCAAATTGGATTGCACTTTCTTCAGAACCTTCGAATTTTAGTATAAAACCTTGGACTTTTCTAACTTATGCTTTTGTTCATGATGGGTTTTGGCATTTGTTTTTTAATATGATGGTTTTAAATTTTTCAAGTAGTTTATTTTTGACCTTTTTTACACCCAAGCAATATTTAGGATTGTATCTATTGAGTGCTATATTTGCAGGAATTACTTTTGTTTTGGGTTATTATTTTTTAAATTTGAGTTCTTCCATTGTTGGTGCTTCTGCGGCAATCATGGCTATTTTAGTAGCTACAACAACCTATCATCCTTTGATGAATGTTCGATTGTTACTCATTGGTAACGTAAAACTATGGCACATCACTTTTGTGATTATTTTGATTGATTTAATGCAATTCAGATTAGGGAATACCGGAGGGCATATTTCTCACCTTTCAGGAGCTTTTTTTGGTTTTATTTTCATTAAATTACTTCAAAACGGAATTGATTTAAGTAAAATAGTGTCTCGTACTCTAGATTTTTTTACAAATTTGTTTAAAAAAAATACAGCTACGCCATTCAAAAAAGTACACAAAAATTATAGCAAGCCAGTTGAAAAAAATCCTTCAAGAATAATTACTAAAGATAAATCACAGCAACAAATTGATGAGATTTTGGATAAAATAAGTCAATCAGGCTATGATAGTCTGACCAAAGAAGAAAAAGAATTTTTGTTCAAAGCGGGCAAGTAAGTTAGCGGTTTTTTAGTTAGGAGAAAAAAGAAAAATAATGAAAAACCTTTCATGGTTCAATAAAGTAATGTTTGTATTAAATATAGCACTCGCTATAATGACTTTCATTGCCTATGTTTTTCCTTTTTTAGCACCAAAAACATTCCCTCTTTTGTCTGTTTTAACACTTTTTATGCCTCTTTTCTTTATTGTAAATGGATTGTTTTTTGCATATTGGGCAATACAATTCAAAAAACGAATGATTGTTTCTGGTCTAGTACTGTTAATGGGAATTACTTTTATTAATAAATTCTATAAATTTTCTGCTGTCGAATTACCTAAAGGAGAAAATGATTTTACTTTAATGAGTTATAATGTTCATTTATTCAATGTGTTTAAGTGGATTGATAGAGATGATGTTCCTTCTGAGATTTTAACCTTTATAAATGATAAAAATCCTGATATATTATGCATTCAGGAATACTCCTCTTCAGCCAATATTGATTTTAAGGTGTATCCGCACCGGTATATTTTTACAGATGGAAATAATATTAAAAGTGGGCAGGCTATTTTTTCTAAATTTCCCATTATTTATCAGGGAAATATTGTTTTTGCGAACACGACTAACAATATTGTTTTTGTTGATATTAAAAAAGGAAAGGATATCATCAGAGTGTATAATATGCACTTGCAATCATTGAAAATATCTCCCGATGTAAATGAAATTGATGAAAATATTGAAGTGATTAATCAGAAGAAATCAAAAAAAATGCTAATGAGAATTAGTGAAGGTTTCAAAGAACAACAAGAACAAGCTGAAAAGCTAAAAGAACATGTTAAAGGTTGTGAATACCCAATTGTCATTTGCGGGGATATGAATAATAGCGCTTTTTCGTATGTTTATAGAGGTATAAAAGGAAAGCTAAAAGATAGCTTTGAAGAAGCAGGAAAAGGTTTTGGTGCCACATATAAATTCAGGTATTATCCAGCTCGTATTGACTATATCTTTGCCGATGAAAAAATTACTGTCAAGAAATTTGAAAACTTTCCTGAATTTATAAATTCAGATCATTTTCCTATTATGGCAAGATTATCTTTTGAACAGCAATAAGTATAAATTCTATTTTATAATAAGGTTTTGTTTTTTTAAATACTCCATTGCATATTTCCCTTCATTAAATAGTAAATCCAGAATACTTAAATTATTGATGAAACCATATTTATCATCAAAAACCTGCGTATAGGTTTCAAAGGAAGAAGAATCTTTTTTTCCATCTACTAAAGGTCTAAAGTCTGTGATTGAATTTATATCTATTTCATGAAAATATTCAGTTGTAGCTGTATATTCGATTTTAAAACGCAAACATTTAGATAAAACAGCTAAAGTTTCAAAATTTAAATCCAGTAAAAAGGTATGCTTTTTTTCAAAAACTGGACGTAAGTCATCTTCAAAAAATTCAAAAAAAGGAGAGCTTCTGTATGCTGCTTCCAATGATTTGAAATGTTGTTTTTGCCAGTCAAAATCAGTTTCTATTTTTATATCTTTTGTCTTTTGATGGCTTTCTTTCGAATGTTTTACAGGAATATTCAATAATTGAATTCCATTAGGACTGTAAATGTAAGTGCGGTTGCGATTGGTTTGTTTTTGGAAATTATCTTCAATTTCAAACGAAATACTTTCAGCCTGTGCCATAGCTACAAAATGGCTAATTGATGGGAAATAGGTTGGATGTAATAAAGTGCTCATCTTTTAAAAGTATTTTAAAAACAAAAGTCATAAAAACATTTTATAGAAATTATGACTTTAGTTGTCTGTTATGTAATTTGAATTAACCGATACTCAAATTAATCTTTTTTCTCTTTTCTTTTTTTCCAGAAATATTCTCCTACAAAGTAGGCTACTAAAGCAAGGAGAAATAATTTAAAGTACGATTGAGGCTGGCCTTCACCGCTAACAGTTGTGAAAACTCTATTCCATCGAACTTTATTTAATCCTTTTCCGTGAGGATCAATACTTAGCCATATAAAAATTGGTTTTCCTACGATGTGATCTTCTGGAACATAACCCCAATAGCGGCTGTCTTCAGAGTTATGACGGTTATCTCCCATCATCCAATAATAGTTTTGGTCGAAAGTGTAGCTATTGACTACTTTACCATCAATTCTTATTTCGCTTCCATTAACTTTTAAATCTTTTTTCTCATATTCAGAAATAATCATTCTGTAAAATGGGAATGTTTCAGGAGTTAAAGAAACTGTTTTCCCTTTTTGTGGAATATAAATCGGACCAAAATTATCACGATTCCATTTGTTGATATGAGGAAATATACCACCTTCAATACCTTTTGAAATTTGTCTTGTTACGGATACAACTCCGGGAACATTTTTTAATCTTTCTGCTCCGGCTGCGGTAAGTGCTTTTAAGAATAAAGTATCTCTTAAATCATTTTTAAACCCTGCATCATCCGTAATATCTAACTCTTTTAATAAAGATTCAAAATCGATTGACGTTTTTCCGTCTAATGCAACAGCATAAGAAAATTGCGGTTTGGCTCTTTCCGGTAATTGTAATATTTTGCCGTTGATGTAAACAATGCCATCTTTTATAGACAAGCTATCGCCAGGAATACCAACACATCTTTTTACATAATTCGATTTTTTATCTACTGGTTTGTAAGCTCTTCTTTTGGATGTGTCAAAAAACCTATATACAGTGTCTACAGGCCAGTTGAAAACAACTATATCCGTTCGATTTATGTTTTGAATACCAGGTAATCTCATATAAGGCAATTGTGGCCATGTAAGATATGATTTGCTTTTAGTTAATGGAATTGAATCATGAACCATTGGCAAAGCTACAGTAGTCAAGGGAACTCTTGCTCCATAATTCATTTTGCTCACAAATAAAAAATCGCCAATTAATAATGATTTCTCCAGTGAGGATGTAGGAATGGTGTAGGGTTGGATAAAATAGGTGTGAACTAAAGTAGCTACGATAACGGCAAAAAGTAAAGAACTAATGGTATCTCCTGTTTTATTTTCAGGATGTAAACTTCGGTCAGCTATGTAATCTAATTTTTGGGTGTAGTTCACATAATAGATATAGAATCCAAAAGTTATGATGCCTAAAAAAGTATCTAAAGATGATCTTTTTCCAAAACTTCTTAAGGTTTCAACCCAAATTACAGGGAACATAATGAGGTTAATAATTGGGATAAAAAGTAAAACCGTCCACCAGGTAGGCCGGTTTATTATTTTCATTAAAACAATAGCATTATAAACAGGAATAGCTGCTTCCCAACGCTTTCTACCTGCGCTTTCGTATAATTTCCAAGTTCCTAAAAAGTGGACTACTTGTATGATTAAAAAAAACACGAACCATTGATATGCTGTCATAATTTTTTATTTAAAGGTTTAAAGTTGTTTCATTCGAAACGAGCTTAGATTGAAACAAGTTTATTTTAAATTTAAAACGTCTTTCATTGTAAAAACACCTTGTTTGCCTACAATCCACTCTGCTGCAATTACGGCTCCAAGTGCAAAACCTTCACGATTGTGTGCGGTATGTTTTATTTCGATAGCATCAACAGCGGAGTTGTACGTTACTGTATGAGTTCCAGGAACAGTCCCAATTCTTTTGGTATCGATATAAATTTGATTCGCTTCAGGATTTTCTAATGTCCAATTAGTGTAATTACTATTTTCAATTACTCCTTTTGCTAATGAAATCGCAGTTCCACTTGGTGCATCCAGTTTTTGAGTATGATGAATTTCTTCCATTTCAACAGTATAATTGTTGAATTTCGACATTATTTTAGCCAAATATTCATTGAGTTCAAAGAAAATATTTACACCTAAACTGAAGTTTGAACTAGAAATAAATGCGCCATTTTTTGCTGCGCATAAAGCAAGCATTTCATCATAATGTTCTAACCATCCGGTAGTTCCTGAGATTACAGGGACATTAGCATTAAAACAACTGGAAATATTGCTTACAGCAGCTGTTGGAACACTGAAATCAATAGCCACATCCGCATTGGAAAGCCCTTCATAAGTGTTGAATTCATCCTTTTTTAAAACGACTTCATGACCTCTTTCAAGAGCAATTCTTTCTATTACCTGACCCATTTTTCCGTATCCTAAAAGCGCAATTTTCATTTGTTTTTATTTTTTAAATTTAAATAATTAAGTAGCCAGATGGCTCGGATGGTTCTTTATTTAAAAATTATAATTAATAGTTAGTCCTACATTAGTTCTTAATGTTACATCATTTGGATAAAGAACTGGTCTTAAGGATAAATTTTCATCAACATTAAATTGTAGTAATGCAGCGTCAACATTAGCATCCACAATATTTAAAACATAAAAGCCTAAAGTTATCAATGCCGACAAATCTCTGTTTCTCTGATAAAATTTTTGGCCTGCTATCAATCGTGTTTTATCTAAATAAGCGTAATTGTCATCTGTGTAACCTTCGAGTCTACGTTTGTATGCGTCTCTATATTGATGGTATTTTTTATTACTGTCAATATAAAAATAAAGACTAGTCCCCATAGCTCCATAAACAAGAGGGATTTTCCAGTATTTTTTGTTGTAAGCTTGTCCAAGCCCTGGTAAAATTGCAGAATAAAAGGCTGCTTTTGCAGGAGTCAAAGGATCTATATCATTGGATTTCAAAGTGTCTTTTGCTATCAGAACCGCATCTTTAGTTTTTGATTGTGCAAAAACAGTTGCGTTTCCTGTTGTAAAGAGGAATAGACTTATGAAAATGATTTTATGCACTACTCGTTTATTAGTTTAATAATTCTATTGAAGTCTTCTTCAGAGTGAAATGGAATGGTGATTTTTCCTTTACCGTTTCCGGCTACTTTTACATCGACTTTGGTTCCAAAATAATTTGTAAAAGTGCTTTTGTGAGAATCTGCAATTTCAAACGAAGCCGCTTTAGGTTTACCAGCAGGTTTCGGTTTTAAACTTTCCTGATAGTTTTTTACCAAAGTTTCTGTTTCGCGAACGGAAAGGTTTTGACTGACGATTTTCTGATAAATATCAGTTTGAATGTCTTGATCTTCAATATTAATTATCGCACGGCCATGGCCCATACTGATAAAGCCATCACGAATTCCGGTTTGGATTATCGGGTCTAATTTTAAAAGTCTCAAATAATTGGCAATTGTAGAACGTTTTTTTCCTACACGCTCGCTCATTTGTTCTTGAGTCAGTTGAATTTCATCAATTAAACGTTGGTAGGAAAGTGCAATTTCAATTGGATCCAAATCATGACGCTGTATGTTTTCAACCAAGGCCATAACCAATGATTCATTGTCATTTGCAATACGAATGTAAGCAGGAACGGTAGTCAATCCCACAAGAGTTGACGCACGAAGACGACGCTCCCCCGAAATTAATTGGTATTTATTAAAGTCTAATTTACGTACGGTAATGGGTTGAATAACACCTAATTCTTTAATAGAAGTCGCTAATTCTCTCAATGATTCCTCATTGAAATTACTTCGGGGTTGAAACGGATTTATTTCAATCGCATCAATTTCAAGCTCAATAATATTTCCTACAACTTTATCGGCATTTTTATCGTTTACGGATTTTATATCGTTTTCCGGATCTTTCAATAATGCGGATAATCCTCTTCCTAAGGCTTGTTTTTTTAGTGCTTTTGCCATAAAACTATTTACTGTTTTTCTTTATAACTTCTTGAGCAAGATGTAAGTAATTAGTAGCTCCTTTGCTTGTCGCATCGTAGTTTATTATACTTTCTCCAAAGCTTGGCGCTTCGCTCAGTTTTACATTTCTTTGAATAATAGTATCAAAAACCATGTCGTTGAAATGTTTTTGAACCTCTTCCACTACTTGGTTTGATAAACGCAATCTGGAGTCAAACATGGTCAATAATAACCCTTCAATGTCTAAATCTGGATTGTGTATTTTTTGGATACTTTTTATCGTGTTTAATAACTTTCCTAAACCTTCTAATGCAAAATACTCGCATTGAATAGGAATAATTACAGAATCAGCAGCAGTCAAGGCATTCAAGGTAAGTAATCCCAGCGATGGTGCGCAATCTATAATGATATAATCGTAATCGTCTTTGACACTTTCCAATGCTTTTTTAAGCATGTATTCCCTGTTTTCTTTATCGACTAATTCGATTTCAATAGCAACAAGATCAATATGTGATGGAATTACATCCACATTTGGAGCAGAACATTGTATAATGGCCTCTTTCGGTGTATGACTATGTTCCAGAATTTGATACGTACCAATTTCAACAGATTCAACATCAATACCCAATCCTGATGAGGCATTTGCCTGGGGGTCAGCATCAATAAGTAATACTTTCTTTTCTAAAACACCCAGTGAAGCAGCAAGATTTACTGACGTTGTAGTCTTACCAACTCCACCTTTTTGATTAGCAATCGCGATGATTTTGCCCATTTATTTTTCTAAATTTTGAACCGTAAAAATACAATTATTTATGGTTTCTAAAAATCTATTTTGTTAACATTTGTTAAAGGTTGATTAGTCGCCATTTGATAGCATTTTATTTCTGAAATAGTCAATACGCTTTTGCGTCAGAACAAAAATAAACATTTTGTGAATGTAGGGTAATAAGGAATTTTTTTTTCAATTTATTTCAACACAAAAGCAGTTGAAAATAGTTGTAATAAAAAAAGTCGAACATTTCTGTTCGACTTTTGTCGGGGTGGCAGGATTCGAACCTGCGGCCTCCTGCTCCCAAAGCAGGCGCGATAACCGAGCTACGCTACACCCCGCAATTCCGGTGCAAAGATAGAATTATTTTTTATTTGACCAAGACAAAAATCAAAATAGGAGAATATTATTTCGGAATAGGTAAAAACGATGTTTTTTTAGTCATAATTTTTATTAAAAAACTACATTTGCAACATCAAAAAATATAATAATCCTTACTATGTCAGATACAATCGAAAAAATTAAATGTCTTATTATAGGTTCTGGTCCAGCAGGGTATACTGCGGCTATTTATGCAGCCAGAGCTAATATGAATCCAGTTTTATATCAAGGAATTCAGCCTGGTGGCCAATTAACAACTACGAATGAGGTGGAAAATTTTCCTGGATATGTTGACGGTGTGACTGGTCCTGAGATGATGGTTCAATTACAAGCGCAAGCGCAACGTTTTGGTACTGATGTACGTGACGGTTGGGCAACTAAAGTAGATTTTTCAGGAGATATTCATAAAGTTTGGATCAATGGGACTAAAGAATTGCATTGTGAAACCGTAATTATTTCGACCGGAGCATCTGCTAAATATTTAGGATTACCTTCAGAACAACACTATTTAAAAATGGGCGGTGGCGTTTCTGCATGTGCTGTTTGTGATGGTTTTTTCTATAGAAACCAAGAAGTAGTAATCGTTGGGGCAGGAGATTCAGCTTGTGAAGAAGCACATTATTTGTCAAAACTTTGTAAAAAAGTAACGATGTTGGTGCGAAGTGAAAAATTCAGAGCTTCTAAAATCATGGAAGAACGCGTTCGTAAAACAGAGAATATAACGATATTAATGAATCATGATACTGTTGAAGTATTAGGAGATGAACAAGTAGTGGAAGGTGTAAAAGCAAAAAATAAAACTACAGGAGATATTTTTGATATTCCCGCTACCGGTTTCTTTGTCGCTATTGGTCACAAACCAAATACAGATATTTTTAATGAGTTTATTACGTTAGATGAAACAGGATATATAATCAATACTCCAGGAACTTCAAAGACTAATGTGGATGGAGTTTTTGTAGCCGGAGATGCTGCAGATCATGTGTACCGTCAGGCAATCACAGCTGCCGGAACGGGTTGTATGGCTGCTCTGGATGCCGAAAGATATTTGGCTTCTAAAGAATAAAGTCAATTAGATTTTTAAGATAATAGGCAGATAATAGATTTGTTCGATTATTTTAATCGTACTAACTTACCAAAATGAAAAAGTCCCATTTGCCTTAGCAAATGGGACTTTTTGTTGTTTAGAATATTTATTATCAATCCAGTTTTTTCTTCCTCTCCTTTGGAGAGGGTTGGAAAGAAGAAGGGTTGAGGAGGATTTCCTATTTCAATTTCTTTATCAATTTAGCTTCATCAGCAAATTTTCTAATTTCAATTTTTGGTGTTCCCAAAATCTGAATTTCTGATTTTTCTGCAGCATCAATAATAACCGTTGTTACTGCATTCAAACTGCAAGTAGAATAACTTTCAGTAGTGATATCCGCATTTTTTATGGTAAGTTTATTTCCTGTCAAACTCGAATTGTTATCCAATCGAAGGATTGCATTGGTCGCATCACCTTCAATTGTTGCATTTGATTTTTGGTATAGATCAACTTTTAAATCAATAGTGGAAACCAATGCTTTTAGAGATGCGTTTTTACTTAATTCGACAATTGCATTTTCTGATTTCAAATTTAGTTCTGTTTTTGATTTATCATCTACTTGTAATATGAAATTTTTAGCATTGACATTCAAATAAAGTTGTGAAAAATCATGGGCTTTAAATGTTAAATTGTCCAGTAGAATTTCTTGAATTGCACTTATAGTCGATTCGTTTTTGGCAGTAGCCAAGTTTAAATCTTTAGTATAAGTAACCCTTACAATTAGTTTTTTGTAATTTTGGGCTTCTTTAGTGGTATAAATACGCAGTATGTTGTCTCTTAAATCGGATGAAATAATAGTATGTAAATTGTCATCAGCTTCAATTTTTATTTCGCTTTTTTCTCCTCTTTCCAAATGTACTTCAAGATTATCTTCTACTTCAAGGGATTCAAAATTACCGACTTCTCTTTGTTCAATAGTAACCGTTTTCGATCCTTTTATTTTATCTTTTTTCTGTGCAAATGTTAATGTAGTTGATAAAACGAGTAGAAGTATTATAGTATTTTTTTTCATTTTTATTTGAATTAGTATATTTACAAATATAAAAAAATCATCCACTTTTGATGGATGATTTTGTCTAATTTTTGATTAAAAAGGAATTCTTATTCCTGATGAATGCTTCCTCCTGAATTAGCTTTTTTCCGAATTGATTTTGGAATAGTATTATAGTTTACACTTGCACCGCTAGATGCTTCTGCTTCCAAGCTCACAATTGGATGAACATTTACAGTACTACCACTTGAGGAATGGGCTTTGATTTCATTTGCCAATAAATCTTTGGCATCTATTGTACTTCCACTTGATCCTGTTGCTTCTAGTTTAAGAGCTTTTCCATCGATGGAAATAGAGCTTCCGCTACTGGCTTCAGTAAAAATAGTATCGGATTCAATATTTAAATTTATTGAAGCTGCGCTGGATGCTTCCAGTCTTATACTTTCACCTTTTATCGTATTGATACTTTTGATTGTAGCAGCACCAGAAGCTTTTAATTGATCAATAAGAGGCATTTTTACAGTTACTTTTTTTGATTTTATATTGTTGAAAGAATTGTAATCACAAGTTATAATAAGTTTACCATTTTCTACTTTTGTTGTGATTTCTTTTTGCAAATTATCATCAGCTTCAACAATGATTTCTGTTTTGTCTGATTGTTCAATGATAAGATCTATAGCATTGCTGACTTCAATACTTTTAAAATCGCCTTGTACAATTCGTTTTTCAGTCGTGACTTGGCCGCTTCCTTCTATTGATTTTATGTTTATCATGTGATTACACGATGCAAACAATAAAGCAACCAAAGTGACAATAATGAATTTTGTAATTAAGGTGATGATTTTTATCATGGCTATTTGGTTTTAATGATAGTATCATTTTTATTAATTGTAACTGATGTTTGGCTGCTATCATCATCCATGTCATTTTCTACGTCATTATATTCATTTTCATCAGTAGGGCAATTCAAACATTTTATTTGTGAATTTTCTACTTTATAAATATAGTTGTCAGAGCTGTAATGTAAGTTGAAGAACGAATCATCTGATCTGTCATAATCCTGAAGGGAAGAATCTGGTTTAAATAAAGTTCCTTCAGGTAAATATAAGAAAATTGCCACTTCCTGATCACGGAATTTATTAGTCACTTCAGTCAATAAATAATTGTCTAAAATCAAATTATTCCCTTCAATTTTAATACTGTATTTTATTTTTTCAGCTCTTTTTTTGGCATCTTGAAATGATTTTCCTCTGGCCATCTTCTCAATTTGGATGAATGGTAGTTTTTCATCCGTATGTAAGATTTGTAATCTTACATTGTTAGAATAAATTAATTCAGTATTTGCAGAATCTTGAACAAACTTGAAGTTTTCCCTGTCGTTAATGCTTTTAGTGTAATAATCATTGTATCTAAATTTCACATATAAAGTGTCAGTTGGCAGTAGATTAATTGTTTCTTTTTGAACTGTTTTTCCTTCGTAAGCCACTTCCGATGCTTGTTTTATTCCAATTGAAATTAGAATGGCTATGGCAATTATCCAAAGTGCCAATAAAGTATATTTTGCAATATTTCCTATTGACTTCATGTTTGGGGATAATAATTTAAACCCTAATAAGGTCAAGAAAAAGAACGGAATGCCAACAGCAAAGAACATCAATAGTCCAAAAGACCATATAGGATAATCAGTAAAATTTCCCGCTTCAATAAAACTTTGCCACGGCACATCAATAAAGTTTGAAGAACCTAAAGTGAAAACTGCAATTAGCAAACAAACTAGAGTAGCTATTCCTGTAATAATCAAAATCACACCCAGAAATTTTGCGAAAACCTTGAAAACAGTCATTATAAAATCACCAAATGAGTTTCCTAATCTACTGGCACCCGTTTTTATTTGATTGCCATATTTGTCGTAATCAACATTTTTTATTTTTCCGGAAACGCTTTCAAACTCTTCTCTAACTTTTTTTTCGATATTCGAAATGTTAACCGGTTCTCCTGTCATTTCTAGTTTTTCTGATGTTGTAATGGCTTCTGGTGTTACAACCCAAAGGATAATGTATGCAAGAATCCCAGTTCCAAATCCGCCAAAAACCAATAATAGTAGCGCAATTCTGATCCAAACGGCATCGATTCCAAAATAGTGTCCTAATCCTGTGGCAACACCACCAATCATTCCTTTTTCTTTATCTCTGTACAGTTTTTTCGATCTTCTATTTGTGTTGTCGCTATAACTATTAGAAACTTTTAATTCATCTTCAATGATGTAATCTTCAGGTTGTCCCATTACGGCAATTACCTCATCTACATCTTTTAATCCTACAACGTGTTTGTCACTTTTTTGTTTCTCGTTCAATAATTCTGAAACACGCATTTCGATATCTTTTATAATCTCATCATGTCCTGATGAATTCGATAAAGAACGTTTTATAGCATCAAAGTATCGTGTTAATTTTTGGTATGCATCTTCATCTATATGAAAGAACATTCCGCCTAAGTTTATATTTACAGTTTTGTTCATGACTATTGTTTTTGGTTGGTTATAAGGTTCACGGCATCAGATAATTCGGTCCAAGTGCCACTAAGTTCGTTTAAAAAAGCTTGTCCTATTTCGGTCAGACCATAGTATTTTCTTGGTGGTCCTGATGTTGATTCTTCCCATCGGTAGTTGAGTAATCCATCATTTTTCAATCGGGTGAGCAGCGGATAAATGGTTCCCTCCACGACTAACAGTTTTGCGTTTTTCAAAGTGTCTAATATTTCCGATGTGTAGGCATCTTTTTCTTTCAATACGGATAAGATGCAAAACTCGAGAACACCTTTACGCATCTGGGCTTTTGTGTTTTCAATGTTCATAATTTCTTTTTTTTGATTTTTGGTTGATTAAACTATTCATTTTTTGATTGATGATTGATGATTATTTTTTGGAGCTATTTCCTGCTTTCCATTTCAATCTTTTTTATTTTTAAAGTAAAAATAAAAAAGGATTTCCATTGCAATCAGGGCTATTTAGAAACTACTTACCTAATTTAGTATTTACTATTTAATAAACGGAATCGTGATTGGGTAGTTGTATTTTTCACCATTTGATGTTTTTATGGAAGCATAAATGATCAAAAAGAATTCAACCACTTTCAAAAGACCAAAAATTAAAACAGCTACAATACCTACTGTTAACATTCCGATGTTACCCTCAAAACTAAAATTTCTTAAAACAATATCGTGATCATTTAGTAGCGCTTCAAAAGGAATATTCTTTAAGAAAGTAATAAGAAAGATTGGAACAGCAATCATAATTAGTACCAAAGAATAGAGTAATAAACTCAATTGAAAATTGAGCACTTGTTTTCCATTATAATCCACAAATTCCGATTTGTGTTTTCTGGAAAACCAAATCAATATTGGAAAAATGTAATTTCCAAAAGGAATGAAATATTGCGTTAATGCACTCAAATGCGTAAATGTAGCGGTGTTTATTTCAGTAGTTGTTTCCATGATTAAAAGTATATAGTAATTTCTTATACAAATATATGGCTAAAAGACAGTATCTTGTATCGCACAGTACTTAATATTAACAAATAATTAACAAAATATTTTATTATGTGTGCATAGTATTTTTTGTATTTTAGCAACAAAACAAGTTATTCGATCTCGATCCAGTCCCATAAAAATAAATAGTAACTTCATATGAAACTTACCCTATCAAAACTTAATAAATTTCTATTATTCAAATTACCATCGGCATTTATCTGTGGCGTACGTGTAAAAGAGATAGATGAGAAAAAATGTGTAGTGTCAGTAAAACACCGCTGGATCAACCAAAATCCATTTAATTCCATGTATTTTGCTGTGCAAGCTATGGCTGCGGAGCTTTCTACGGGAGCTTTAGTCATGTTTCAAATTCAAAAAAGTGGCAGAAAAATATCGATGCTAGTGGCTAGCAATAAAGGAAATTTTACAAAAAAAGCAACTGGAAGAATCACTTTTACCTGTACCGATGGGCATTTAATTGAAAAAGCCATTCAAGACACTATTGCTAGTGGAGCAGGACAAACTTTCTGGATGAAATCTATTGGAACAGACGAAAAAGGAATCCAAGTTTCCGAAATGGATTTTGAATGGAGTGTAAGAGTTAAATAAAAAAACTTAGTTTATTTGAATCGAAATTATAAAAATAGAAAAACGCCTCAAATCAAGAGGCGTTTTTTATAAATAATGGAATAGTTATGTTTTAGCTTAGCATTTTTTTCCATTGCCTTTAGCCATTGATGCATCACATTTTTTTCCTTCCGCTTTTGAATCTTTTTTAGTACAACAAGATTCTTTTTTAGCTTTTTCTTTTGCAACTGGTTTTGTTTCTTGTGCGCTAACAGTAACTGAAAAGAACGCAATAGTTATAAGTGTAATAATTTTTTTCATTTTAATAACTTTAAGATGGTTTTTTGTTTGGGTTTGAATCCCAAAATACGATTCAAATATATGTAATAAATTAAACCAATTTTAAAATTAAGAAAACTATTTTACTCAGATAAGGCTTTTTAATCATTTGTAATTGAATTTATTTGATAATTATTTTTTTATTGTAACCTCCTTTTGAAGTTGTCAGTTTTACAATATATACTCCAGAAGATAGATTCTTGATTGGAATTTGAATTCTGGTTTGATCCTTATTTTCAACATCCCATTTTACGAGATGTTGCCCTAATAGATTAAAAAGATGAACTTCCTTAATTATCGTGTCAAGAATTTTGTTTTGGATAATTAAAACTTTATAATTGTTTGAATATAAAACTTGAATACCATCATCTATATTATTCTCTTCAACAGCAAGTGTTTTATTTGTGAATTGTAAGGAGAAACGATTTTTGTATTCACCAACAGCCAAGGCAATCGTGAATTTACTATTTTTTATGTCATGATAACTCCCGGAAACATTGTCATGTAAGTAAATTTTAGTAGTTTCAGGTATGTTTTCAACGGCATCAATTTTAATGGTGGCTATGCCTTCATTTACTATTGTGAGACCTATAGGGATTATTCGTTCAAGATTAAAATCGGGTATTGCTTGAATTATAAATTTACTATTACTAATTTCCCAATAGATATTGTCTCCTTCTATATCGAGCATCGGGGCATCATAACCAATATCAAATTGATTTGTAGTATTGCTGTCAACTCCCACCAGTAATTGTCGATTTATTCCTTTTGAAGATGCTAAACTCAATCTGATTTTAGGTCTTTGGTCATTGGAAACAACGTGTTGTTTTTTAGAAAGACTTTCTTTCATAAACATAGAATTCCCTGAATTTTCTCTAATAAAGCCTCGTTGACTGTTTTTAAAATTCAGAATTCCGCCCTGAACCGTAGCTACTGTTCCAGCTAATGATGGGGCTAAAGAAGCATCTACAAAGAAGCCCTGAGCTACTGGAATGTACCGTTTTGGTGTTTTAACTCCGGTTGATCCATTATTTATATTTAAAGGATCATTAGCAATGGCGACTAATCCACCCATTAATGTATAAGTTGCATAACCACCAACATATTGAGCCAGAAAGTGATTGCTTGTTAATCCGAAATGATCCCAAAAATAAAGGGCTCCACTAAAGATATTTGCACTGCCTCTACAACCGCTACAATCTTTTAAATTGTCTTTTATAAACTCATCGGCATCAAGTGCTGATGGATATGGATTTCCTATCAGATACGTTTGGTCTGTGACTATATTTAATGGTATAGTCCCGGAATTAGGCTTGCCAACAAAGACATAATTTTGTAAGAATAATGAAGAAGCAGTTCCATCAGTTCCTTTCATTGTAAATCCTTCGCCTATTTTTACAACTCCAGTACTTCCAATATAGTTCCATTGCGAATAGTTTTGTAAACCAGTATTAGAATCAAGGGTAAGAGAACTATAGCAGAACAGCCAACGGTTACTTATTTTTATCGGGTTTGTAGCCGCTCCATCAGCAAAATAAGCACTATCTCCAAAGGTTATGCTTCCAGGACTAAATGGATTTGTAGTTACATCAGTACCGTCTCTTAAAACACCACTAATGGAATAATTAGTGTTATTTGTACTTACAGGAGAGCACCAGTAATTGTAATTGAAACTATTTTTTTGACCTTGTTGATCTCTCAACAACCTTCCTGAACCACTACTAGGATTTGCTCCGGTTCCAGCCTGTACTAGTTGGGCTTCTCCTGTCAAACGTAGATCACCACTTAATAAGGATAAGGTATTAGAAACGGTTAATTCAAAGTCATCTACTAAATTAATTCCTTTAGCTGTGCCTGAATTATTTGTGGTTAGATTATAAAAATTTTCATTGGTTTTAATACCAAGATTTACAGTTTGAACCTGATTTGAAGTTCCACCATTAAAGGTAACAGTTCCAGTTCCCGGAATAAAAGAACCGCTGTTTTTCCAGTCGCGACTAATTTGCAAATCGGATACACCGATTGGTGCCATGGTAACAGAAGCGCCACTGTCAATTATTAAATCTTGTGCGCTGGCAATATTGCTATACGCTGCCGCAAAAACAGAGTTTGCAGGATTGATTACGGGCATTCTAGGCCCTCCGGAAGGAATAGTAGGAATTTGAGCATTTATAGTGCTGGAAGGTAATCCGCCAGCCCAGTTTTTGCAATCAAACCAATCGGTGCTTACCAATCCTGTCCATAAACCTGCTGTTCCAGTTAATACGCTTACAGTAGCTGAACCAGTTAAATCTGTTGGTTTCGCATTGCATTGCGAATCGCTCAATGCAGTGATAGTATAGGTTTTATTAGATATGATATTTGAAACAGTAAATACAAAAGGATTTGCACTGGCATTGTTTACTGTTGTAAGAGTTGTGCCATTGCTGTAGGTTATACTCCAAGGAGCAGTTCCTGTTAATGCAATGCTAAAAGTAGCTGTGCCGTCATAACAGATCGTTTGTGATGGTCCTATGTTTCCTGTAGGTGCTGGATGTACTGCTATCGTTACTGTTTTTGCTGTTCCCGCACACCCTTTAGAAGTAGGTGTAATTGTGTAAACAGCTGTTCCAGACGTAGCACTAGTTGTTGTTAATTTTTGCGCAATAGTATTTAAAGTACCCGGACTTGCCCCTGACACTCCTGTTTGAACTACAGTCCATGCAAATGTTGTTCCCAGTTCACTACTTGTAAGAGGAATATTAGTGGTGTCATCTGAGCAAATTATCCCAGGAGGGGCAGTTACAACAGGTCTTTGATTTACTGTTACTGTCACATAAGTGGTTCCATTAATACCAAGACTAGTACAACCATTAAGATAGGATGTTACTGCATAGATTGTTGTTACAGTTGGTGATACAGTCGCATTTGTTGAATTGGTATTGCTTATAACAGTATTTGTATTGGTATCAACCCATTGAGATGTTAGCACTCCTACAGGTGCTTCAGGGATTTCAATGTTATCGATTGCCCATGAACTTCCTACTGTACCTTGGTAGTTAAATCGTATTTTTAAGTTAGTTTGACCCAAATAAGCGCTTAAATCTATACTCATATTAGTACTAATATTATATGGAAGTTGAGTACTTGGTCCATTATATTGAGCCAAAATAGTGTTGTATGTGGTACCGCCATCTATAGAAATTTCAACTTTTGCAGATGCGCCTGCCAATAAATTATAGGCATGGTCAAAATGTAAACTTGCAGATGTTAATCCTAAGGTATTAAAGACGGGAGTTTGTAAGATGGAGTTGAAGTTGCCATTGGCAATTACAAATTTTCCAGATGAAGTATAATTTATGCCGGAATAAGTACCTCCATTGGTGGCGCTTTCTTGAAATGGACCCGGATTTGTATTACTACCACCAGCAGAAAGACAATTTCCACAACCATCTACCAACCAGTTTTTTGGATTTGCAGTGTCAAAAGCGCCTCCGGAAGCTAGAATTTGACTCGTAGCATAGCCGCTTTGTGAAGATAAAATTGTGGAATCGCCATTGCATATAGTCGACGGTGTAGCGCTAACAGGTGATGGCTTGATATTTGGAATTACGTTTATAATTGATGTAGCGGAATAGGCCAGCGCACATAATGATCCGTTTTGTATGACGGCTCTAAATAGTGTAGTAACGAGAATATTTGTATAATCATATTTAATGCCGGTATTTACAATTGGAGTCCAACTAGCTCCTCCTGTTGTTGAAGATTCCCATCTCACAACAGTACCGGTATGCCCACTTAGGTATATCGTTCCGCTGGCAGAGTGACATACCGTAACTATTTTAACAACAGGCAATATACTAGGTTGGGAAATTGTAACTGCGCCTCCTACTGAAGCTGCTTCAATAATAATCGTTGCATTTATTGGTATTCCATTACAACCGTTTACTATTGGCGTAATCATAAAAGTTACTGTTATTTGTGCATTAGTTGTGTTTGTCAAAGTTCCACTGATGTTTCCACTTCCACTAGAAGCTATTCCTGTTACTGCGACTGTATTGTCTCTGGTCCAATTATAAGTAGTTGAAGCGTTACTTCCAGATAAAACTATTGTTGTAATTGGGCTTGCTGAGCATATCGTTTGTGACACTGGAGTCGCAACTGCATTTGGTGCTGGATTCACTAAAACTGTTGCTATTATTGGTAGTCCAGGACATCCGTTAGCTGTAGGGGTAATGGTAAAAGTTACGTTTACAGGCGCGCTAGTAATATTGGTTAAGATTCCGCTGATGTCAACAGTTCCGCTGTTTGTTATTCCTGTTACGGTACTTGTATTGTTTCTAGTCCAATTGAAAGTCGTTGACGTTATATTTCCAGATAAAACCATTGTTGTAATTGCAGTTCCCGAACATATTGTTTGAGCCGAATTTGTTGCCACTGAATTTGGCTTAGGGTTAACGAGAACTGTTGCTGTTATTGGTATTCCCGAACATCCATTAGCTATAGGGGTGATGGTGAACGTTACGGTTATAGGTGCGCTAGTAGTATTGGTTAAGCTTCCGCTTATGTCTCCAGTTCCGTTATTTGTTATTCCTGTTACGGTTCCCGTATTGTTTCTAGTCCAATTGAAAGTCGTTGAAGTTACGTTTCCTGAAAGAACCATTGTTGCAATTGCATTTGTCGAACAAATTGTTTGAGCCGAATTTGTTGCGACTGTAACAGGTGTTGGATTCACGAGAACTGTAGCTGTTATTGGCATTCCAGAACATCCATTAGCTATAGGGGTGATTGTAAAAGTAACGGTTACGGGTGCACTAGTTGTATTGGTTAAGCTTCCGCTAATGTTTGTACTTCCACTAGCTGCAATTCCAGTTAATGCGACTGTATTATCTCGAGTCCAATTATATGTAGTCGAAGCCACATTTCCAGATAAAACCATCGCTGTAATGGCACTTCCAGAGCAAATTGTTTGAGCTGAATTTGTTACCACTACATTTGGAGTTGGATTAACCAGAACTGTTGTGGTTATGGGTGTTCCACCACATCCATTAGCTGTAGGGGTAATGGTAAATGTTACGGTTAGTGGGGCATTAGTAGTATTAGTTAAGCTACCGCTGATGTCTCCACTTCCACTAGCTGCAATTCCCGTTACAGTTCCTGAATTATTTCTAGTCCAATTGAAAGTAGTAGAAGCTACATTTCCAGATAAAACCATTGTTGTAATTGCAGTTGCTGAACAAATTGTTTGAGCCGAATTTGTTGCGACTGCATTTGGTGTAGCGGTAACAACAACTGTTCTTATTACCAGTAGTGAAGGGCCGTTACAGCCATTCGCTGTCACCTGAATATTGACTGAACCAGAAAATCCTGTTGCCCACGTCATCACTCCCGATGAATTGATAGTTCCTGCTGCTGGATTACTTAATGACCAGTTAAAGCCGGTAGTGTTGGTAGCTGTAGTCACATAGGTAGTGGTAGAAGTTGTTATTTGACAACTTGGTTCTGTTCCTGCAGATATGTTAATCGCTGTTGGTATACCTACTGTTGGCGTAACTGTAAGTGCTACACTGACAGAAGTAACCGTTGGACAAGTATAACCCGAAGGTCCTGAAACAACCACATCATAATTACCTGCACTACCCAATACTGCTGTTGAAAGTGTATAAGTTGGAGTTGTTGCACCTGAAATATTGGTTCCATTTTTTCTCCATTGATAAGTAATAGGATCACCGCCTGCATTTGCAGTAACAGAGAAGCTAATATTAGAAGTGGCTTCACAAACAGTTTGTGCAACGGGCTGGTTTGTAATTAAAATGGATTGGTCTACGTTTAGGGTTACTTCATTTGATTTCACGGAAGAGCAAGGACTAGCTCCACCTACAACAACATAATAAATGCCGTCATCTGGCAGAAATGCCTGGCTAAAATTTAAAATACTAGTTTGAGCTCCAGTAATAAAAACTGTATTGGTAACTGCAGTTCCGGGAAAAGTTCCTTTGTACCATTGGTAAATTAGTCCATCGCCGCTAGCTACAACTCCTAGCTGTGCAGGACTGCTGGCACATATACCCACATTAGATGGTTGTGTATTGATACTTACTGCTTTTTTAATGGTCAATACTAAGCTTGCATTTATTGATCCACATGGACCCGCTGGATCATTGGTGGTATAAGTTAAAATAACAGATCCGGCACTTATATCAGCTGAACTTGGAGTATATATTGCCGTAGTTGTATTATTATTGAAGGATCCTGTACCACTTGTTGACCAGATTGCTGCTATAGCCCCGCCGCCAAAAGAACCTGCCATAGTTGCACTTAGATTCGAGCATATAGTTTGGCTTGAACCAGCAGAAACGGTTGCGGCCGGATTAATTGTAATCACCATTGCATCACTAATTACACCGCAGGGTCCTGCAGGGTCTGCACTGGTTAAGGTAAGAGTTACTGTTCCTGCTGTTATCTCTGCTGCACTAGGGGTATATAATGCATTTAAAGTCGTATTATTGGGATTGAAGCTTCCGCCTCCGCCACTCCAAGTGCCTGTGGTTGCTCCGCCAGTTATTGTACCTGCTAGTGATATATTCGAGCTGCTTGCGCAAACCGTCTGATCAACATTTGCACTCGTTATAACCAACGGATTGATTGTAATCACCATTGCATCACTAATTGCACCACATGGACCTGGAGGGTCTGCACTGGTTAAAGTAAGTGTTACCGTGCCTGCTGTAATTTCTGCTGCACTTGGCGTGTATACTGCATTTAAATTCGTATTATTTGGATTGAAGCTTCCGCCACCGCCACTCCAAGTACCAGTTATAGCTCCTCCTGTTATAGCTCCGGCAAGGGTTACATTCGAACTATTTGCACAAACAGTCTGATCTGCATTTGCATTTGTAACAACCAAAGGATTAATTGTAATCACCATTGCATCACTGGTTGCACCACATGGACCTGGAGGGTCTGCACTGGTTAAAGTAAGTGTTACCGTACCTGCTGTAACCTCTGCTGCACTTGGCGTATATACTGCATTTAAAGTTGTAATATTAGGCGTAAATGTTCCGCCACCGCCACTCCAAGTACCGGTTACAGCTCCTCCTAATATAGATCCAGCAAGGGTTACATTCGGACTGCTTGCACAAACAGTCTGATCAACATTTGCACTCGTTACAACCAAAGGATTAATTGTAATCACCATTGCATCACTAATTGCACCACATGGACCTGGAGGGTCTGCACTGGTTAATGTAAGTGTTACCGTGCCTGCTGTAATTTCTGCTGCACTTGGCGTGTATATTGGATTTAAATTCGTATTATTTGGATTGAATGTTCCTCCTCCTCCACTCCAGATACCGGTCGCCGCTGCTCCTGATATAGATCCCGCAAGGGTTACATTCGGACTATTTGCGCAAACAGTCTGATCTGCATTTGCATTTGTAATAACCGAAGGATTGATTGTAATCACCATTGCATCACTAATTGCACCACATGGACCTGGAGGATCGGCACTGGTTAAAGTAAGTGTTACCGTGCCTGCTGTAATTTCTGCTGCATTTGGCGTGTATACTGCATTTAAATTCGTATTATTTGGATTGAATGTTCCGCCACCGCCACTCCAAGTACCGGTTATAGCTCCTCCTGTTATAGCTCCGGCAAGGGTTACATTCGAACTATTTGCACAAACAGTCTGATCTGCATTTGCATTTGTAACAACCAAAGGATTAATTGTAATCACCATTGCATCACTGGTTGCGCTACATGGACCGGCAGGGTCTGCACTGGTTAAAGTAAGTGTTACCGTACCTGCTGTAACCTCTGCTGCACTTGGCGTATATACTGCATTTAAAGTTGTAATATTAGGCGTAAATGTTCCGCCACCGCCACTCCAAGTACCGGTTACAGCTCCTCCTAATATAGATCCAGCAAGGGTTACATTCGGACTGCTTGCACAAACAGTCTGATCTGCATTGGCATTTGTAACAACCAAAGGATTTATTGTAATGACCATAGCATCTGTAGTTGCGCCACATGGACCGGTAGGGTCTGCACTCGTTAGCGTAAGTGTTACTGTTCCTACTGTAATCTCTGCTGCACTTGGCGTATATACTGCATTTAAAGTTGTAATATTAGGCGTAAATGCTCCGCCACCGCCACTCCAAGTACCGGTTGCAGCTCCTCCTAATATAGATCCAGCAAGGGTTACATTCGGACTGCTTGCACAAACGGTCTGATCTGTATTTGCATTTGTAACAACCGAAGGATTTATTGTAACGACCATAGCATCAGTAGTTGCACCACATGGACCGGCAGGATCTGCGCTGTTTAAGGTAAGTGTTACCGTGCCTGCCGTAATCTCTGCAGGACTTGGCGTATAAACCGCATTTAAAGTCGTATTATTTGGATTAAATGTTCCGCTACCTCCACTCCATGTTCCCGTGGTAGCTCCTCCTGATATAGATCCAGCAAGCGTTACATTCGGACTGCTCGAACATACGGTTTGATCTACGTTTGCGTTCGTAACTACAGGTGTATTAATGTTAACGGTTGTCGAAGTTGAGACGTTTACACTGCAACCCGGTGCTGATGTATAAGCGACACTTACCAATGTATAGGTTGTATTTGAAACTAAAGCCCCGGTATTTAATGTAGCAATACCAGTTCCATCAACTGTAATTGTTTGATTAGCCCCTCCGCCAATTTTATAAGTTACGGTAGTATTTGGAGTAGCAGTAAATGTTATTGTACTTGAAGTGCCAGAACAGATGGGGCTAATACTGCTTATTATTGCAGTTGGATTAGCTCTAATGGTCACTGTCAATTGATCACTTGCCTGAACACATGATCCAGAAGGATCATCAGTTGTAATAGTTAATGTTACAGTACCAGCGGCAATCGCTGAAGCGCCAGGTGTATAAGTAGTTGACGCCTTTCCTGCGTTGAAAAAAGCACCTCCATTTGAAGAAGTCCAGTTAACATTATTTATGCCCGTTGCGCCACCAACTGTTGCTGAAAGCGAAACAGCTGGCGCCGAAGCACAAACTGTTTGGTCAATACCTGCGTCCACAAAAGCAAAATTACCAACTGTAACTGCCAAACTTGGACTCGCAGCACTTGAACCACAAGCATTTGTTGCCTTCACTGTAATATTTCCACTTACAGCAGATGTAGATGCAGTAACTGTTATTGAATTTGTTCCCGTGCCTGAAATGATATTCCAACCAGCTGGTAAAGACCATATATAACCAGTAGCATTCATAACTGTTGTAACATTATATTGTAGCCCCGTTACTACAGGGCAAACTGATGTAGATTGTGGGCTCGTTGGAGCAAGTGGAGTAGCTGGTATTGCAGGTGATACGAAAATAGTGCCGCTTAATAAAGGGTTGATACATGAGCCGGTAGTTGTAACTGTATAATTAAAAGTTCCACTTACATTTGGTGAGCCACTAATTGTATATATTTTTGTTCCACTATTGTAATTCCCGATTACACCACCTGGTAAACCAGAAACAATTGCTCCGGTACCTCCACCACCAATATTATAGGTAATATTTGTTATTGCGGTATTAATACAATCCGATTGAGCATCAGTTCCTATGGCTGAAGAAAGCGCTATTGTTGAATTTGCATTGATGATCAATGTACCACTGCCAGTTGCAGTTCCGCACGTACCGGTCGCTGTTACCGTATAGGCAAATGTACCATTGGCGGTGGGTGTTCCGCTTATGGTAAATACACCGGTAGTGTAGGAACCAGAAACGCCTGAAGGCAATCCACTTACCGATGCATTGTTGCCGGTGGCTCCGATACTGAATGTGATATTTGCAATAACATTGTTTATACAAACGGTCTGGTTATTATTTGCTGATGTAAGGGATATCGTTGCATTTGGATTCACTATTATTGTACCACCGATGGATGTTTGGGCACAGGTGCCGGTTGTTGTTACCGTATAATTGAATGTACCACTAACTGAAGATGTGCCGCTTATGGTATAGACTCCACCACTATAGCTTCCATTTACTCCTGTAGGTAATCCACTCACAGTAGCACCAGTTCCACCACCACCAATACTGTAGGTAATATTGGTAATCGCTGTACTTATACATTTTATCTGATTATTTGTGCCAGCGGCCGAAGTTAATGTAATTGAAGCTGCAGGATTAACTGTGAGTGTACCACTCGCAGTTGCATTTGCACAAGTACCGGTCGCAGTTACTGTATAGGCGAATGTACTGCTGGCGGTGGGTGTTCCGCTAATGGTAAATACACCGGCACTATAGGAGCCAGATAAACCTGAAGGCAATCCACTTACAGATGCGTTGTTGCCGGTGGCTCCGACATTGAATGTGATATTTGCAATAGCATTGTTTATACAAACGGTCTGGTTATTATTTGCCGATGTAAGGGATATTGTTGCATTTGGACTCACTATTATTGTACCGCCGATGGATGTTTGGGCACAGGTTCCGGTTGTTGTTACGGTATAATTGAAGGTGCCACTAACGGAAGGTGTGCCACTTATCGTGTAGACTCCACCACTATAGTTTCCATTTACTCCTGTGGGTAATCCACTCACAGTAGCACCAGTTCCACCACCATTAATACTGTAGGTAATATTGGTAATGGCTGTACTTATACATTTTGTCTGATTATTTGTGCCAGCGGCAGATGTTAATACAATTGAAGCTGTAGGATTAACTGTGAGCGTACCACTGGTAGTTGCATTTCCGCAAGTACCGGTCGCTGTTACCATATAGGCGAATGTACCGCTGGCTGTGGGAGTTCCACTAATTGTAAATACACCGGCACTATAGGAACCAGATACACCTGAAGGCAATCCACTTACCGATGCGTTGTTTCCGGTGGCTCCGACACTGAATGTGATATTTGCAATAGCATTATTTATACAAACGGTCTGGTTATTATTTGCTGATGTAAGGGATATAGTTGCATTTGGATTCACTATTATTGTGCCGCCGATGGATGTTTGGGCACAGGTGCCGGTTGTTGTTACCGTATAATTGAAGGTACCACTAATTGAAGGTGTACCACTTATCGTGTAGACTCCACCACTATAGTTTCCATTTACTCCTGTGGGTAATCCACTCACAGTAGCGCCAGTTCCACCCCCACTAGTACTGTAGGTAATAGTGGTAATCGCCGTACTGACACAAACCGTTTGGTTATCTGTGCCAGTGGCAGAAGCCAATGTAATTGAAGCTGCAGGATTAACTGTGAGCGTTCCATTGGTAGTTGTATTTCCGCAGGTACCGGTTGCTGTTATCGTATAGGCGAATGTTCCACTGGCTGTGGGAGTTCCGCTAATGGTAAATATTCCAGCACTATAGGAACCAGATACACCTGAAGGCAATCCACTTACAGAAGCATTGTTTCCAGTAGCTCCTACACTAAATGTGATATTTGCAATCGGATTGTTTATACAAACGGCCTGGTTATTATTTGCTGATGTAAGAGACATAGTTGCATTTGGATTCACTATTATTGAACCGGTAGCAGAAGTTTGGGCACAGCTGCCGGTTGTTGTTACGGTATAATTGAAAGTACCACTAACTGAAGGTGTACCACTTATGGTGTAGACTCCACCACTATAGTTTCCATTTACTCCTGTAGGTAATCCACTCACAGTAGCGCCAGTGCCACCGCCATTAATACTGTAAGTAATATTGGTAATTGCTGTACTGATACAAATCGTTTGATTATTGTTTCCGGATGTAAGTGAAATAGTGGCATTAGGGTTAACAATCATGGTAATTTCATTACTATTAACTGGATTAGGAGCGGCGCAGGCAGCATTTGATGTTAGCTTAACCCTAACGATATCCCCGTTTGCAAGAGAAGATGATGTAAATGTTGTACCATTTGCACCTGCTACATCTATTGTGTTTATTTGCCATTGATAAGTAGGATTAAGTCCTCCATTATTTGGAACCCCTGCTGTAAATGTCACGCTTGTTCCTACACAGATAGGACTTAAAGGGTTTCCTGAAATTAAGACCGATGGAAGAACAGTATTATTAACGGTCATCGTTATTATATTGCTGGTTACGGTTGCAGGAACTGGACAAGTTGCATTAGAGGTCATTTCAACTTTTATCTGGTTGCCATTACTAAGAGTGTTAGTTGTTAAGGTTGGGCTATTTGTACCCACAGCAATTCCACCAACATACCATTGATATGTTGGAGTGCTACCTCCATTTGCAGGACTTGCAGTAAATGTTACCGAAGTTCCGGAGCATATCGGACTAATCGGACTTGCAGCGATTAATACTGATGGCGTTACAGTACTGGTTACAGTAAATGTGCCCGAGCTAACAATAGTAACCCCAGAAGAAGTCTTTACCGTGATAAATCCAGTGGTGGCAGCAGCAGGTAATAGCGCAGTTATTTGCGTATCGCTATCTACGGTATAAGTGGCAATTGCACCATTAAAAGTTGCTGAGGTCGCTCCACTAAAACCGGTTCCCGTTATGACAACTGAAGCAGCTGAACCAGCACAAGCATTAGTTGGAGTAAAACTTGATATTGTCTGGGCAAAACTATCAATACTAATCAAAAAAGTAAACAAAACAATTGTAAATAAATGATAGCTTTTGGATACTATTAATACTAAATATAAATTTATATGGAAGTTAAAGTATTTTTTTTTCATGATACCTACATTTTAAATCAAACGATTAATATTTTTTATAAAGAGGCATAGAGAAATTGATGCTGTTCTTAGAAACAAAATAATGTTTATTGTAGTGGTGTTGTTTTCAATGAAAATCTATCTGAATGTTACTTTTTTTGGTGTAATATTTATTTTTTTTTACACAAAAAGCAACAAGAAAAATTGTGCTTGGAGTACTATTTATTTTTTTTAGTTATAATGTATTTGGCTTACATGTCTTAAAATTAAGTATTTAGGATGGTATTGTTTGAAAAAAAAATTTTTTTTCGATGAAAGGATTTTATCATCCGACAAACTACTCATTTTAAGAAAATTAACTTTACATGTTTTAGTTTTTTCTTTATTTAGGGTCAATTTAGACATAAAAAAAACTGTCTTTTCAGACAGTTTCTAAATGTTAAAATTATTTTTTCTGCTTATTAAGGGATAATTATTTTTTTGCTAAAATCTCCTTTTGTGGTTTGAAGTTTTACAATATATACACCAGAATTTACTTTTTTAATAGTTAAGTGTATGTTTTGTTGGTCTTGATTATCAATTTTCCAAGTGTCTATTGATTGGCCAATTATATTGAATAAAATAACTTTTTTAACAGTCGTGTCTAATATAGTATTGTTGATTATAAGACTATTTCCATTTTGTAAATGAGTAATTTTAATGGCATTATCATTGATGATTACGTCATCAAGGCTTAATGTTTTATTAGTAAATCGTAATGAAAAACGGTTGTTGTTTACACCTTGTGGAAGCATCACTTCAAATGGTTTATTGCGAATATCATGATACATCCCTGTTAAATCATCGTGGATGTAAATTGCTTGTGCTGAGTCGAAGTTTTCTAATTCATCAATTAAGAACTTTACATTTCCTTCTGCATCTGTTTTTACACCAATAGGGTAGGAGGCACTTGCATCAAAAAATCCTTCTCCTTCTATTACTAATTGATTTTCACCATTCAATAAGTACATATCATTTGGAAAGTCATCAAAATTAAAACCATCATAGCCGTAATCCATTTCGCTAGTTGCTTTTTCATCCATGAATCCTAACAACACCTGTCTGTGATAATCATTATGGGAATTGAAACCTAAACGAATTCTTTTATAAGTATCTTTTATTACGGGGTCATTATTGTTATTATTCCAGGGTGTTTCTTTATCGGTCTTGGTTTTATACATTACATTCGAATTTAAAGCGTCATTTTCTTTATGAAAACCTCTTTGGCTATTTCTAAAAGTAACAATGCCACTAGAACCTGTTTTTCCAACTATAAAAAAACCTTGTCCTGCCGGAATATATCGGTTAGGAATTCCTCTTGAAGGAGTTCCTGATTTGCTGATGAAATCCACACCTGCAGAGGAAGGGGCTAATCCTCCAGTCAAATTTCGTACAGCATATCCCCCTTGATAATCACGTAAAACGTGAGTGTTGTTAGTAGCATATTGTTCCCAAAAATATAAAGTGCCATCTGTAGAAGGGTTTGAGAAAGTTTCTAAAGAACTTATATTATCAGTTATAAAAGCATCAGCATCTAATGCTGATGGATAGGGATTACCAGCTAACAATAATTGATTGTCACCTATAGTATTTGTTGAAATTGTACCGTTATTTGGTTTTCCAACAAAAGTGTAATTTTGAGTTCCTGCTATTGCTCCACTTCCTTTTAATGTAAATCCCTGTCCTACACGTAGTGGATTTGTTTCTAATATTTGAACCCAATTAGCATAAGTATTGACATAATTGTCAAATTTATAAAGCCAGTATCGAGGTACACTAATAGGGGTTGTGGGCGCTCCATCATAGCCACCAATCCAGTTAATATTTTGAGGAATTGTTGTAGTTCCATCTTTCATTACTCCACCAACGGTATAATTAGTGTTGTTGGCAGTAGTGCTTATAGGACTTACCGGAGAACTCCAGTAATTATAATTGTATTTGTTGGATTGACCTTGTTGGTCTCTTTCTATTGATCCAGAGCTTGTAATATCTAAGTCGCTCTCGCTAGTTTGCACTAACTGTGACATTCCCACTAAATCTATTTTTCCATCTAATTTTAAATACCAATCATTTTGTATTTTGGTATCATTATTCATTATAATTTTTTTTCCAGAATCTACTAACATTCCTAAATCAATATTATTAGCCGTTTCAGTAATATCATGTTGTACTTTTACAATAGACCAATCCTGATCCATAATATCATTCCCTCTAATTTCTTTTGTAGGACTGTTTACAGCACTAGCAAAACTTCCGTTACGTTCCGTCAAAAAAGGCATAGGGGCCTGTTGTCCATATATATATTTATTATTATACATTTTTGTTCCGGTAACATCAATGGCTGTTGTAGTTAAGTCATCAATAATGTCATTTGTGTAGTTGTCCATTCTGTAATAACGAAGCAAAGAAGCAAAAGGCAAAGAAGCAGGGGATGTGGCGACATTTTTAGGCACAATTGTACCTCTAATTTGTGAACCAGTATCTTGAATTTCTTGATATACCATTCTTTGTAGCTGGGTTTCAGTTAAAGCCATATTGAACACCCGTACTTCATCAATTTTTCCTTTAAAATATTTTGTATTTGAAACAGGGTTTTTTCCTAAAGTAAGTAATGTTGCATCAGCTGAGATGCTTCCGGTTTTAGCTTGGGTTGCCACTAAAGCACCGTTTAAATATAACTTTATATTTGCTCCGTCGTAAATTACTCCAACATGATACCACTGGGATATATTTAAAGCTGTATTGTAGGTTACTGTTGTGCCGTTTACAACTGCTTCCAATTTCTTAGCGGCAGTAATTCGGATTTGAAAATTATTTTGTCCTACAATAACTCCATCAGTAGAAAAAGCGGCATTTAAATCAATCCATGCCATTAAAGATGCATTGGCTAATCCCCCAAGAACTGCCGTACTTTGGCCGTAATCGTTTCTGCCGTCAAAGTCTAGAAATAATTTGGTATGTAAATCTCTTGGAGAACCAAATAAAGCCGTGTTAGTGTCAAAAGTATCCAGAATTCCATCTTTATCAATATCGGTTGTGCCATCAATAACGCCATTATTATTGGTGTCTAACGTTTTATAGTCATAGATTAATAGAGTATTAGCAATATCAAATGAACTTCCATTAGATTTTGTATCAAGATAATCGGGGATTCCATCTCCATCCGTGTCTTTTAAATAAGTAGTTGCAGGATTTGCAGTTGCAATACCTTGTCCTAAATTTCCGTATTGGTTCGTAGCTCCAGTACCATAGTCATAAATGTCTAATATTCCGTCACCATAACCTTCCGTTATACCATCTCCATTAATGTCTCTAGTTCTAAATGTTTCTGATTCCGGACCGTCTCCTGTTCCATCTCCATTGATGTCTCCATCACCATTTTCATATCCAGAAACAGCATTTGTATTTCCTGCCCCAGATTCGTCCACATCAAAAAGACTGTCGTTGTCACTATCTAAATCTATATAATTTGGAATTCCATCACCATCAGAGTCTAATGCAGTTAGTACGGCTGTCGACTCAGCACCATCATGAAGTCCGTTTCCGTTGGTATCGACCCAAGCCACATCTATTTTTCCTTTGGCATTACTCAAGTTTCCTAAGCCCGCTTCTATAATATCTTCAATTCCGTCATTATCGGCGTCTAGATCAAACATATCAGCAACGCCATCATTGTCTAAATCACATAAAGTTTGTGAAATTAGGATATCATCCAATGCAAGGTCATTACCGCCGCCACCAGGCGCATTGTTTTTGAAACGGATGGTAAAGGCATTTACATTTCCTAAGTTGACACTAGTGGAAAATTGTTTCCAAATTCCTTGATTGCAAGTGTTGTCTGTTGTGCTTCCGGAACATCTTCCTATGTCTCCTGTGTTGAAAGTTGTAAGAAGATTGTTTGATAAATCATAAAACTCTACTGTTACATTGGGTAAAATTGAGCCGGGGAAAGTAGAGGCGGCCATTATGTTTAATACCCAAAAACTGTAGGTTATAGGTAAATTAGACAAAACACCGGTAATAGTTGTCTCATAGAATATTCCGGGAGTAAAACTGGCATTAAAAACAGCCATTCTTCCATTGGTATCTCCTGTTGTATGATCTTCTCCGTTATACCAAGCTAAATCACCATGAATATTTTCAGGGTCGCTAGCTACTGTTCCTGTTATTTTAGAGACTACCGTGTATTCACCATCATCCAGTATCCAGCTTGATTGACTTGGACATGCGGTTGTATTAGTGCCTGCAATTCCGTCTTCATAACAATAGGTTGTTGTGGCATTATAGGCAGCGGTAAAGTTTGAAGTTTTTGCTCCTGTGCCAAAGGTTTCATTTAAAAACTTATAATCTACTTTATGGCCATTTGAGCTGTTACAATTAATTTCCTCAGTCGCATCTAGAATGCCATCATTATCATCATCTGTGTCTAAATTGTCAAATACACCATCTCCGTCGCTATCAAAAAAGGTTTGAATTCCAGTACCTTGAATAGAAAAATCATAAGGATTTTCATTAGAGTCATTGTTTATAATTGAAATTGCCGCAGTTTTTAATCCTAAGGCATTAGGATTAAAACTAACAGAAAAAGTAGAACTGGCTCCCGCAGCAATTGAAGCACTTGGACTAATGGTAACGCTGAAATCACCAGCGTTAGTTCCTGAAATAGTTATGGCTCCTATGGATAAGGTTGAAGTGCCCGTATTTTGAATAGTGTATGTTTTTGTGATGATTCCTGTGCTTGTCTCCATTGATCCAAATTCTGTCCAGTCTGTAACGCTTGGGGTCGCATCACCATCAATAATTGAAGTGGTGTTTCCCAGAATATTTATTTCTGGAGAATTTACAGTTGCAACTATTGCGGTTCTTGCGGTAGAAATACATGATGCATTAACCGCTTCAACATAATAGGTTGTAGTTGTTGTAATAATCGGGGTGGTCATATTTGTACCTGTTCCTAAAGTACTTCCGCCTGTAGCGGTAGTATACCAGTAAACAATCCCTGCAGAAGCAGTTGCAGTCAAATTAACTGTTCCAGATCCACTTGTAAATCCAGGTGTCGTACTCGTTATAGTAGGTGTAGCGGTTATGATTATGCTTGCAATATTGTTTAAACTGATGAGTGAACTACAATTATTTGGAGAAGTTCCACCACTTGTAAGATTTGTAATTGTTATGTTGGTTGTGCCTGAATTTGATAATGCGGTTGTGGTAAAAGTTCCTGAACCAGCACTTGTTACAGTCATAATTGCGGTATTTCCTGTTGCAGTATTGGGGGCGGATAAATTATAAGTTACAGTATAAGTACCTACTGGTAGTCCTGATGCTGAAGATGTTATTGATACATTAGAAGTGTTTGCTGGACAGATTGAAGTTGACGATAGAGTTCCCGTTAAATTATAAGTAGGACAGATCCATGAAATAATTACTTGACCCCTATAGCCATTTCCGCCTGATTTATCTACGCCGCTTCCAGTTCTAGCCCCAGCTCCAGCCCCGCCTAGGGCAGTACTAGAATCCCCGTCGCTAGTGATATTTATGCCGGTAGCTCCTGCGCCACCTCCAGTAACAGCAGCACCTCCAAGCATAATAAGAGCATTATTTCCATTTGACATTGTTCCTGCGCTTCCGCCGCCGCCGCCGCTTGATACTCCTCCTGCTGCACCGGTTCCTCCAGCTCCACCATAATAATTAAAACTTGAAGAGAAACCAATGTTACCAATTGTCGATGCAGTTGCACCACTAGTGGTTGCACCACCTGCAGTTGCACCATTCCCACCATTCCCACCAACAGCTAATAAAATAGCGGTTGATCCAAACCAAGATGGATTTCCTGCAGCTCCTGTCCCTGTTGTCCCAATACCACCGGTTCCAACAGTAACGGTATATGTGGTACCTGGAACTACGGTTAGAGATGTATTTTTTACATATCCACCACCAGCACCTCCACCACCAGCTGATATATTTCCGGTTGCTCCGCCACCTGCACCACCACCCCCCCATGCTTCAACTACTAAGCTTGTGACTCCTGCTGGAACTGTAAAACTTCCAGGTGCACTAAAAGTTTGCGTTGTTTGTGAATATCCAAAAAATGTAATAAGAAGCAAACAAAATGGGAGAATTAGTTTTATGATTATTAAATAGATTGTCTTCATTATTTTATTCTGTTTAAATTATTATGTCACATGTGTTTTTATTTTAAATGAATTCAGATTAAAATCATGCTTATTAAGAGGTAAAATTATGTGTTTTGTTTTATTTAATAGATTAAAGGTTTAAAAAAACCGATTAAAAGCGTTTTAAATAAAGTTTTGTGCGTAAAATTATATATAAAAAATAATTTTGTTTTTAAAATAAATGGCGTGTTTAGGTTGATGAATTCTCTAAGAATTAGAATTAACAGTGTTATTGATATTGGGTTTTTATAGGGTTTTTTTTACTAATGATAGGGAAAGAAATATATTGAAAAACTTTAAGTAAGATTGTCTAAATTTAATTTCAAAATGAAGTTTCTACATGGTTTGCCATTTTGGGGTATAATATTTTGTGAACGAATTCTTGATGCAATTAGACCAGGACAAATGCATGAGTTTTATTTTAAAAATCATCATTTTAAGAAAGAAATAACTTGTTAAATAAAATATATATTATTATATTAAACGCTAATTAATCACTGATAAATGTTTTTATGGCAAATAAAATAATATCAATTTTTAGCAAATAGAAGATAATAGAAGAGTTTCAAATAATTGGTCATACGGCAACCTACTTCTGGTCGTATTGGCTTCAGCTACCTTGTTTAACTGAGAGGGTAAAAAATTATTTTTTTGACGATAAGGCTTATGAAAAAACGATCCGAGTCTGTAGATGGTTTTTAGATTTATCTTTGAAAGAGTTCTACTTTTTTATATATTTAATGAAAATTTATAAATTATTGTACCATGAACATTTCAAAAACACTACTGTTTGTTTTTTTACTATTAGTTAGTCTTGGCTATGCACAAAATAAGCTAACAGGGAAGGTTACCAATAGTAAGAATAAACCAGTTGCTAATGCTAAAATATATTTAGATTCTATTTATACAAATGTTGAAACCAATAAAGATGGGGATTTTAAAGTGTTACTTCCTGAAGAGGTAACTGTGATAAATGTTTACTCTCTTGAATACGGTTTGTTATCTTCTAAATTCAATAATGAAAACGTCATGAATTTTATGTTTTTAGATTTGGATAAACCTACAAAAGGGAAAATAAAAAAAGGAGATAAGATTAAAATTGAATATTCTGAAGCAGATAAAAAGTATAGGGTTAATAATTCAGAGGGTGTAAGTGTCCTAAATGATAAAAATACGGTTATTTATAATACAATATTCGACATGATTAGAGGACGTTTATCAGGTGTTACAGTTTCAAGAGATAATAAGATAATTATTAGAGGTGTAAGTTCTATTCGTAACATTGTAGAACCATTATTTGTTGTTGATGGAATGATTGTATCGGGGATTGATTATATATCACCCAATAATGTGAAAAATATAAGCGTGTTAAAGGGTGCAGAAGCATCTATTTATGGATCACAGGCTTCAGCCGGGGTTATTGTCATAAAGACTAAATAGTTTAATGAATAATAGAATTCTACAATGGTATGGCAAATAAACAAATGATTTTATACTATTTACAGAGAGAAATATTGTCAAAAACCATAATGAATGACTTGTCAAGAGGATTTATTCAATTATAAAAATATGGTGAATATTGATAAAAAAATAAATTTTAAAAATTTAAGAAAGACTTATTTATCATGGATTAATGCAGTAGTGAACTAAGGCTTGAGTGTTTTTAACCAAATTCAGCCGATGAGATACTTGAAAGGTATTAATATTGACCCAACTATTTTAAGTATAATTGAAGAAGGGGTGTTGAAAATTTCTGTTTTTGGAACATAAAACATTACTCCTTTTCGTCACTTCTAGGGTTGAGGTTTGGAGAATAAATCAAATTTTAAATATAAAAAAACCCTAACATATTGATGTTAGGGTTTTTGCTTTGGTAGCGAGACCGAGATTTGAACTCGGGACCTCAGGGTTATGAATCCTGCGCTCTAACCGACTGAGCTATCTCGCCATAATTGAGGGTAGAAAACCATCCCTGAATGCGGGTGCAAATATAAAAATAATATTACAGCTTGCAAGTATATTTTGAAGAAAAAAAAATATTTTTAGAAATGCTTTTTTTTCGGAGTTATATTCTATATATTACACAAAAATTAAATGTAGCTCATGGACCAAAAAGTACGTTACGAAATCGAGTTTCCCATAAATTCTTCACCTCAATTATTATATCAATATATATCAACTCCTTCTGGTCTGTCAGAATGGTTTGCCGATAACGTAAATTCTCGTGGAGAATTCTTTACTTTCATTTGGAATGACTCCGAAGAAAAAGCGAGGCTTGCCTCTAAGAAGTCGGGTGAAAAAGTCAAATTCAAATGGGTTGATGAAAACAGTAAAGACACAGAGTACTTTTTTGAATTGCATATTTTAGTTGATGAACTTACCAAGGATGTTTCTTTAATGGTTATCGATTTTGCCGATAAAAATGAAGTGGATGAAGCAACACAGTTATGGCAAAATCAAATTTCAGATTTGAAACATCTCATAGGGTCTGTATAGTAAAATTATATTTTATGACTTATATTTGCCCTGAACAAAATTTAGGGCTTTTTTATGATTAATTTTAATGGAACAATAGTGTCCCAAGACACTAATATATTGACACAGAACCGCGCTTTTTTATATGGAGATGCTGTTTTCGAAACGGTTAAAATATTAAATAATAAAATTCTTTTTTTAGAAGATCATTATTTTAGATTAATGTCTTCTATGCGAGTGGTTCGAATGGAAATTCCAATGAATTTTACCATGGAATATTTTGAAGAACAAATTCTTTCTCTCGTGAAAAATAATTCTTTAGATGATTCAGCACGAGCCAGAATTACCATTTATAGAAATGACGGGGGTTATTATTTACCACAAAATAATACAATTTCTTTTTTAATTCATGTAACAGCACTTGAAGAGAAGTTCTATTCAATTGACAAAAAAGAATATGAAGTTGATTTGTATAAAGACTTTTATGTGACTAAACAATTGTTGTCTTCTATTAAAACTACGAATAAAATCATAAATATTACAGGTAGTATATATGCAAATGAAAATGGATTAGACAATTGTATTTTGTTGAATGACAGTAAGAATGTTGTTGAAGCTTTGCAAGGAAACATTTTTATGCTATTGGGTAATAAACTCATTACGCCGCCTGTTTCCGAAGGATGTTTAAATGGTGTTATGAGAAAACAAATTTTAAGTTTGGCAAAAAAAATGGCAAATTTAGAGGTAGTGGAAGAAGTAGTTTCTCCATTTGATCTTCAAAAAGCAGATGAATTGTTTATTACCAATGTTATAAAAGGGATACAGCCTGTCACAAAATATCGTAAAAAGGGGTTTGCAACAAAATTGGCAAATGAATTAGTCGAAAAATTGAACGAAGCGGTAGGTGTTATTTAATTTAAATAAGGATTTTCTGGAGCATTAGACCAGATAAGGTATTCTCCTCCTAGTTCCATGATTTGTTCTTTCCAGAAATGAGCTGCTGATTTTCCTATTATTTTATTTTCATAATTGTTTTCAGCGATAATCCACGAATTACATTCCATTTCTGTTTCCAGTTGGTCTTCTTCCCACCCAGTGTATCCTAGGAAAAAGCGAATGTTTTTTTTACTTATTTTTCCGGTATTGATAAGTTCTTTTGTAGATTCGAAATCGCCACCCCAATAAATGCCATTTGAAATTTCTACACTATTAGGAATTAACTCGGGGATGTCATGGATAAAATAAAGATTATCTTGTTCTACAGGACCACCATTGTAAATTTTGAATCGTGCATCAATATCTGGTATCAAGTCGTGGATGGTATATTTCAAAGGTTTATTTATAATAAAACCGACAGAACCTTCCTTGTTGTGGTCTGCTAATAATATTACCGATCTGCTAAATGATAAATCTCCAAATATAGAAGGCTCTGCTATAAGTAGGTGTCCTTTTTTTAATTTTTCTGAAATCATGACGGCTAGTTTTTTATTAAAATTAAGAAATAATTATCTATCATGCCAAACAAAGTCGTTTAAATGCATAAAAAAACCTTCCATGTGGAAGGTTTTATTATAATGGAAAACTTATGATTAGTTTACCGCTCCTTCTAATTCTGCTCCAGCTTTAAATTTCACAACGTTTTTAGCTGCGATTTGGATAGTATTTCCTGTTTGAGGATTTCTACCGTCTCTAGCTGCTCTAGCAGATACTGACCAAGATCCAAAACCTACTAAAGATACTCTTCCTCCTTTTTTCAAAGTACCGCCTACATTTCCTAAAAATGACTCTAAAGCTAACTTAGCTGCAGCTTTTGTAATTCCTGCATCTGCAGCGATAGCATCGATTAATTCTGATTTGTTCATAATAAATAGTTGTTAATTGTTGGTTAAAAAAAAATGTTAATACACAAATTTAGTAGGAAATCCGTTCCTTGCAAGCGTTTTGTGTTATTTTAGTTTGTTTTGTTAATAACTTATTTTATTTGTTAATAAAACAAAGCTTATTTCTTGTTAAAATCATCAAAACCCTTGTTTTTACTGATGTTAATAGACTTTCGCATTTTCAGAAAAAGACATGCCATTTAACAATTCTATAGTGTTTATCCTCTTTTTTCCTGGAAACTGTAAACTAAGTATTTGGATAAATCCATCTTTTACAGGAATTTTCATCTCTTTCTTGTTACAAATCAAACTACCATTAAGATAATTGTGATCTTCTAAAATAATTTTCGCTTCATATATTTTCACATTCCACTCTTCATTTTTGTCCCCAAAGATACACCAAGCAGCTGGATAAGGACTCAAACCTCGTATTAGATTATGTATTTCTAAAGCTGATTTTGTCCAATCTATTTTACAATTCTCTTTATTTAGCTTGTATGCAGTCTTAATATTAGCGTCATCTTTTTGAATAATGGTTGTCATATTTCCTTTTTCAATCATTTCCAAAGTTTCAATAACGGTCTTACTTCCTATATCCATTAATCGATCATGCAATTGTCCTGCATTTTCAGTTGCTGAGATTGGTGTTTCAGAACTTAAAATCATGGCTCCGGTATCAATCTTGTCATCAATAAAGAAAGTAGTCACACCCGTTTTTGTTTCTCCATTTATAATAGCCCAATTTATTGGTGCTGCTCCACGATAATTGGGTAGGAGCGAAGCATGAAGATTGAAGGTCCCTAACGAAGGCATGTCCCAAACTACTTTTGGTAACATTCTGAAAGCAACTACAATTTGTAAATTAGCATTCAAAGATTTTAATTCCGTTACAAAAGTTTCGTCTTTTAGATTTGTAGGTTGTAATAAAGTAAGATTATTGGCTAACACATATTCTTTTACTGCTGAATATTTTAATTTTTGTCCACGACCTGCAGGTTTATCTGCTGTTGTAATAACACCAACAACCTCATAGTTATTTTTGATTATAGTGTCCAAAATCCCAACAGCAAATTCTGGAGTTCCCATAAAAATAATTCGTAATTTTTCCATTATGATTTTAAAGTGTATTTATTATTTGGTTTTACAAGTATAATATTGTTTTCTAATAAATGTTGTAGCACAAAGATAACGTCGTCTGGGCTATTTTTAGAGTTGTTTTGAATGTCTCTAGAATTTAGATCTTCTGATTGTAATAAAGCCACAATTTCTTTTGAAAGCGAGGTCACATCCCTTTTCTTGTTTCTTTTAGTGATACAATAGGAACAAATACCACAATCAACAGTTGTCTTTTCGCCAAAATAATCTAAAATCAATTTACTTTTGCAAATTTTTTTCTCATTGGTATAATAAATAACAGACTTGAGTTGTTCTTTTTTTAACTGGTTTTGATTTTCTAAATATTTAGCAACTCTATTTATTGTTCTTTCATCTTCGCGGATTTCATTAAAAATTAATGTAGCATCATTATTTTTCGAATGATACTCAATAATATCTTTTTCCTTTAATTTATGTAGAACTGCCTGTATTTGATTTATGCCGTGATGTGATTTTTTGGCAATCAATTCTAAGTTGAAAGCAGTTTGAATCTCGTAAATCCCAGGATAGGTTCGCAATATTGCCAAGATGATTTCTTCGTCATTAGGATTTAAACTCGTGTAACGAATCACTTCTTTGGAAGGAATAAGAAATTGCAGTGTAATTTTTTCAGAAAACTCTTGAGATAAATTAATGATACCTTGTCTGTCCAAAAACTGCATGGCATTGTAGGTTTTCAATGTTGGGAACTCATACTTTAAGCAAAAATGATGTAAATTGAAAGTAAATTGTTCGTCGATTCCCTCTCCGTAAGCAATCTGAAAATAATTACAGAGTTTGATATACATTAGATTCAAAAACTTTTTATCAGGAAGAATATTGATAAACTGATTTTCGGTTTGAAGAATATCCGATGGACTTGTTAATAATACGGCATAGGCTTTCTCACCATTTCTTCCGGCTCTTCCAGCTTCCTGATAATAATTTTCTAAATTTTCCGGAAGCTGAATATGGATGACTGTTTTTACATTGGCTTTATCAATTCCCATTCCAAACGCATTGGTGGCAACAATAACCTGCACTTCTTCATTCATCCAAGACTGCATATTTTTATCTTTTTCTTTGGACGCAAGCCCGCCGTGATAATACGTTGCTTTGAACCCTAAGGACTGAAGTTGTGCCGAAATATCCAAACAGGATTTCCTGTTTCTCACATATATTATAGAGGATTGCGGGTTTTTCTTTAAAATTTGTTCGATTCTAAAAAGTTTGTCTTCAACTTCAAAAACCATGTAGGCTATGTTTTCCCTGGCAAATGACTTTTCGAAAATTTTGGGATCGTGCAATCCTAAATCAGTGATGATGCTTTCTTTAACTTTTGGAGTTGCGCTTGCAGTCAAAGCCAAGAAAGGGATTTTTGGAAAATGCTTTTTTAATCCTGAAATCTTCAAATAAGCAGGCCTGAAATCGTGCCCCCATTGTGAAACGCAATGTGCTTCGTCAATGGTAATTAAATTTATGGGAAGGTTTTTTATTCTTTCGAGAATCCAATCTGATTGTAATCGTTCCGGAGATAGGTACAGGAATTTGTAATTTCCAAATTGGCAGTTATCCAAAAGGTCAATCATTTCATCCGATTTTATTCCACCAGTCAATGCAATCGCTTTAATATTTCGTTTTTGTAAATTAGCGACTTGATCTTTCATCAATGCCACTAATGGAGAAATTACTAAACAAATTCCTTCCTGCATCATTGCAGGAATTTGAAAACAGATGGATTTTCCGCCACCGGTAGGCATTATCGCAAAAGTATCTTCACCACTTAAAACAGAATTTATAATTTCGTTTTGTAGTGATCTAAATTTGCCATACTTCCAATATTTTTGGAGAATCTGTAGTGCTTCTGGCATAGATTTGGTTCCCAAAGCTTCGGGATTAGATTTTAATTTATACCTGATGAAAAAATCGTCAATCCCAATTTGTAATCCTTAAATTATTTAGAAATTTTATCTAAGATAAAAAGAATTCTGTTATCCACACTATCTTTAGGTACTTCTATAAGTTCGTAACCATATTTTTTGTAAGTTGAAATAAGATGACCATTGATGTCTTTCGCTTGTTCAAAGTTTTCATACCGTTCAGTATCACTAGTATAGATCTCCTCCCAAGGCGGAAGAATGAAAATTTTAGTGTATTTGTATTCTTGGCAAGCCAAATCAAAAAAAGTAGGATATCTGTCCCCGATATAATGCATATAGGCTAAAACATCTGGGATGCCACGATCGATAAATACAATTTCATGCGGTTCTTCCAGTGCGCTTTGAAACTGCTTTTTTCTGCCTTCCAGAAGTAATTCGCTAAACAGCAAAGGGTTTGTTAGGAACAATTGTTCAATGCCTTGTTTTTGAGCTTCTAAAGTTACTTGTCTGGAAATTTCTGGGTAACAGCAATATCCATTAGCAACCAATTGGTCTATAATTGTACTTTTTCCAGTTCCTGGGCCGCCAATGATAACTATGATTTCTTTCTGCACTTTTTTACAAATAAGGCGCAAAATTACTCAAACTTATTGGAATTTGAAAAAATGATTGCCGTAAAAATATAATTTGACAAAAAATCATATTTCAAATATTCAAAATTTACATTTGAAACCGTATATTTGCTTTTATTTTTAAATTGAAAATGGATAACGATAAAGAAAAAGAGACTGCAGAATTTTACGAAAGATTAAAAGTAGAGCTGGATATGAGTAATACATGGCCAGCAGAGTATTTATTTAAGTTTATTGTGCCATCAGAAAATGATAATGTAGAGCGTGTTGAACTGGCTTTTGACTGTATGGGAGCGGTTATAAAAACGACAAAATCCAAAACGGGTAAATTCACAAGTATATCTGTTGATGTTACCGTAAAAAATTCACAAGAAATAGTAGATAAATACATAGAAGTTTCTACCATTAAAGGTATTATTTCCCTATAATATAAAATTTTGATACATTTCTAATGATTAAAAATTTTAGAAATGTGGCATGTAAGATCAAAAAAAGATACATTCGAATATGAATTCAAAATATATAAAAGAAAACGCGAACGATACTGTCCATCATTTGGAATATAACGCAGAGCGATCTCATTTGATTATTCCGGAATACGGTCGTCATTTGCAAAAATTAATTGATCAGGCGACTCATATTGAAGATGATTTGGAGCGCAACAAAGCCGCAAAATATATTATTCAGGTGATGGGAAGTTTGAATCCTCACTTAAGAGATGTTCCTGATTTTCAACATAAGTTATGGGATCAGATTTTTATTATGTCTGATTTTAAATTAGTAGCTGATTCACCATATCCAATTCCATCTCGTGAAGTATTACAACTAAAACCGGATGTTTTAAAATACCCGCAAAATTTTCCGAAATACAGGTATTATGGCAACAACATAAAGTATATGATTGATGTCGCTAATAAATGGGACGATGGTGAAATGAAAAATGCATTGGTAAAAGTGATTGCCAATCATATGAAAAAATCCTATTTAAGTTGGAATAAAGATACCGTAAAGGATGATGTTATCTTCGAACACTTGTATGAATTGTCTGACGGTAAGCTAAATTTAATTCAAAGTACAGAAGAGCTTTTAAATACGACCGATTTATTGCGAACTAATAAACGAGTTTCCAATAAAATCACTCCTGTTGGACAACCAAAAATTCTAAGTAATAAGAATTTAAAAACGGGCAAACCAAAACCTTTCGTAAAAAACAATAATCCAAAATAAAATAGGCAATACGTTGTTAAGATTTTGAATTACTGCTTTTTAAAAAATCGGTAAAACTTCATAACCTTTGCAATTAAAACCTCAGAACCTTAAAAACAGCATATGGGAATTTTCAAAATAGAAGGTGGCATTCGTCTAAAAGGAGAAATCACGCCACAGGGAGCTAAAAATGAAGCATTGCAAATTTTATGTGCAGTTCTTTTGACTCCTGAAAAAGTTACAATTAATAATATTCCTGATATTATTGACATCAATAAATTGATAACCCTTTTAGGAAACTTGGGCGTTAAAATTCAAAAAAATGGATCTGACTCTTATACTTTTCAAGCGGATGATGTTAATGTACTATATTTAGAAACGGAAGCATTTAAACAAGAAGGAGGCTCACTTCGTGGTTCTATTATGATTGTTGGACCGTTATTGGCTCGTTTTGGCAGAGGATATATTCCAAAACCCGGAGGAGATAAAATAGGTCGTAGAAGATTAGATACGCATTTTGAAGGATTTATTAATCTGGGTGCTAAATTCCGTTACAATAGAGAAGATCATTTTTATGGTGTAGAGGCTCCAAAAGGATTGACTGGAACTGATATGCTACTTGATGAAGCTTCAGTTACTGGGACTGCTAATATTGTTATGGCTGCTGTTTTGGCAAAAGGAAAAACAACAATTTACAACGCAGCCTGCGAGCCTTATTTGCAACAGCTTTGTAAAATGTTGAATGCAATGGGTGCAAACATTACGGGAGTTGGATCTAATTTATTAACTATCGAAGGAGTCCAAAGTCTAGGCGGTTGTGAGCATAGAATTCTTCCGGACATGATTGAAATTGGTTCGTGGATTGGATTAGCTGCTATGACCAGAAGTGAAATTACAATTAAAGATGTTAGTTGGGATAATCTAGGATTAATTCCAAATACTTTTAGAAAATTGGGAATCACTTTAGAACGAAGAGGAGATGATATTTATATTCCTGCCCACGAAGATGGATATGAAGTGAAAACGGACATTGATGGTTCTATTCTTACTATTTCTGATGCACCTTGGCCAGGATTTACGCCTGATTTACTAAGTATTGTTTTAGTAGTTGCCACACAAGCAAGAGGAGATATATTGATTCATCAAAAAATGTTTGAAAGCCGATTGTTTTTCGTTGATAAGTTAATTGATATGGGCGCGAAAATTATGTTATGTGACCCGCATAGAGCGGTAGTTATGGGGCATGATTTCAAATCACAATTGAAAGCAACAACCATGTCTTCACCTGACATTCGTGCAGGAATTTCCTTGTTGATTGCAGCTCTTTCGGCAAAAGGGACAAGTACTATTCAAAATATAGAACAAATCGATAGAGGCTATGAGCGAATTGACGAACGATTAAGAGCGATTGGTGCTAATATCATTCGAGCATAATACCTATTTTATAAAAAAATCGTTTAAAAAATCCTACCTGAGTGAATGTATAAATTCAAAATTCTAAAGGATTATTTAAACGATTTTTTATTTTATTAAATCATTACAAAATACAATGTCAAACGAACAAACTGCAATAAAAGCAACTTATTTTAGCATAGTTGGAAACATCTGTTTAGCGATTATAAAAGGGTTAGCAGGTTTTTTTGGAAATTCATATGCTTTATTAGCGGATGCGATTGAATCTACTACTGATATTTTTTCCTCTTTTTTAGTATTGTTCGGAATCAAGTATTCTAATAAACCTGCGGATGACAATCATCCTTATGGCCACGGTCGGGCGGAACCTTTAATCACTTTTATGGTTGTTGGTTTTTTAATTACTTCGGCTACAATCATAGCTTATGAAAGTATTAATAATATTAATACACCTCATGAATTACCAAAATCATGGACGCTTTTTATCCTTGGGGCTATAATTATTTGGAAAGAATATTCTTTTCGGTTGGTTATGAGACGCAGTAAAGAAACGAATAGCTCTTCATTAAGAGCAGATGCTTGGCATCATAGAAGTGATGCAATCACCTCAGTTGCGGCTTTTTTAGGGATTTCAATTGCTTTAATTTTAGGAAAAGGATACGAATCTGCTGATGATTGGGCGGCGCTTTTTGCATCTGGGTTTATTCTTTATAACAGTTATCTTATTTTCAGACCTGCTCTTGGAGAAATTATGGATGAAAATTTGAACGATGATTTAATTGATGAAATTAGAAAGGTTTCCTTTCAAGTCGAGGGAATTATTGATACAGAGAAATGTTTTATTCGCAAAGCTGGAATGCAATATCATGTAGATCTTCATGCTATAGTTGATGCGAATATATCAGTGAAAGAAGGACATGATTTAGCCCATAAGCTGAAAGACACTTTAAGACAAGAAATTCCCGAATTGGGGCATGTTTTAATTCATGTAGAGCCGAATAATGAGTTAGAGATTTTATAAACAAAAGGCACAAGTTTTTTTGTGCCTTTTATCTTTTAATTTATTCATTTTCTTGTAAATCTATTTAACTACAAAAAAGATTGTATCGCTAATTCGTAACTTTTTAATCCAAAGCCTAGTATAACTCCTTTTGCATTCCCTGAAATATAGGATTGATGGCGGAAGCTTTCTCGAGAAAATGTGTTCGATATATGTACTTCAACAACGGGTGTCGTAATGGCTTTTATAGCATCAGCTATACCGATAGAAGTATGTGTATAAGCACCAGCATTTAAAATAATACCATCATAAGAAAAACCTAATTCTTGGATCGTATTAATTAATTCTCCTTCAACATTGCTTTGATAATAAGTAAATTCTATTGTCGGAAATTTTATTTGTAAAGTAGTAAAATACTCCTCGAAAGTTTGGCTGCCGTAGACTTCTGGTTCGCGTTTCCCAAGAAGATTAAGATTTGGTCCGTTGATGATACCTATTTTCATAAATGTTATTTTGGTAAAAATAAAAAAACCGTTCCAATTTATGGAACGGTTTTAATAAATTATTTTTTAATTTTATTAGAATTTAAAACCTGCTGAAAGTTGAACAACAGAGTTTTTAACTTGTGCTTCCTGTGAAGCATCTGTTAATCCTAAACCATAACGTGCTTGTATGAAAAAATGGTTTGTAAGGTTTAGGCCTAAACCACCAACAACTGCAAAATCGAACGTGTTAGCATTTTTGATATCAAAATTGTTTCTTTCGCTTAATAAAAAGGAAGCTTGAGGACCTAGTTCAAGACTAATTACTTTATTCAGATTAATTTTTGCTAAAACAGGAATTGATAAATAACCCAATTCATTTTTAAATTCTGTAGCCGCATATTTGTATGTTGCACCTTGAGTAGAGTAGAGTAATTCGGGTTGTATAGAGAAGCTATCCATAAGTTTGATTTCTGCGACTATTCCTGCATGGTAGCTGGTAATTGCATCTTTATTATAATTACCACTATTTATTGTAATATCAGTACCGGTTTGATTCGCGTAATTTAATCCTGCTTTTATTCCAAACTTAACCAATTGAGCTTGCATAGTACTTGAAACTGCAAACAGTAAAACGGCAACTAAAATTGTCTTTTTCATAATATTATTTTTTAAAAATTGTTTTTAATTTTAATGTACAAGATAAAACTCTTTATCTAAAGAAATATTATAATTTTATGTTTTTTACTTATAACATTCACTTAAATTTTATTTAAAAATTAAATATTTCTTGCCTTCCAATTCGGGAGGTTTTTATAAAAAAGGCTACTTGAATTTTACTGTTGATAAATCGGTTTCTAATTTTTAATAAGTAAGAATTTTAAACGATTATTTATTCGTATTTTTATTTCAATTAACATTTAAAATAAAATATGAAAAAAGTAATTTTAGCAGCAATTATAGCAGTGGCTTTTACCAATGTTTATTCACAAAAAAAAGGTGGGTTTAGAGTTGGATTGGATCTAGGATATACAGTGCCTGCAAATGGTGGGGGAGGTCTGTTGTTTTCTATTGAACCTAAATATAATATACAAGAAAACATGAATATTGGATTGCGAATTGGTGCTGCTGGAATGGTACGTGATTTTCAAAATAACGGCACTACCACTAGCGCAAATGTTTCAGCTAATGTCTCTTATGTAGGAACATATGATTATTATTTTAATAAGGCTGGAAAATCTTTTGTTCCTTTTGTTGGTGGTGGAGCAGGACTTTATTCAATTGCAAATGTTGCATACGAAGACGTAAATACTTCAGATCAGATTTCTGTAAGTGGAACTGGTAAAATGGGGGCCTTATTGCGAGGGGGGTTTGAATGGGGTAAATTCAGGATGGGTATGGAATATAATTTGGTGCCAAAATCTGATTTATACAATATATATGGAGATAAAGTAGGAATTGTTTCTAATACTTATTTAGGAATTCATTTAGGATTTTATGTTGGCGGTGGTAAATGGAGAAAATAATTTTTGATTTAATAGTAAAGTAAGCTACGTTTAAAAGCGTGGTTTTTTTATGTCTAAAAAATGCTTTACTTTGGGATATGAATTGGAATACCTATATAAAAAGTTATCAATCTTATTTAAAAATTGAACGTGGCTTGTCAAAGAACACTATTGAAAATTATACTTTCGACATTGAACGTTTGTGCCTTTTTCTTGAAAATAATGGAATAGTCATTTCTCCAATAAATATTGATGACGAAACAATTCAGCAGTTTATTTATGATGTTTCAAAACAAGTCAATCCGCGTTCACAATCCAGAATTATTTCGGGGCTTAAAAGTTTTTTCAGTTATTTAATATTTGAAGACTTTCGAGAAAATAATCCTTTGGAGTTGATTGAAACCCCTAAAACAGGTAGAAAGCTTCCCGATACTTTATCAGTTGATGAGATTGATGCTCTTATTTCGGCCATTGATTTAACTACTAATGAAGGGGAACGCAATCGTGCCATGCTGGAAACACTTTATGGTTGTGGATTACGGGTTTCTGAATTGACAGCTTTGAAAATTTCTGATTTGTTTTTTGAGGAAGGTTTTATCAAAATCACGGGTAAAGGGAATAAACAACGTTTTGTGCCAGTCGGAAATTTGACTCAAAAATACATTCAGATTTATAAAGATACGATGCGAATCCATTTGAAAATTAAAAAGGGATTTGAAGATACGTTGTTCTTAAATCGAAGAGGAAATCAATTGACACGAGCTATGATTTTTACTATTATTAAAGATTTGGCTGTCAAAATAAATTTAAACAAAAACATCAGTCCGCATACCTTGCGACATTCTTTTGCCACACATCTTCTTGAAAATGGAGCCGATTTACGATCGATTCAATTAATGCTGGGCCATGAATCGATAACCACAACAGAGATTTATGTTCATCTTGATCGAAAATTTTTAACACAGGTAATTAATACTTTTCATCCTAGAAAAAAATCAGATTTCTAATAGCAGAATTGTAGAAGAGGAAAATAAAAAAAAGACTTATCGATTTTAAATCAATAAGCCTTTTTCTATTTATGAAGAAATCAGAGTAGTGTTATTTCGCAATATTAACTGCTCTTGTCTCTCTGATTACAGTTACTTTAACTTGACCAGGATAAGTCATTTCTGTTTGAATTTTTTGTGATATTTCAAAAGATAAATTAGCTGCATTTTCATCAGAAACTTTTTCACTTTCTACAATAACACGAAGTTCTCTACCAGCTTGGATAGCATAAGCGTTTTTTACACCGCTGAAACCGTAGGCAACTTCTTCTAAGTCTTTTAAACGTTGGATATAAGAATCTAATACTTGTCTTCTTGCACCCGGTCTTGCACCTGAAATAGCATCACATACTTGAATAATAGGAGATAATAATGATTTCATTTCAATCTCATCGTGATGCGCACCAATCGCATTACAAACCTCTTCTTTTTCACCGTATTTTTCAGCCCATTGCATTCCTAAAAGCGCGTGAGGTAAATCACTTTCTGCATCTGGAACTTTACCAATATCGTGTAATAAACCTGCTCTTTTAGCCAGTTTTACGTTTAAGCCAAGTTCAGCTGCCATGATTCCACAAAGTTTAGAAACTTCACGAGAGTGTTGCAGTAAATTTTGTCCATAAGAAGAACGGTATTTCATACGTCCCACAACTTTAATTAATTCAGGATGTAAACCATGAATTCCTAAATCAATAACGGTACGCTTACCTACTTCTATGATTTCATCATCAATTTGTTTTGCTGTTTTAGCAACAACTTCTTCAATACGTGCTGGGTGAATTCTTCCGTCAGTTACCAGTTTATGTAATGCCAAACGTGCGATTTCTCTACGTACAGGATCAAAACAAGAAAGAATAATAGCCTCTGGTGTATCGTCGACAATGATTTCAACTCCAGTAGCAGCTTCAAGGGCACGGATATTTCTACCTTCTCGACCAATAATTCTACCTTTTACGTCATCGGATTCAATATTAAAAACAGATACACAGTTTTCTACTGCTTCCTCTGTTCCAACTCTTTGAATCGTGTTGATTATAATTTTCTTGGCTTCTTGTTGTGCGGTCAATTTAGCCTCTTCAATGGTGTCTTGAATATGAGACATCGCTTTACTTTTAGCTTCGGCTTTTAATCCTTCTACAAGTTGATTTTTAGCTTCCTCTGCAGACAAACCAGATATCACTTCCAGTTGTTGCAATTGGCTTTTATGTAATTTGTCAACTTCAGACTGTCTTTTATCTAAAACTTCTATTTTAGTGTTGTATTCTACAGTTTTTGATTCAAAATCATCATTGACTTTTTTTGCTTTAGACAATTCATTAGAAATTTGAGATTCTTTGTCACGAACTCTTTTTTCTATTTCTGCTACTTTTTTGTCACGAGTAAGGATTACTTGCTCATGTTCTGATTTTAATTCGATAAATTTCTCTTTTGCTTGAAGAATTTTGTCTTTTTTTATGTTTTCGGCTTCAAGGTTGGCATCTTTTAAAATTGATGACGCTTCCTTTTTTGCATTTTTAATTAAGTTAGAAATGTTGCTTTTTTCTATAAGTTTGGCTATTCCAAAACCTCCTGCAATACCTATAAAACCGGTAATAATGATCGTTAATATGTTGTCCATGTTTGTTAAAATTTATATATAAAAAAAGCCTACATTAGGGTAATTGAATAAACTCGGAAAGACAAGTTTTGAGCTAACTCACTGTTCAAGTTTCCTCGCCGAAGCGTGGCATGCTTTAGTAGTGATGATTTGCTCATTCTAAATTGTTAGTGTTGAGTTTACCAAATATGAACTAATGTAGGCAGTATCTTAGTCTTTGTAAAGAACGTTTAATTGTCGAGATATTGATCTAAAACCGCATTGATTTTTTTTAATCTTTCAATGGTTGCTTCGCCATCAATTGAATTATCAATTTGTTTTTGTTCTACTTGTGAGGCAAATTGTAAAGCACACATGGCTAATACATCTTGCTTGTCACGAACAGCATAATTTTCTTCAAATTGCTTTATCATCACATCAATTTTCTTTGAGGCGCTTCTAAGGCCTTCTTCTTGAGACAATTCTACCGTTAACGGGTAAACTCTGTCTGCGATTGATATTTTAATTTTAAGCTTATCGTCCATATTTATTATTAATCTGATAGTTGTGCTATACAGTAATCAATTTCGCGAATTAATGAATTTATTTTAAGCTTCGTATCTCTTTTATTATCGTCACTGCCTAATAATGTATTAGTAATTTTGAGTGTTTCACATTGCGTTTTTAGCGCTTCAATCTCTTGATGTTGAGTTTGTATGGTTTTTGCAGATTTCGTTAATTCAATTTTTAAATCTTGATTGATTTTCTCCAAACCTTTCAGTTTAATGAAAAGTTTTTCAACTTTATTTTCAAGAGTATCAATTATTTCTGCAATTACACTCATTATTAATTCTAATTCATTACTTAATCTTACAAAGTTAGTATTCCTTTTTATTATTGCAATATTTTATTGATTTTTTTACGTTAAATAAATCAATTATTTGTAATTCAATATGTTGTGATTTGATTTCGTTTATAATTTTTTATTACCGTCTTTTTTTTATCTTAGCAAAAATGAACCCCATGAAAATTTTTATATTTCTTATATTTTTTTGCACTCCCCTTTTTGCTCAAGGGGACTATCCCAAAGATTATTTTAGTGCCCCACTTGATGTTCCAATGCAACTTTCAGGGAATTTTGGCGAATTGAGACCCAATCATTTTCATGCAGGCTTTGATTTAAAAACACTACAGAAAGAAGGATTAAAGGTTTACGCTGTTGCCGATGGGTATATATCAAGAATAAAAATTTCTACTTTTGGAAATGGAAAATGCATTTATATCACTCATCCTAATGGGTATACATCGGTTTACGGTCACTTGCAAAAAGCTAATGACGGTATTGAAGATTATATCAAGAAATCCCATTATGCGTTGAAATCGTTTGAAATCGAATTGTTTCCTAGACCAGAGGAATTGATTATTAAAAAAGGACAAATAATTGCTTTTTCTGGAAATACGGGCGGTTCTGAGGGACCACATTTGCATTTTGAAATTCGCGACAGCAAAACAGAAAAAATTATTAATCCTATGTTTTTCGGATTTGATAAAAATATTAAGGATACAAAAAAGCCACTTATTTCGTCTGTTTATGTCTATCCTTTGGATACAAAAACTTCGGTAAATCATTCGAAACGCCCCTTGTTACTTAATTTGTCATTACAAAAAAATGGAACCTATCTGTCTGAAAAAGTGGTTGCCAACGGGAAGATAGGTTTTGGAATAACTGCTGTTGATTATGATGATGTTTCTTTTAATAAAAATGGCCTTTTTAAAGTCCAGTCTTTTTACAATGGAAAACCAAATTTTGGGTATCAATTCGACACCTATTCTTTCGACGATATGCGTTATGTAAATGCGCTAATCGATTATTCGAGATATAAGAAAACACAGCAAAGAGTCCAGAAATTATTCATGAAAAATAAATTTGGATTAAGCATTATTCAGGCTGATGAAAACAACGGAATTATTTCAGTAGTTCCTAACTTGACTTCGATTTATCGAGTTGAAGTTTCGGATTTTTTTGGAAATAAAAGCACGGTTTCCATTCCTATTCAATATGATTTGTTGTCCACTATTATTGAGCAAGAGCCCGTGGTGTCTAACTATTTTGTAAAAGCGAACAAAGACAGTAATTTTGCTAAAGATAACATGTCGGTTTTCTTTCCTGCAGGAACATTTTATGAGGATTTTGATATGAATTTTGATGTCAAAAATGATATTTTATATCTTCATGATGATACTGTTCCGGCGCATTCTACTTTTACAATTTCTATAGAAGACAATAAATACAACGAAGCCCAAAGAGAAAAAATATTTATAGGTTTAATTGATGGTAAGAAAGTGACTTATAATTCTACGTATAGAAAAGAGAATGTTTTTAATATAAAAGTGAAAACGTTAGGAAAGTATTCTTTGGTTTTAGATACGATAGCGCCAACAATCACTATTGCGAAACCAATTGAAGGGAAATGGTTGAGCGGTCAAAAGACGATTCAACTCACTATAAACGATAGCTTATCGGGTATAAAATCGTACAATGGCTATTTGAATGGAAACTGGATATTATTCGAATACGACAATAAAACTAAAAAACTAATTCACAATTTCAGTGATGGGATTGTTGGTGAAGGTGACAATCATTTAAAAGTGGATGTAATTGATAATGTAGGAAATTCAACTATCTTTGAAATTCATTTTTTTCGAAGCCAAAAAAAGTAAAAACCAAACCATTTGATTCCTAATAAATTAATACTTGTTTTCTTTTTTTTCTGTATTGGACTTGCAGTATCAGCCCAATCGGCTAGGATTAAAGGAATTATTCTCGATAAAAAGAACCAACCAGTAGAGAATGTAAATGTTTTGTGTTTTGGCAAAACAACGCAATCTAATATAAATGGGTTTTTTGATTTGGCTGTTCCTGCCAATCAAAAATTGGTGGTTGTTTTTACGCATATTTCTTTAAAAAAAGCAACTGTTTTAATTGTTTTAAAAGCAAATGAAGACTATGAGTTTAATTTGGTAATGAGTGATTATCAAGAACAAATGGGCGAGGTTATTGTTATTGCAAAAAATGGGAAAAGAGTTCAGGGAATTACCACTATTGAACCTGAAGTTATCCGAAAAATTCCCGGAGCCAATGCTGGTATCGAAAATATATTGAAGACTTTACCGGGAGTAAATTCTAATAATGAGTTGAGTACGCAATACGCCGTTCGGGGTGGAAATTATGATGAGAATTTGGTTTATGTTAACGAAATCGAAGTATACCGTCCTTTTTTAATACGTTCCGGTCAACAAGAAGGATTGAGTTTTACCAATACTGATTTGGTGCAAAATATTGATTTTTCAGCCGGAGGTTTTCAGGCAAAATTTGGAGATAAACTATCCTCAGTGTTGGATATTACCTATAGAAAACCAGTAAAATTTGGAGCCAATTTAGAAGCTAGTTTTCTTGGCGGAAGCCTTTCTATCGATGCGGTTTCCAAAAATAAAAAATGGTCTGCAGTTACCGGAGTTCGGTACCGTAACAATAGTCTTTTGGTGAAAAGCCAAGAAACGCAAACGAATTTCACGCCAACATTTGCCGATATTCAAACGAATATAAATTACCTGGCATCGGCTAAATGGCAATGGAGTTTTCTAGGGAATATTTCTCAAAACAAATACCAGTATCACCCATTGACGCGTCAAACTAAATTTGGAACGATTGATAATCCTATGGCGCTTTCTATTTATTATGAAGGCCAGGAAAAAGATAAATATGACACCTATTTTGGAGCTGTAAAAACAACCTTTAAAACTTCGGATAATTTTACATTGAAATTTATAGGATCCGTTTTTCATACTTTAGAACAAGAGCATTTTGATATTTTTGCCCAATATCGTCTGGGCGAAGTAGATACTACAATCGGTTCTGATACGTATGGCGATGTTTCTTTTTCACGAGGAATTGGCTCGCAGCTGAATCATGCACGAAATGATTTAGATGCATTAATTGTTAATACCGAAGTAAAAGGATTTCACGATTGGAAAGAAAATCAATTCGAATGGGGTGTGAAATATACACGCGAATCCATTCGAGACAGAGTAGTGGAGTGGGAGGTAATTGATTCGATAGGGTTTTCTATAAATCCGCCAATTGTTATTTTGCCTAAAAATGATCAACCGTATGCAGCTTATTCAGGCCCTTTAGTGCCTTATCAAAATGTGAGAGCAACTAATTTCAATACAATTAATAGATTTTCAGGTTACGCACAATGGAGTAGAAAAAGAAAGTTAGGTTCGAATGAAGTTTGGTACAATGCCGGAGCACGACTGCATAACTGGGAAGTTTCTGGAGATAATGCAAGGAGTAAATCACAAATTACTTTTAGTCCAAGAGCGCACTTTGCTATAAAACCAGATTGGGAAAAGGATATGGTTTTCAGGATTTCGGGAGGTATGTACCACCAACCGCCCTTTTATAGGGAACTTAGGGATGCTAATGGAGTTGTGCAACCAAATGTTAAGGCACAACAATCCATTCATTTGGTTTTGAGCACTGATTATAGTTTTAAGATGTGGAATCGTCCTTTTAAACTGGTTTCAGAATTATATTACAAATTGTTGACCGATGTAAACACTTATACTATTGATAATGTTCGCATACGGTATGCGGCTAATAACAATGCGAAAGGATATGCGCAAGGGTTAGATGTTCGTTTGAATGGTGAATTTGTTCCGGGGTCGGAATCTTGGTTTAGTTTTGGATATCTGAAGACGGAAGAAAATAGCAGTAACAAAGGATATATAGCAAGACCAACGGATCAAAGATTGAAATTTGGGATTTTATTCCAAGATTTTATGCCGAATATTCCGAGTGTAAAAATATACCTAAATTTAGTGTACAATACTGGTTTGCCGGGAGGTTCACCTTCGTATGCCGATCCTTATTTGTACCAAAACAGATTAAGGGATTATCGCAGAGCGGATGTTGGTTTTTCTAAAGTGTTTTTAGATAATAGTTCGGCTAGCGCTACTAAAGGTTGGCTTAAAAGCTTTAAGGAGTTAGCTATCGGTTTAGAAATTTTTAATCTCTTTGATAATCATAATGCAATTACGAATACTTGGGTTAGGGACGTATATTCAAAAAATCAATATGCAATTCCTAATTATATGACCACCAGGGTTTTTAATGTGAAATTGAGTGCGAAGTTATAAAAGAAAAGAAATAAGAGCTTTTTTATTGCAGTTTTAAACACTTTCAAGATCATAAAACAGTTACAGAATGATATAAGCATTTTTAAAAATGATTACATTTGAATTTATTTTTTAATAAGACATCATGAGAAAATTACATACCGCGTTATTAGGCCTTTCAATTCTGCTTTTAACGAGCTGCAAAGAAGATTCAGAAAAACCAAAAGTAACTTACGATGCTTCAAAAGGAAGAGCTATTAAATCGGATTCGACAGAAATTGAAATCGCCGATTTGCCTATTCACATAGATGGAACTAACTATCTGATTCATCCTGTGGGAGATTTAAGCATTCGAGAAAAAGGGATTAAAACAAGATATGGATCTTCCAGTGTGAATGATTTGCGTTTTACTATCTCTAATTACGGAGAAAATGAAATCACGGGTTTTTTACAAAACATAAAATTTCAAAAAATTGGTTCAGATTCTATAAAAGCATTGACAGATAAACCTGTTTTGATTCAAACGGCGACTTATTTAAAATCAGTTTCCGATAAAACCAAAAACCAAATCATGGTCTACACGATGGTTGATATGGATACCAATAAAGACGGTAAACTTGATACAAGTGATATTAAGGCGTTGTATCTAAGTGAAATAAGTGGGGATAAATTGACTAAATTATCAGATAGTTATCAGGAATTAATTGATTGGAATTTGATTGAATCAAATAACCGTTTGTATTTTAGAACGGTTGAGGATACTAACAAAAATGGACAATTTGATAAAATGGATGTGGTGCATTATAACTACGTTGATCTATCAAACAAAGAATGGAAAATTATAAGTTACAAACCAGTTTAAAACTTAAATTAAGATATCACTTTCCAAATCAGATTTTTCAATCGTAAAATCAAATCCCAATTGTTTTACTAATTGAATAACGAGGTTTTTATACCAGTTTTCAGATTTTGGATGAATGTATATTTTTTCGATTAATTCATTGATGTCAACATTGATTTTAAGACCGTCATTGATTTTGATGGTATCGTCTGCAACATCTGATATGATTCGTACTTCACGTTCGTATTGAAAACTTTTTCTTTTGAATAAAAAAGGAAAAAACATATCATCAAACGGAATGTACTCTTTTTTGTAATCTATGTAGTTTACTTCACCAATGTATTGATTCAAATTTGCCTCAGGGTGAAGCGCTTTTTGTAATCTGCCAATTGTGGATTGAATAGCCAATCCTTCGCTGTTTTGTGTGAAAATTTGCCACATCGCAAAGGATTCGTATTCATTTATATGCCAACTGCTAATCGTTACTTTTTCCCGACGTGTTTTATAAAAATTGAGAAATTCAGGATTGTTAATCGATAGTTTTTTTATTTCTTCAAATGTGGGTTCGCTAAAAGTACCTTCATATTGATCTTCAAATTTATCAGATCGAGACATAAATAGTTTTTGCGACATCAGTAAGTCGAGAAACTTTGATAAATCAAGGTATTTCCAAACAATGGTGGAATCTTCAGGAAGTTTTAAGTTGGGATTGTTTAGGTACATTTTTTAGATTTAATACACAATTGAACATAAAACTACTAATTTTAAATCATCATTCAAAAGATTGTAGGGTTACTAATTTGTTATATGTGCCGTCCATAGCAATTAATTCCTCATGTTTTCCTTGTTCTACAATTTTTCCTTTTTTCATTACTACAATTAAATCGGCTTTTTGAATAGTGGATAAACGGTGAGCAATTACAATAGAGGTTCTGTTTTGCATCATGTTTTCCAGAGCGATTTGTACAAATTTTTCGCTTTCGGTATCCAATGCAGAAGTCGCTTCATCGAGGATCATAATCGGAGGATTTTTCAAAACGGCTCTCGCAATAGACAATCGTTGTTTTTGACCACCAGAAAGCTTGTTTCCGCTGTCGCCAATATTAGTATGAATTCCCAGCGTTAAATCTTTTACAAATTCATACGCATTGGCAATTTTCAAGGCTTCAATTATTTCTTGATCAGTTGCATCTAATTTTCCTAATGAAATATTTGCTTTTATGGTATCATTAAATAAAATACTGTCTTGAGTTACCAGTCCCATTAAATCACGAAGGGAATGGATATTCATGTCTTTGATGTCAATTCCATCGATACAAATTGTTCCTTCATTAACATCATAAAAACGGGTAAGCAAATTGGCAATGGTACTTTTTCCGCTTCCGGATTGTCCCACAAGAGCCACAGTTTGTCCTTTTTTTACTTCCAATGAAAAGTCTTTTAGAACAGCTTCATCTTCGTATTTAAAGTTGATATTATGGATTGTGATAGTAGAATCAAAAGTGTTTTTGTCAATCGCATTTTCTTTTGACGTGATTTCGTTTTTGACTTCTAAAACTTCAAAAACTCGCTCTGCGGCTGCTAATCCATTTTTTACGGAATAAGAAGCTTTAGAAATGGCTTTGGCAGGCGTAAGAATATTGAAAGCTAATGTCAGATAAACAATAAAGGCAGAGCCTTCTAATGTTTTTTCTACTAACACCAAATTCCCACCATAAAAAAGTAAGACTGAAATTGTTGTGATACCCAGAAATTCACTTAATGGAGTTGCTAGATTATTTTTGCTTCCGATGCTGTTTGATAAATTCAACAATCGGGTTACCGAATCATTAAATCTGTTTTTAAAATTAGTCTCTGCATTGTAACTCTTTATCACTTTCAATCCGCTCAGACTTTCATCGACGATAGAAATTAGGAAACCACTTTCTTGTTGTGCCTGTAACGATTTGGCTCTCAAATTTTTAGCTATTTTAGAAATGATTAATCCGGAAATCGGGATGAAAATCAAAACAAATAAAGTCAGTTTCGTGCTTATAAAAAACATGGTTACTAATGCAAAAACAATCGTTAACGGTTCTTTTACGACAAGTTCTAATATAGAAAAAAAGGAATTTTGGACTTCATTGACATCGCCAAGCATTCGAGCCATAATATCCCCTTTTCTTTTTTCAGAATAATAGGAAATGGGTAATTCTATTATTTTATTATACATTGATTTTCTCAAATCTCTTAAAACCCCATTCTTGAGGTGCATGATGTGATGCGAAGCAAGATAATTAAATAAATTTTTGAATAAGAATGTTGTGATAACCATTAAAACAACAAATAACAGCGCAACTTGAATACTATTTTCTTTTGTTAATTCTGAAATTTTATAATACATAAAATCGGAACCAAACTGTTTTATATCTCCTACTCCCGTATATATAGGTTCTTTTTCTATTGTTTTGGTTTTACCAAACAGCACTTCAAGAACAGGAAGCAGTGTTAGCATAGAAATAGTGCTAAACAAAGCATACAGAACATTGTATACCACATTCCAGATAATATGAGACTTATAAGGTTTTGTATAAGGAATTAATTTTAATAAGCTTTTGTCCATTAGTTCAATTGCATTGCAATAATAATATTTTTTATTTTTTCATTTAAATCAGCTTCCACTTTCGTGAAATTCTCAATTGAATCCAATTCAGCGTTCACGCTGATGTAGAATTTTATTTTAGGTTCCGTACCACTTGGTCTTGCACAAATTTTAGAACCGTCTTCCGTATAATAAATCAATACATCAGCTTTTGGCATAGCTATGATTTCTTCTTCACCAGTGAGTAAGTTTTTAGCAACAGATGATTTATAATCTTCTAACATGATTACTCTTTGTCCGTTAATTTCTTTTACAGGATTTTCACGTAAAGAAATCATCATTTGATTGATTTCGACTAAGCCTTCCATTCCTTTTTTAGTAATAGAAATCAGATGTTCTTTATAAAAACCGTGTGCTACATAAAGTTTTAATAATTCTTTATAAACGGTGCTGCCTTTGGCTTTGGCCTGAGCTGCTACTTCGCAAATTAATAAAGTCGCAGCTACGGCATCTTTATCGCGAACCGCATCGCCGACCATATATCCAAAACTTTCTTCTCCACCACCAATGAATTGGAGTTCAGGAAAATCTTTTATCATTTTGGCAATCCATTTAAAACCGGTCAGACCCACTTTACATTGTACGTCATAAGCAGTAGCCAATTCCATAATCATAGGTGTCGAAACTATAGTTGAACCCACAAATTGTTTTCCATTGATTTTGCCAGCTTTTTTCCATTCTTCCAATAAGAAAGCGGTCATCAAAATCATAGTCTGATTTCCATTTAACAAAGTCATTTGCCCTTCATTATTTCGAACAGCAACACCCAATCGGTCACAATCAGGATCGGTACCTATTACAATATCAGAATTGGTTTTATCCGCTAATGCCAAGGCCATTGCCAATGCTTCCGGCTCTTCAGGATTAGGAGATTTTACCGTTGGGAAATCACCATTAGGGATTCTTTGTTCTTCAACAATATGCACATTCGTGTAACCCGCTTGTGATAATGTATCTGGAACCAGTGTTATTGAAGTTCCGTGTAACGAAGTAAAAACAATATTTAGATTTTCTTTGGCTGCAGCCGGAGTATTGAAACTGGCATTTTCAATCGATGATTTAATAAAAGCCTGATCTACTTCGGTGTCTATATATTCTATCAAATCTTCATTTGCAGTAAATTTGATTTGGTCGTAATTTAAATTTTCAATCACATTGATGATTCCCTCATCTTCCGGTGGAACAATTTGTCCGCCATCTTCCCAGTACACTTTATAACCATTATATTCTGGTGGATTGTGCGAAGCCGTAAGGACTATTCCGCATTGGCAACCTAAATATTTAAGGGCAAATGATAATTCTGGGGTTGGTCTCAAACTAGAAAACAAATAAACATGAATACCATTCGCTGAGAAAACATCAGCAACTACTTTGGCCAATGTATCACTATTATGACGACAATCGTAAGCGATAACTGCTTTCAAAGGCTGATTAGGAAATGCCGTATGCAAATAATCAGAAAGTCCTTGTGTGCTTTTTCCAAGGGTGTATTTATTGATGCGATTGTTTCCTACGCCCATGACACCGCGCATTCCACCCGTTCCAAATTCAAGATTTTTATAAAAACTTTCTTCCAGATCTTTAGGCGATGTAGTCATCAATTCCTTAATAGCTTCCTGTGTTGCTGTGTCAAATGTTGGGGTTAGCCATTCATTTACGGCATCCAAAATGTTTTGTTTGATGTCCATTTTTATATGTTTTTTAGTTTCTAAATTCTTAGCTTAAAATTTCAATATCGTTACTTTTATTTTTTGGAGCTGTTTCCTGCTATTCGCTGTATCTTTTTCTTTTTTTTTTGAAAAAAAAGAAAAAGGATGCCGCTTCAAATGAAATTCACTGAACTCCTATTAAAATAAAAGTCAAGTGAAGTAATCAGGGCTAGTTGCGTTTATATTGTATCAATGAGCATTCATAAAAGTTTTTCGGTTTCGTATCCCTTTCCTTTGAAGAGGGTTGGGTTGAGGATTTAAAATTATAAAAAATTAACCTCACTTGAAACTTTATAACGCTCTTCGTTGTTTTTGGTACGCAAAATTATTTCGCCAAGAAATCCAGCCAAAAATAATTGTGTTCCCAATACCATCGTCGTAAGCGCAATATAAAACCAAGGATTTGTAGTCACTAAGTTATAATTCATGCCGTTATACATATGGTATAGTTTTGAAACACCAATATATCCAGCAAGCATAAAACCAATAATAAACATTAATGATCCCATGGCCCCGAATAAATGCATCGGTCTTTTTCCAAAACGGGAAAGAAACCAAATGGTAATTAAATCCAGGAAACCATTGATGAAACGTTCCATTCCAAATTTAGTTTCGCCATATTTTCTGGCTTGATGCTGTACCACTTTTTCGCCAATTTTTCCAAAACCGGCGTTTTTTGCCAAAACCGGAATGTATCGGTGCATTTCACCCGAAACTTCAATATTTTTTACCACCACATTTTTGTAGGCTTTTAGGCCACAATTAAAATCATTCAGCTCAACTCCCGATGTTTTTCTGGCAGCCCAATTGAATAATTTTGAAGGTAAATTTTTGGCAACTACAGAATCGTAACGTTTCTTTTTCCAGCCGGATACCAAATCATATTTACCTTTCACAATCATTTCATACAATCCGGGAATTTCTTCAGGGCTATCTTGTAAATCGGCGTCCATGGTAATAATCACATCCCCTTTGGCTTTTGCAAAACCAGCATGTAACGCTTGCGATTTTCCAAAGTTTTTCATGAAACGAACACCTTTTACATGAGGATTTTCATTTGCAAATTCTTCGATAATATTCCAAGAATTATCCGTGCTTCCGTCATCCAGAAAAATGATCTCGTAGGTGTAATTATTCGATTGCATCACTTTAATGATCCAAGTATAAAGTTCTTTAAGTGATTCCTCTTCGTTGAGAAGGGGGATGAGTATAGATAAATTCATTACTGTTTATTCTTGTGATGGAGATTTACTTTTAAAAAATGCTGCCATGATCAATCCTAATATGGCGCAAAAAAACATATTGAAAATAGATCCTTTTAGTTGTTCAACTATGGAATAAGGATCCGTTTCTCTTAACTTCGAAATGGTTTCCTTTAAAGAGGAAGCCGCTACGCCAAATTTTTCGGAAGTATTAATCAAATATTTTATCGTTAAATCCAGGAGCGTAGCTTTTACTGAAGGATCTATGAAATTGAACAAAATGATTTTGAAAGCGACAGAAATAATCACGCCAATTACTGCGGTAATAAAATAGGTAGTAAAGGCTTCTTTAAAAGGAAAAATATCATTTAATTCTTTTTTTGTTTTAGAAAGCGATACAATTGGAACAATGATAAAAACAGAAAAACTTAAAAGTGTGGTCCACCAGGCGATGAATAGTTTTATGTCTATTGCATACATTAAAGTAGTGATTAATGATAATATTATTCCCGTGATTATCCCAAATGTGATTCCGTTTCTTTTTATAATTTCATTAACCATTAGTAGCTGTTTATTTATTAATCCACAAATATAGCAATTCCCAATATATTCGGGGATAAAAATCGCTTTTTACGATTATATAAAAAAAGTCAAGCAAATATTTGATTATTGGAAAAAAATTGTAAATTTGCAAACTCAAAATAATATTGTAAAACAAAAAGTTATAAGGAGTTTATACCTTTTCTGTTAGAAGAAAAGCTTCAAGACAAGTTATAATTAACAAATAAAAAAAGATTAACAAGATGAAAAAAGGAATTCACCCAGAAAATTACAGATTAGTTGCATTTAAAGACATGTCAAATGACGAAGTTTTTATTACTAAATCTACTGCAGATACAAGAGAAACATTAACAGTTGACGGTGTTGAATACCCAGTTGTAAAAATGGAGATCTCTAGAACTTCTCACCCTTTTTACACAGGTAAATCTAAACTTATCGATACTGCAGGACGTATTGATAAATTCAAAACTAAATACGCTAAACACGTTAAATAATTTTAACTTGTTTTTAAATAAATTGAAGCCTTCCTTTCGGAGGGCTTTTTTTATTTTTATCTATTTGAAAACTTTGTAACTTTGGCCCAATAGTATTATAACGGTAGACTAAAATTAATTTTTGAATCAACCAATAACCGAATCAACAAATAAAAAAAATTTATGAATTACATACTTTTTGACGGTCCTTCACGAAATGCATTATTGCCTTTTACTTTCACGCGTCCAGTTGCTGATATTCTTATTGGGATAATGACCATTCGTCAAAAATGGGAAATGCGTTTGGGTTCCACTACGACAACATTGACAGAAGAATATTTGTCTGAAAAATATCCAATGGTAGAACTAGAAGAAAATGTAATGATAAATGCCTCTTTTCTGCCTAACGATGTTTTGGTAGAAATGGTCAGTAATTTGGAGTCGAATCAGGCTATCTTCAAAGGAGATGAAGTAATTGCTTTTCATACCAACGAAAACCAGGAAGAAGTCGATTTTGATACCTATGAAATTATAGAATATCAAGACGATTGCTTAACGGTAGAGCATACATGGGATATTTTTTCCAAAAACGATGCAGCAATTCGAGAGGATTTTGAATTCTTAACCGAAGATAGAAAATCACAACCCATTCCTAAAAGTGTCAATGTCATCGCACCGGAAAATATATTTATTGAAGAAGGGGCAAAGTTAGAATTTGTGACTTTAAATGCTTCAATGGGACCGATATACATAGGTAAAGATTCCGAAATTATGGAAGGTTCCGTAATCCGAGGTCCTTTTGCCTTGTGCGAAAATGCAGTTGTAAAAATGGCTTCCAAAGTGTATGGCGCTACAACTGTTGGTCCGCATTCCAGAATTGGAGGAGAAGTTAATAATTCGGTATTGTTTGGTTATTCTAATAAAGGACATGATGGGTTTTTAGGAAATTCCGTTCTTGGAGAATGGTGTAACATAGGTGCCGACAGTAATAATTCGAACCTAAAAAATAATTACGAAGAAGTGAAATTGTGGAGTTATGAAACCGAAGGTTTTGCCAAAACAGGACTTCAGTTTTGTGGATTGATGATGGGAGATCACAGTAAATGCGGAATTAATACGATGTTTAATACGGGGACAGTAGTAGGAGTTAGCGCTAATATTTTTGGCAGTGGATTTCCGCGCAATTTTATACCGAGTTTTTCTTGGGGAGGTGCTTCTGGTTTTACTACGTATGTGACCAAAAAAGCGTTTGAAACGGCTCGATTAGTTATGGCTCGCAGAAATGTTGACTTTGATGAAAGAGAAGCTGCGATTTTAGAACATGTCTTTGAGGAATCTAAAAAGTGGAGGAAAGAGTAATACGACATAAAATCATTTGAAAGACTGAAATGTATGGATCTGAAAAGGGATTATAAGAAATTTGAAATAATAATTTCTTATAATCCCTTTTCCAAATTGTCTAATTATCAATTTAATCTATCTTTGCACTTTCAAAAAAATGTTCAAAGTGCAAATGACAACTTTAAACATTTTGACATTAAACTTTAAACAAAAATAAATGATTACAGTTAACGATATTTCCGTGCAATTTGGTGGCACAACACTTTTTAGTGATGTTTCTTTTGCCATAAATGAAAATGATAAAATTGCCCTTATGGGTAAAAATGGAGCAGGAAAATCGACGCTTCTTAAAATTATTGCGGGACAAAGTAAGCCTTCAACCGGGAATATTTCGGCACCAAAAGATGCTGTTGTAGCATATTTGCCCCAGCATTTATTGACAACTGATGGCGCAACGGTTATGGAAGAAACTTCTAAAGCTTTTGGTGAAGTTTTTGGAATGAAAGCAGAGATCGATGAAATCAATGAGCAATTGACAATTCGTACGGATTATGAAAGTGATGCATACATGAAATTGATCGAGAGAGTTTCTGATTTAAGCGAGAAATTTTATGCTATTGAAGAAATAAATTATGAAGCTGAAGTAGAAAAAATTCTAATTGGTTTGGGATTTGTTCGCGAAGATTTTAGCCGTCAAACTTCGGAGTTTTCTGGAGGATGGAGAATGCGAATAGAACTGGCCAAAATCCTTTTGCAAAAACCAGACTTAATTTTACTGGATGAGCCTACCAATCACATGGATATTGAAAGTATTCAATGGTTAGAGGATTTCTTGATTAATTCAGCCAAAGCGGTAGTAGTGATTTCTCACGATAGAGCGTTTGTAGATAATATTACCAATCGTACCATCGAGGTTACCATGGGGCGTATTTATGATTATAAAGCTAAATATTCTCATTATTTAGAACTGAGAAAAGATAGGAGAGTTCACCAACAAAAAGCATACGATGAGCAACAACGAATGATTGCGGATAATAGGACTTTTATTGACCGTTTTAAAGGGACGTTTTCTAAAACAGATGCCGTTCAATCCCGAGTTAAGATGTTAGAGAAATTGGTCATTGTACAGGTTGACGAAGTAGATACTTCGGCATTAAAATTAAAGTTTCCTGCTGCAGTACGTTCTGGACAATATCCTGTGATTGTAAAAGATTTGTCCAAATCATACGGCGAGCATGTTGTTTTTAAAGATGCTAATGTTGTTATCGAAAGAGGGGAGAAAGTAGCTTTCGTAGGAAAAAATGGCGAAGGAAAATCGACGATGATTAAAGCAATCATGAAGCAAATTGAGATTGATGGTGGAAGTCTAGAGATCGGTCACAATGCACAAATTGGTTATTTTGCCCAAAACCAAGCTTCTTTATTAAATGAAAATGCCACTATTTTTGAAACTATAGATGATATTGCCGTGGGTGAGGTTCGAACTAAAATTAAAGATATTTTGGGAGCTTTCATGTTTCACGGTGATGATGTAACCAAGAAAGTAAAAGTGCTTTCCGGTGGAGAGAAAACCCGTTTGGCAATGATAAAATTATTATTGGAACCGGTAAATTTATTGATCCTGGATGAGCCTTCAAATCACTTGGATATGAAAACCAAAGACATTATCAAGGAAGCGCTACGTGATTTTGATGGAACATTAATTTTGGTTTCTCACGATAGGGATTTCTTGGATGGATTAGCGACTAAGGTTTTTGAATTTGGAAACAAAAGAGTAGTGGAACATTTTGAAGATATTACAGGTTTCTTGGCAAATAAAAAAATGGACAGCATGAGAGAGATAGAGAAGAAGTAGTATTCAGTTTTAAGACGAAACACTTCGGAAATAAAAAAGAGGCGTCCGAAAAGTAATTTTCGGACGCCTCTTTTCTTATAATCGTATTCCAGGAGGAAGTAACTCTTTGTAAATAGTGTTTTTTTTGAAAAATAACACTATTTTAGGAAGGATTGGGACGACTTTGAATTTTCGTTCAATCGCAATTTCCATGATGTTTTTTAGAAAATTAGAAATGAATTCCTCGTCATCGTATAAATCAGGAACATTTATTTTTGTTAAAAATATTTTTTTCTCTTGAAACGAATATTCAACAGAAACTAATCCTTCGTCAACTATAGTTTCAAATTGTCTGGCAAAAGTATTGTCCTTGATTTCCATAGTGATTGCTGCTTCCATAATAATTTAATGTGATTCATTGGCACTTCTACCAAAATTATTTTTGATTTGGTTATAAGCTTGATTTCAAATTGATCGAAAAAGTTATTCCCATGGCATCTCTTGCCTTCAAAATTTGATTATAAACTTTTATTTCGCCTTTAATTAAAAATAAACAAACTCCGTTTTGAGGAATTTTAATTCGTATGGCATAGTGGTATTGCTATCGAAAATTCCTAAATGAAAAAAGGTTTTCTGGTAAACCCAAAGCGCATTTCCGTCATTACTATATTTCTCGAACAATATCTACAAAGGTATAGATTTGATTCTCAATATCAAATCATTTTTGGTCATATCTTGGTGTAACCGCTTCTTTGTCAGGGAATGTCCATAATTGTGCTGTTTTGGTCTTTTTGGTCGGCATGCATTAAAAATGCCTAACTATCCAAAGTGTTGGTGCTTCAAATTGTAATAATTTCCAAATGAAAAGGAGAAATTGGCTTGTCTCTTGTGTCCGATTCGAATAGTTGTGTAGTCATAAATTATTGATAATATAAGGAGGGAATTCGGGTAGTTTCCGATAAAAAAATTATTTTTATAAAAAATCGTTATAAAAAAGTGGAATGCGGTTGTAAAATTATTAAAATCATTATGAGTAAAATCCCAGTTTATCTAATGCCAGGATTAGCGGCAAGTACTGCAATTTTTGAACGAATTGCGCTTCCGGAGGATACTTTTGAAACGCATTTATTAGAATGGGAAATTCCGTTGAATAATGAATCTTTAACGAATTATGGAAAGCGGATTGCCGAGAAAATTAAACATCCAAATCCCGTTTTGATTGGGGTTTCCTTTGGGGGTATTTTAGTTCAGGAAATGGCAAAATACATCAAAGCAAGAAAAGTAATTATTATTTCTAGTGTGAAAAGTAATTTGGAATTTCCCCGCAGATTAAAAATTGCCAAAACCACTAAAGCCTATAAACTGATTCCGATGAATCTAATTTTAAATATGGAGAGTTTGGCTAAATTTTCCTTTGGAGAAAAAGTGAATCAAAGATTGAAATTGTATGAAAAATTTCTTTCGGTTCGGGATATTAGGTATTTGAACTGGGCAGTTGAACAAGTTGTTCTTTGGGATAGAACGGTTGTTGATGAAAACGTAATTCATATTCATGGAGATATGGATGATGTTTTTCCTATAAAAAATATTAAAAATTGTGTCGTTGTTAAAGGAGGGACGCATATTATGATTTTGAATAAGTACAAATGGTTGAATGAAAATTTGCCTTCCATTATATTAAAAACAGAAAAGGAAGCAAAGGTGCTTTTGTAAGCAAACGAAAGACTTAAAAAAAACAGAAATATGAAATTGATAAATAAGATTACGCTACTCTTTACCGTAGTTGTTGCTAGTGGGATATTTATTTTTGCTGCTGCAAATCCGGACGAAGTTAAAGATTTAAAAAGAGAATCAGTGTCGATTTTTCCTGTACTAATGGATTTTGCAGGGGAAGAAACACCATTAAAAATATCCGATGTTAAAGAACGTTTGGACAGGGAATTACTGGTAAATGTAAACCTGCATGCGTCGACTATTTTGGCTATAAAAAGAGCCAATCGTGCATTTCCTGTGATTGAACCTATTTTGAAAAAGAATGGGATTCCGGATGATTTTAAATATCTGGCAGTTATAGAGAGTGGTCTAGTGAATGTCGTTTCACCAGCAGGAGCAAGAGGTGTTTGGCAATTTATGCCTGAGACAGCCAAAGAAAGAAAAATGGAAGTCAATGAAAATGTTGATGAACGCTATGATTTAGAAAAATCTACAGAAGCAGCTTGCAGTTATCTTTTGAGTGCCAAAGGAAAATTTGGCAGTTGGACTTTGGCGGCAGCTTCCTATAATGGCGGAATGACGGGTGTGAATAAACAAATCGACATTCAAAAAGTATCTAATTATTATGATTTGTTGCTGACGGAAGAAACGTCTCGCTATGTTTTTAGAATTTTAGCATTGAAAGAGATCATGAAAAACCCCGTAAAATATGGGTTTTCAATTGCTTCGAAAGATTTATATGTAACGTTACCAACTAAGAAAATCGAAATTGACAGTTCGATTACTGATTTGGCTGATTTTGCAAAAAGCCAGGGAATTAACTATAAGATTTTGAAAATACACAATCCTTGGTTAAGGGAAACGAAATTAATAAATGATACCGGTAAAAAATACCAAATCGAAATTCCTTTAAATGGATATTAGCTGTTTTTTTAAACCATATAAGATATTTAAGAAAATATAAGGCAAACGGGAAAATATATGGTGTTAGTCTTAAACTAAAATGCACAAATGTTTAAATGAACTTATATTTCTTATGTGGTTGATTTGAAATGTAGAGTAATTTTTGTTCTTTCAAAGCAGGATTGAACGAAATAAAAAAAGGTCAAATGTGTATCATTTGACCCTTTTTCAATAGTTGAATATAATTATATTTTTTTCATTTGATCTTTCATCATCGTAATCTGATCTTTCAACATATTCTGTTTGTCTAATTTTTTGGCTTCATTTAATAGAGAAGTAGCTTCTAATTTTCGGCGACGTGTCATGGCAACTCCGGCTAAATTTAATTTGGCTACAGCCAAATCCATATCCATTGATAATCCTAACTCAATTGCTTTCTTGAAATATTTCTCTGCTTGATTGATATTCGTTTGCGAAAGCATGATTCCGTGTAAGTAATTAAAGTATCCTTGTTGTTTTTGTACTAACGCAGTTTCGGGGTTTTTGATGTAAGTCAACCATTTTTTAGCGCCTTCAAAATCCTGTTTTCTTAGTTTTAAGAAGGCAAGTAAGATGAATTCGTTTTTGAAGTACAGAAAAATAGGAATTGCACTCAATAAAATAAGGAATATTCCATTACCGATATTTCCTTCTGTAAATTGCCAAATGCCAGTAGCTATAATAAGTCCGGCGATAATAAGTTTAATATTTCTGTGAAACATAGTGTGTTTATTTTAAGATCACAAATATAGTAAAAGGAATTGAAAATATTTTTACAAAACTGCTTGTGAGAAAAAAAAGTCTTTGTATATTTGCACTCGGTTTTAGAATAACAGTTGTTCTAAAAATAGGAAGACATATAAATAAGATTTAAAGATACAAAGCAATGAGCAAAAGAACGTTTCAACCATCGAAAAGAAAAAGAAGAAATAAGCACGGATTTATGGACAGAATGGCTTCTGCTAATGGAAGAAAAGTTCTAGCGCGTAGAAGAGCTAAAGGAAGACATAAATTGACTGTTTCTTGTGAACCAAGACACAAAAAATAATGTTTTTATAAACATATATAAGGCGTTACTTTTTTTAGTATCGCCTTTTTTTATACCTTATCGTTAAAATAAGATTAAAAGTTTAATGTTTAAAGGTTTAATGTTGTGCAACTGACCTTAAACCTTAAATTTTAAACAAAAAAACTAACTACAATTATAATACAATGCCAAAAGATACATCCATAAAATCAGTTTTAATAATAGGTTCAGGCCCAATTGTTATTGGTCAAGCATGCGAATTTGATTATGCAGGATCACAATCTGCACGTTCTATTCGTGAGGAAGGAATTGAAGTGATTCTAATCAACTCCAATCCGGCTACGATTATGACCGACCCAACTATGGCCGATCATGTCTACTTGAAGCCATTAACAACTAAATCCATTATTGAAATCCTGAAAGCACATCCTCAAATTGATGCTGTTTTGCCTACTATGGGTGGACAAACGGCGTTAAACTTGTGTTTGGAAGCGGATGAAAAAGGAATTTGGCAGGATTTCGGAGTGAAATTGATAGGTGTTGATGTCAATGCCATTAATATTACCGAAGACAGAGAGCAGTTCAAACAACTTCTTAAAAAAATCGGAGTTCCATCTGCCCCTGCAGAAATATGTACCTCTTATCTTAGAGGAAAAGAAATTGCTCAGGAATTTGGTTTCCCTTTAGTAATCCGTCCGTCCTTTACTTTAGGTGGAACTGGAGCTGCTATCGTTTATAAAAAAGAAGATTTTGATGAACTTTTAACCAGAGGTTTAGAAGCTTCACCCATTCACGAAGTTTTAATTGATAAGGCTTTAATGGGTTGGAAAGAATACGAATTGGAACTTTTGAGAGATAAAAACGATAATGTTGTGATTATCTGTTCTATCGAAAATATGGATCCAATGGGAATTCATACCGGAGATTCCATCACTGTTGCGCCAGCAATGACATTATCGGACACGACATTTCAAAGAATGCGTGATTATGCAATCTTGATGATGAGAAGCATCGGAAACTTTGCCGGAGGTTGTAACGTGCAGTTTGCCGTTTCTCCTGACGATAAGGAAGACATTGTAGCGATTGAAATCAATCCTCGTGTGTCTCGTTCCTCTGCTTTGGCATCAAAAGCAACGGGATATCCTATTGCAAAAATCGCTTCCAAACTGGCTTTGGGTTACAATTTAGATGAATTACAAAATCAAATTACCAAATCGACTTCGGCTTTATTCGAACCAACTTTGGATTATGTGATTGTGAAAATTCCTCGTTGGAACTTTGATAAATTTGAAGGAGCTGATAGAACGTTAGGACTTCAAATGAAATCTGTTGGGGAAGTAATGGGAATTGGACGTTCGTTCCAAGAAGCATTGCACAAAGCGACTCAATCATTGGAAATCAAAAGAAATGGTCTGGGTGCTGACGGAAAAGGATATACTAACTACGAACAAATTATCGAGAAACTGACTTTTGCGAGTTGGGATCGTGTTTTTGTGATTTATGATGCTATCGTGATGGGAATTCCATTGAGCCGTATTCATGAAATCACTAAAATCGATATGTGGTTCTTGAAACAATACGAAGAGCTTTATACGTTAGAAAAAGAAATTTCAAACTATAAAGTAGAATCTTTACCAAGAGAATTGTTGCTTGAAGCGAAACAAAAAGGTTTTGCCGACAGACAAATCGCGCACATGGTAGGTTGCCTGGAAAGCCAAGTTCACAATTTACGTTCAGAAATGAACATCAATCGTGTATTCAAACTCGTTGATACTTGTGCGGCCGAATTTAAAGCGAAAACGCCTTACTATTACTCGACTTTTGAAGCCGAAATTGAAAAAGCAGATGGAACACGTTACGTTGATAACGAAAGTATAGTAACGGATAAAAAGAAAATAATTGTTCTTGGGTCAGGCCCAAATAGAATTGGACAAGGAATCGAGTTTGATTATTCTTGTGTTCACGGGGTGCTTGCCGCCAAAGAATGTGGTTATGAAACGATTATGATCAACTGTAATCCAGAAACAGTTTCGACTGATTTTGATACAGCGGATAAATTGTATTTCGAACCGGTTTTCTGGGAGCATATTTACGATATTATTCAACATGAGAAACCGGAAGGCGTTATCGTACAATTAGGTGGGCAAACGGCCTTGAAATTGGCCGAAAAACTGTCTAAATACGGTATTAAAATTATAGGTACGAGTTTTGATGCTTTGGATTTAGCCGAAGACAGAGGACGTTTCTCAGAATTGTTAACCGATTTAAAAATTCCTTTTCCACAGTTTGGAATTGCAGAAACAGCGGACGAAGCTTCTGCTTTGGCTGATACTTTAGACTTTCCATTATTGATTCGTCCTTCGTATGTGTTGGGTGGTCAGGGAATGAAAATTGTCATCAACAAACAAGAATTAGAAGAACACGTTATCAATTTATTGAAAACGATTCCAGGAAATAAATTGCTTTTAGACCATTATTTAGATGGTGCGATTGAAGCGGAAGCGGATGCGATTTGCGATGGGGAGAATGTATACATCATAGGAATTATGGAGCATATCGAACCTTGCGGAGTACACTCTGGAGATAGTAACGCCACTTTGCCACCGTTTAACTTAGGTGAATTTGTAATGCAACAAATAAAAGACCATACCAAAAATATTGCATTGGCTTTGAGAACCGTTGGTTTAATCAACATTCAGTTTGCGATAAAAGATGATATCGTTTACATCATTGAAGCAAATCCTAGAGCGTCTCGTACGGTTCCATTTATTGCAAAAGCGTATGGAGAACCTTATGTGAACTATGCGACTAAAGTAATGTTAGGTCACAATAAAGTAACCGATTTTACTTTCAACCCACAGTTGAAAGGATATGCTATCAAGCAACCGGTTTTCTCTTTCAGCAAATTCCATAATGTGAACAAAGCATTAGGACCGGAAATGAAATCAACAGGAGAAAGCATCTTGTTTATTGATGACTTGAAAGACGATCAATTCTACGAATTGTACTCTAGAAGAAAAATGTATTTGAGTAAATAAAAACTTGAATTTATTGATATTGAAAAAGCCCCGTTTGGGGCTTTTTTTTGTGGGTGTGTGTGTTTGAAAGGACCACTTGGTAGTATAATTTATTTGTACGTACCACCTTTGAAATTTAAAGATAAAAAAAGCCCAAATGTAAAAATGAGCTTTCTGGTTATTAATAGTAGTACTAAACTCTGATTAAAAATCTCGTAGAGGTTTTTGTGTTGTTTTGATCATAGACATCAATCATAATGTAAGTGTCCTTGGTAATACCAGTAATTAGGTAAGAGTAAGGATAGTTGTTTTTATTTTTTGCTGTTGTGTCATCAACAATAAATGGTGTTGCAGCCCCTTCTTTCGTAAGAATAACCTTTAATAATGCTACCGAAGAAGTAATTGTTCCTGTAATAGTATATTCTCCATTTACAGCTTTTCCTTCTGCCTGTGTAAATGCAATTGCTGGTGTCGATGTCGGTTCGTCTTTACTACAGCTTACAATTGATAGCGCAATAAATAAAAATGCGAGAATTTGTTTCTTGATCATAAAATAATTGTTTAATTGGGGTTGAATTTTCACCTTTTGTTTAAATAAGGATTAATTCTCAAATGTAGCTAAATATTAATGGTTGAGGTGATTATCTGTGAATTATGAAAATATAATTAATTTTTATATAAATTAATTTTTCAATAATTGGAATAAAAAAACAAGTAGATTTATTATGGTTGACTTTTCATGAAACTTACTACTCATATAATTTCGCATTTTTCAGTTACCCTTCTTAATAAGTATTTCAAAAAGCATTGTGCATTGGTATTGTCATTTTTATTCAGGTAGAAAGAGCTGCGAAATTGATGACTTGAAAGACGATCAATTCTACGAATTGTACTCCAGAAGAAAAATGTATTTGAGTAAATAAGCTTGAGTTTATATATTGAAAAAGCCCCGTTTGGGGCTTTTTTTTGTGGTTTTAAGGTTTTACCCTAACTATTTTATTATCCTTGAGAATAACCAATTCACTATTTGTTCTCTTTTTGAATTCGATTAATTTCTCGTAAACTTTGTTCATCCCATCAACAATTTTTTGTTGGTTTTGAGATCTTTTATACTCTTTCATTCCAATATTTTTTTAAGTTATAGAATTTAGTTTCGCTTAAAATTTTTATTTCAGTTTCTAAAGATTTTTCTGCAATTAATTCTGGTACTCCAAATGAATTATCAAAAATAAGTACTTCATCTGCAATTTCAAGATAAATTTCAAAAAGGTTTTTAATTCCATTGATGTATCTACGCTTTATGACTTCGGTTTCAATATTATGACCTCCTTCAATGACTCGAGTTTTAACTCTTTCTATAGCTAAATCAACAGTTTCTAACCAAAAAAATAACAACGTTACGTTATATTTTTGCTTTTTTGCTTCGGCAATTTTAGATTTATAACTTTTGGTTGCCAAAGTAGTTTCAAAAGCAAAGGTTTGATTTGTTTCCAGAAGTTCGTTAATTCGTTTGAGCATTATTCTTCCTGCTTCAAAAGATACTTTTTCAGGCTGAAAAGGCGATAATCCTTTGGCAATTTCATCTGCATTTACAAATTCTTTGCAATTTAAAATTTCTGGTAAAATAGTAAAGGAAGCAGTTGTTTTTCCTGCTCCATTGCAACCAGCAATAATGTAAAGGTTTTTATTCATTTATACAAAGGTAAATAATTTTAGGTTTGAAAATTATTAGTTTTTATTCCATCATCTTAATCTATAGATGAATCAACTGGATAAAGAACTTGTTTATCGATGACTTGAAAGACAATCATTTCTACGAATTGTACGCTAGAAGAAAATGTATTTGAGTAAATAAAAACTTGAATTTGTTATATGTAAAAAGCCCCGAAATTTCGGGTTTTTTGTGTGTTAGTGGCTTATCGTTATGGGGTCAAAGTCGGAGACATTTGCCCAGCGTAAACCGACTAACTCTTCATAGAGCGAGTGACTTTGCTACCCAGCAGGCTATATTTATTAATCATTAGTCCACATCATAAATTCTTCAAATACATCCATCCAATGATATTCGGGTTTATTTTTTTGCCAAATGATAAATGAATGGTCATAATCTGGATATACTTTAAATGTTAGATTGTTTTTTTTATGTCTGATGAACTCAATTGGAATCAAATAGGTAGATTCAATAGGTACAGATTCGTCTTTTCCACAAGCTGTAACAAAAATTGGGATTTTGATTTGCAGTAAATTATCAATCGCTGCTTCAGAAAATTTTGTCCAACGTCGAAATGTATGCCCTTCCCAAAATTTACTAATGGAGTTTTCATCCACTTCAATTTCTTTAAGTTGATTTAATAAAGAGTCCATTTTTACTTTTCCTTGATTTTCTGTTAAAGTACCTTTTTGAATCTCTTTTCTGATAAAAAGTGTGAAATCATAATACTGAGTGTTTCCATCACCTGACCAAAACCCAATATGAGTTAAATCTTTATTTATTGTACCTAATTTAGCAGCAACATCGCTTCCTTCAGAATGACCAATTGCAATAATTTTTTTAGGTTTTTTGACTAAATTCCTTATTATATATTTAAGGACTTCATTTGCTTGGTTTGCCCTGTATTCTAAAGATTCATTTTCATAAAACAATTTTGTAGCTTTAAATTCACTATTTATTGTTGAAAAAGGGATTCCTTTTTTTGATATAACAAATACGAAGTTTTTGGGTATTTTTTCTAAGTCAAAAGGAATATGACTTTTTATATAAGTCATTTTGCCTTCTTTTTTAATATTCATAAAAGGTTCTGGCCCAGAACCCTGTAGAAAAAGTAAAATGCTATTTGTATTCTCAATTTTATCATTTGAATATAAATGAAAATTGATAGTGTCTTTCTTTTAATTATTGAATAGTGTTGATATTTTTCTGGTTTTGGGTTAAATTGTCCTAGTAAATTAAGAGATAAAAAAAGGAATAATAATGTTTGACAATATTTCATTTTTTGTTGGGTCTTTTAAAATTGCTCATAGCTAAATCTAATATAATCAATGCTAAAAGAGTTAAAACTATTTGTAATTAAATTCGTCTTTTCAAATATAATCAAATTGCCACTCTCTTATTATTTATTAAGTATTTTCTTTAAAAATTGTTCAAGCTAATCCCAAAAAAAGTCCCAATCACGGGACTTTTAAATATCAAAATGCTAAACTTATTTCTTCTTCAGTTTATCCTTAAAAAAATCAATAGTTCTTGTCCAAGATAAGGTTGCGGCTGCTTCGTCGTATCTGGGTGTGGTGTTATAATGAAAACCATGATTCACTCCGGGATAGAAATTAAGCTGTATGTTCTACTTTGTTCTTTTAAGGATAGCTTCAAAAGCGGGTCAACCCTCATTTACTTTGGTGTCTAAACTGGCATAGTGTGCCATGATGGACATTTTTTTTTTTGCTTGTTCGGCTGTTGGTTGTCCGCCGTAATAAGGAACTGCCGCAGCTAAAGTAGGAATCTTGAACGCCATCATATTGGCAATTTCAGTCCTCTGTTTTCATTTTCGACAATTTAGTGAACTATAATTATTTTTTATTTCAAAGTATTAAGAATTTCCACTTTCTTATGGATGCAGTTTCTATTTATTGATTTCAATTGTCCTTTTAGTTTTAGCACTTTTTAATGCAGCATCAAGTATTTCCATAACTATCATATTGTTTTCCAAAGAGGAGAGTTCGTAAGGTTTTAGGGTGATTTCGTTTCTTACAACAGCAGCTAAAAAGGAAAAGGGATCATTACGAGGTGCTTCTAATTCTTTAATCGGGTATGATTCTTCTTTGTATCCGTCATAACCATCGGCAATGCGCACCCGCAAGTTACTTTTATTGTCCGCATATATAGCTCCATTTAAACCATAAATTTCCATATCTTTTCTTCCAATAGGCCAGTTCCAGGATCCTTGAATTAATGCATTTGCATTGTCATACGTTAAAATTATTGTTGATTCGTCATCCACATTTGGATTATTTTCAGGCTGTAGTTGCTGTGTTATTGCAGTTACTGAATTTGGTTTTTTGCCTTCCATTATCCAAGTCATTAGATTTGCACCATAACAACCAAAATCTATAATAGCACCTCCTCCGTTTTGAACAGGATCCGTTAACCATTCTAAAAACTCACTATTAACGCCAATTTTTTTAGGACCTTTGTGCCCATCACGAATTATAACTTTGCGTAAATCGCCTACTTTATCTTTTTTTAATAAATCATATGCTTTGTAGTTTGAAGGATACCAAGTGGTTTCGTAATTAGTAAGTAGGTGAATGTTATGCTTTTTAGCAAGCATTTCCATTTTTTTAGCATGTTCCAGACTCACGGCCAATGGCTTTTCAACCATTACATGAATCCCCTTTGGAGCACAAGCTTCAACGACTTCTAAATGTTGATATATGGTACCGAAAGCAGTAACTGCCTCTGGATGTGTTTTATCAATCATTTCTTCAATCGTATTAAAAACAATACTCATTGGGAATTTGTGTTCTTTGGAATATCGTTGTGCTAAACCGCGATTAGGTTCTACTATCCCTACAATTTGAATATCTCCAAGATTTTCGCGACCCAGAATTCCATGTACGTGGGTATGCGTGAGACCAATAATTCCAACTTTGAGCGGCTTTTTCTGAGCTAAAACGTTTAGTGATGTTACTATAATTATGAAGAAAGCATAAAGAAATTTTTGTGACATAGGTAGCATTGTTTAATTTGAAATTATTTTTGTTAAAATTACTGCTTGTTCATAAAATACACACGACTCTTTTTTGCAAATAGTTAGAATCTTTCGTCATTAAGTTCGTGTTTTCAAATATAACCAAATTTATTATAAGGAGATTTATAATTTATGCCTTTTAAATAGTTTCCAATCAATGCTAAAAAAGCCCCAATTACGGGACTTTTAAATATTAATAGCGATAACTTTTTCAACAAATTGCCTTCTTTCTATTTTATTATGTGCGTAGTCATCGTATAGGTCAAATAATTAATTTAGGAAAAAAAGCGCTTGTTTTTGCATCATTAGTAATTGCCTTGTTTTAATGTTAAATTACTTTTTCTAAGCAATGTTTTCGACACCATCGGGAAACGGTCTATAAGCATAATAATGCAAGACTTCTTCAATGGCTATTTTCAAGGCTTCGTTTATTGGGAGTAAAGTAATGGCTAGTCTGTTGTCAATTTGTGAAAGTTGCATGTAATAATCCGAAAAAATGGGCACGTATAATCCTTTGCTAATGGCTTCTTCAGTATCCTTGTAGTTTTGTTGTTGTTCTTCTTTGATTATTTTGCAAGTAGCCAATCGCAGTTTACCATATTTGTCCCTGCTGGCGGCATACCCAAAAAGCCTGCAAATCAATCCGCGATAGCGATAGTTGCTACAGCTTCCGTTGCTTCGGTCCAAAACATCAGTTGGTCGGTATAAATGACAGTTGCTATCGAATTTGTTATTTAATTCAATAAGCATTTCTTCGGCTTTACCGTTTAAAAACAGATGTAATGCCCATGGAAAAAACTCCAAGGGGGAAGCAACGATGTCTGGAGTGGAACAGCACTTGCCACAACCAGTACGACAATATAAATTAGTTTCTGATTGGAAAGCATTAATTTCATTTTCCAGACGGTCGAATAATTTTTCAACCATTCGAACCTTATGTTCTATAGACATTGATTTTTGTGTAAGGTAGTCTATTAAAAAGGGTTAATAGTATAATCCAGTTTTTCTTACTGCTTATGTTTTTTTATTATTTCTGAAGCCACAAGCGATGTGTATTTGAGCATGTAAATTTGAATTTATGTTGTATCAATAATAAAAAAGCCCTAATTAAGGGTCTTTTCATGTGATATATTAATTGCATTTGGTTTTTATTCTCCTTGGTTTTTCTCAAAATTCACCATCCACTTCACTCCAAATTTATCTGTGAATGTTCCAAAATAGCCTCCCCAAAAAGCATCTTCCATGGGCATTCCCACTTTTCCACCTATTGAAAGCGCATCGTAGAGTTTATCGGCTTCTTCTTTACTTTCTGCATTAATGGAAACCGAAAAATTATTCCCATAAACAGTTTTAGCTCCAAAGGATTCGAAAATGTCACTTCCCATTATAGCTGTTTCTGTACTAATGGGTAGCGAAACATGCATTATTTTTTCGGCATCTCCCGGAGGGCAGGTTTTTCCCTCTAGTATTGGCATATTTTTAAATTTTCCAAAATAGGAGAATTCACCACCAAAAACCGATTTGTAAAAATGGAATGCTTCTTCGCAATTTCCATTATAGGTGATGTATGAGTTTACTGTTGCCATGATACTTCTATTTAAATGTTATCGATTGGTTTGATTTCAATGTAATAATCAGAAAGACGAGTAAAAGGGTTTCAACTGAATTGAAATATAAGTTTGATTTTAGGACAAGCATCACAGGATTAACTGGTTTTCTTTTGTTAAATATCTTTTGTACCAAACAATCGCTAAATCAGCTACTTCCTGTAATTTTTCTGGTTCTTCAAATAAATGGGTCGCTCCGGGAATTATTTTCATTTCTTTTATTGATTGCAATTGGTCATAAGCCATTTTGTTCATCCCAATAACTGGAACATCTTCACCACCCACAATGAGTAGTGTGGGAGCGGTTACTAATGGCAATTCAGTAATTGCTAAATCAGGACGTCCTCCGCGTGATACCACGGCCTTTATTCTTTCTCCAAAATGGGCTGCAGCTCCTAATGCTGATGCAGCTCCGGTACTTGCTCCAAAGTAGCCTATGGTTATGTTTTTTGCGCCTTTACAACCCATAAGCCATAAAGTAGTTTCTATTAGTCGGTTGGTGAGTAAATCGATATTAAACCGGTTTTCGTAAATACCATCTTCTTCTTCGGTAAGTAAGTCAAAGAGGAACGTGCCTATTTTTTTTTGCTGAAGGAGTTCTGCTATCACACTGAACCTGCTGCTGCCACTACCGTGTGAAAAAACAATAATCCCAATTGCGTTTTCTGGAATTACTAAATCCCCTTTCAATGTTACAGATGACAAAGGGATGTCCAAATCTAATTTCTCCATGATTGATTTTTTTAAAATAAACAATAGTAGATTTGTAATGCTATTCAATAGGGCTTGAAACACTCAATATTTTAATAACTTCGTCATCTTCGACTTGGTCAAATTCTTTGTAAAATCCGCCTACACCTTTAAAAGATTTGGAGGCAATCAGGTAGATAAACTCATCTGCATTTTTCTCAAATATGGCTACAGTCTCACGAGGTAAAACCGGTACTGCAACAATAATTTTTGCAGGGTTTCTTTTTCGCAACATACTTATGCTGACCAGCAAAGTATTTCCGGTTGCAATACCATCATCTACTACAATTATGTTTTTCCCTTTGATATCAATAGGTTCACGATTGCCCATATAGAGTACATATTTTTTCCGCATTAATTTTCGGAGTCTGACAATCGCTTCTTCGATATATTCATTGGAAATACCATGATGCTCATCAATAATCGTGGAATCTAATGATACGGCACCTATTGCAAATTCCTTGTTATAAGGATGTCCAATCTTTTTGGAGAACACAATGTCTAAAGGAAGATGTAACCTTTTGGCAATTATATAACCCATAGGCACTCCGCCTCTGGGAACAGCAAGAACTACGGTATTGGTTTTCTGATATTTTTTTAATTTTTTTGAAAGCATTAAACCCGCTTCAATTCTATCTTTAAACATCTCGTTATACATAACATTTAGTTTTAAATAAAAAAATATAGAATATAAAGGTACTGATTTTCAGTTAGTTTGATTTATTTTGGTGAATTTTATTTTAGGAGGTAAAATACCAAATTATATTTTTGTTGGGTTTGATAAAAAGCCCCAAAAAAATCATTGCATAAGGGATTTGTAAATAAAAGAGTTGAACTCAAAAAAGGATTGAACAAATTAAGAAGCGATTTGAAAGTAAAAAGAAACCTCGTTAAAAATTGAACGAGGTTCTTTTTACAAAGGCTTTTGTATTAGGAGCGAATACTAAAAAGCATTATTTAGTTTTTTAATTCAATTTATATTAATCATCAATAGATTGGCCAACTAATTGACGAAATTTCCAACCTGTAGAATCCGTATTGGCTTCTTGTGTTTGCTTCAATATGATTCCGATAATATTTTCTTTTGGATCTGCGAAATATTGGGTGTTGAAGTATCCTCCCCATCCAAATGTGCCCTTACTGTTTCTACCTCCCATGTTTTCGCCTTTTTCATCAATAACTTCAAAAGCCAAGCCATGATAGGCTCCAGTGTCTCCTCGTAAATTACCGATTTGATTTTTCATCATCAATTCGACTGTAGTTCTGCTTAGTAGACGGATACCGTTTAATTCTCCATTATTCAAATACATTTGAAGAAAAGTTGCGTAATCTTTAGCGGTACTTGATAAACCAGCCCCTCCAGAGAAAAAGCGTTGCGCTCCCTTTAATGGATAATTAGGGTCATAAAATGTGGTAGGAAACTTAATCCAATTTCCATTTTCTTTTTTCTGAATCGAAACCATGCGATTGTGTTTTGACTCGGGAAGATAGAATCGGGTATCGTTCATTTCCAGCGGGTCAAAAATTCTTGTTTTGTAAAATTGATCAAGCGGCATTCCTGAAATTATTTCTATAAGATAACCTACTACATCAAGGCCTTCGCTATAAGTGAATTTTTCACCAGGATTATGGTGTAAAGGAAGTTTCGCCAGTTTTTTTATGCTTTCTTCAATACTAATGTTTTCGGTAGTAAACAAATCGGTTATTCCGGCATTTTTATATATCCTTTTAAAGCGAACGTCACTGTCAATTGCACCATAGCCAATTCCGGAAGTATGTGTTAAAAGATGTCTTATGGTAATTGGATTTTTGGCAGGGATAGTTTTATAGGTACCGTTTTCATACAGAGTGTCTAAAACCTGTTCGTTTTTAAATTCTGGGATATATTTTGAAATGGGGTCGTCCAATTTGAATTTCCCTTCTTCCCATAACATCATAATTGCAGTAGCGGTAATGGCTTTTGTTTGAGAAGCAATTCTAAAAATAGCGTCGCGTTTTAATTCTTTTCCAGATTCATTATCAGCCATTCCAAAGGCTTTGTAGTACACAATTTTTCCGTTTCTTGCCACTAGGACAACAGCTCCAGGAATTTCATGTTTTTCTATTGCTTCTTTGCACATAGCATCAATTCTTGCTAGTCTTTCTTCGGACATTCCAACGCTTTTAGCAGACGATTCCCCAAGTAAAGGAGATTTTTTAATTGTAGTTGTTTGTGCAAAAGCCGATAGGGTGTAAATACTGAAGAGGAGAAAGAACAGATTTTTCATAAATTATCTAGTTTAGTTTGTTTTTTGTTCGAATAAGAAAAGAATTGATGGCTAAAATACTAATTATTTTTTAGTTAATATTTTAGTAAAAATAGGATTGATAAGTTGTTTTAAACTTGAAATCCTAAAAATATCCTTCAATAAAGTAAAATTTAAAACTGTTTTTTTAGCTATTTTTACCTCACAAATAATTGAAATAAAATGGCCTCTTTGAAAAATATCAATAGATCAGCTAAAGCAGATAAAAATACTGGCTTTGGGACGAATGCGAATAGTTATGGCGGTCGTTTTATTAATAAAAACGGGACAGCTAATATAGAGAAACGGGGAATTCATTTTTTACATCGTATCAGTTGGTATCATACAATGATTGATTTGCCGCGTTGGAAATTCATGTCAATTCTATTGTTATTTTATGTTGGAATTAATTTTTTGTTTGCCTCAATCTATTATGCTATCGGTATTGAGTATTTAAATGGTATTGATTCCTCAGGATCAAATTGGGTACAGTTTGGTCAAGCTTATTTTTTTAGTGCTCAAACTTTTACCACTGTAGGGTATGGGCATATTAGTCCGTCAGGGTTTATGGCAAGTCTTGTTTCTGCTGCCGAAGCTTTAATTGGGTTGTTGAGTTTTGCTATTGCCACGGGTTTATTCTTCGGGCGATTTAGTAAACCGACAGCATTTTTAAAATTTTCGCATAATGCCTTGATTTCACCTTATGGAGAAATCAAGGGTTTAATGATTAGAACTTCACCTTTTAAAAATACAAATTTTACTGATGCTGAAGCCAAAATGACTCTTGGAATGAGCATTGAAGAAAATGGTATAAGGACTAATAATTTCTATTCTTTGGAATTAGAATTGGATAAAATAAATGCTTTAACTTTAAGCTGGACTTTGGTTCACCCAATTACCGAAAACAGTCCGCTTTATAACTTTACTAAAGAAGATTTTGAAAATATTCACGGCGAAATCCTTGTTTTTATAAAAACCTTTGATGATATGTTCAGTAATACGGTTGCAATTCGAACGTCGTATACTTTTGATGAGGTTGTGTATGGAGCAAAATTTGAACCGATGTATGCCCGAAGCACTGATAATTCTAAAACGATCCTGAATTTAGATAAATTGGATACGTTTAACACCGTCACTTTAGAATAAAACAATTGTTTTCAGATTATTTCAAATTTATAAAGAAAAATATTTTACATTTGTTTATTAAATTTAGATAAACAATGAACAATATAAAAAGTATTTTCAGTATTAAAGACCTTGAAAATCTTTCTGGAATAAAAGCGCATACTATACGAATCTGGGAAAAAAGGTACGATATACTTCAGCCGATGCGCACGGATACTAACATTCGGTTGTATGATTTGGCTAGTTTGCAAAAGCTTTTAAATATTACTTTATTACATGATTATGGTTATAAAATTTCAAAAATCGCCACTTATCCCCAAGAAAAAATACCGTCTCTTGTAAGAGAAATTATTTCTACAAAAAACGCAAAAAATCATGCTATCAGTGCTTTTAAAATGGCAATGATGAACTTTGATCAGGAGTTGTTTTTTAATACTTACAATTGGTTGATTGCCGAAAAATCTTTCAAAGAAATCTTCCATCAGGTTTTTATTCCTTTGATGAATGAGTTAGGATTGCTATGGCAGTCTGATACAATTACTCCAGCACACGAGCATTTTATCAGTTATTTGATCAAGCAAAAACTATTGGTTAATACTGAAAAATTGCAGGTTTTGAAACAAACCAAATTTGACAAGGTATTTGTTTTGTCTCTTCCTATGAATGAAATACATGAATTAGGATTGATGTATTTAAATTATGAAATCCTTTTGAATGGATATAAAACGATTTATTTGGGAGAAAGCATGCCAATTGAAAATTTGAAAGATTTAAAGAAACATTTCAATTCGATTGTTTTCATATCCTACTTAACCGTTCAGCCGGATAAAGATTCCATAAATGATTATGTGACTAAAATGACTGATGAATTAGTAGACGATAACACTGAGTTATGGTTCATTGGTAGGTTGGTCGAATTCATTAAAAAAGAAGAAATTACTGATAAAATTTTAATTTTCGATTCCATTTCAGAATTAATAGCCCAAATTTAATTTTTTGTTTAATATTTATGTATATTTGGTAAACAAATGAAGAAAAAAATTACAATTATAGGTTCGGGATTTTCAGCTTTAGCAGCATCTTGTTATTTGGCAAAAAGTGGCCATCAAGTTAGTGTTTTCGAAAAAAATGATACTATCGGCGGAAGAGCCAGGCAATTAAAAAGAGAGGGGTTTACGTTTGATATGGGACCGAGTTGGTATTGGATGCCTGATGTATTTGAACGTTTTTTTGCTGATTTTAACAAAAAAACAACTGATTACTATGAGCTCATTAAACTATCTCCGGCATATCGAGTATATTACGGTATAGATGATTTTATCGCAATTGCAGATAATTTGCCTGATATTATATTTGCTTTTGAAGCTATTGAAAAAGGGAGTGGTAAAATACTAAATGAATTTATGGCCGAAGCCAAAAGCAATTATGACATTGCGATTAAAGATTTAGTGTATCGTCCCGGGGTATCACCATTGGAATTAGTAACTAAGCAAACCGCTTTGAAAGTAGGGCAGTTTTTTAGTAATATCAGTAAAGAGGTTCGTAAGAAATTCAAAAATGAACGTTTAATTCAAATATTAGAATTTCCGGTATTATTTCTTGGAGCAAAACCCTCTGATACACCATCGTTTTATAGTTTTATGAATTATGCCGATTTTGGCCTTGGAACATGGCATCCAAAAACAGGAATGTTTGATGTCGTTCGTGCGATGGAAAGTTTAGCAAGAGAATTAAAAGTTACGTTTCACACAAATTCAAATATTGAAAAGATAATCGTTGAGAATAAAACGGCAAAAGCGATAGTTGTGAATGGCGAAACGATTGAGTCCGATTTGATTTTGAGTGGAGCGGATTATCATCACACCGAAACGTTACTGGATAAGGAACATCGAGCGTACTCCGAGAAATATTGGGATAATCGTGTTTTTGCGCCTTCATCATTATTATTTTACGTTGGGTTTGATAAAAAAATAGAAAATATATCGCATCATGCCTTGTTTTTTGATGTTGATTTTTATCAGCATGCCAAGGATATTTATGATGAACCTCAGTGGCCAAAGGAACCTTTGTTTTATGCAAACTTTCCTTCGTTGACTGATACAACTGCTGCTCCTGAAGGAATGGAAACTGGATTTTTTCTTGTTCCATTAGCACCTGGAATAACTGATACAGATGAATTGCGAGAAGCATATTTTAATAAAATAATAGATCGCTTTGAAATTTTAACTAAACAAAGTGTAAAAAATAATATTATATTTAAGCAATCTTTCTGTAAAAATGATTTTGTCTCAGAGTACAATTCGTATAAAGGAAATGCATACGGAATGGCGAATACTTTATTGCAAACCGCTTTTTTAAGACCGAAATTAAAAAGTAAAAAAGTAAAGAATCTATATTTTACGGGTCAATTAACCGTTCCGGGACCAGGTGTTCCGCCAGCATTAATTTCAGGGAAACTAGTGTCAGAGTTAATAAACAAACAATTTTTAGAACAATAACAATGAAGCAATTATTTGATGACGTATCTTTCAAATGCAGTAAACTGGTTACCAAAAACTACAGTACTTCATTTTCATTGGCGGTATACATGCTTTCGCCAATCATTAGGGATGCGATATACAGTATTTATGGTTTTGTTCGTTTTGCGGACGAAATTGTAGATTCATTTCACGGTTTTGATAAAAAAGAATTGATTAATGATTTCGAAAAAGAATATTACAAATCGTATAATTCTGGTGTAAGTCTGAACCCGATTTTAAACTCTTTTCAGCATACGGTAAAGAAATACAATATTACGGACGACTTGATTCAATCTTTTTTGAAAAGTATGAAATTAGATTTAGTGAAATCAGATTACAATAGTAAAGCAGAATATGATGAATACATTTATGGTTCCGCTGATGTGGTTGGATTAATGTGTCTTAAAGTTTTTGTAGCCGGAAAAGAACAAAAATACGAACAGTTGAAAGACGAAGCCATGCGATTGGGTTCTGCTTTTCAGAAAGTAAATTTTTTAAGAGATTTGAAGGACGATAACCTAGTTTTGAACCGAAATTATTTTCCTGGAGTCGATTTGAATTCATTCGATGAAAATGCCAAAAAAATGATTATAAAGGAAATTCAGGAAGATTTTAATGTGGCGTATCAAGGAATTTTGAAACTTCCTATTGAAGCTAAATTTGGAGTTTACACCGCATTTGTCTATTATAAAAAACTATTGAAAAAACTTGAAAACACACCTTGCCATGAAATTGGTAACGCAAGAATTCGGGTTTCTAATTATACCAAAGCGGGGTTATTGGCGCAATCTTTTGTAACTTACAAGTTGAAATTAGTATAAAACAGTGCTTGCTTTTAAAACTTATATTTTAAATAAATAACAAAATAATGATTTCTTTTTTTATCTTTTTAAGCGTTTTTCTCTTCATGGAATGTGTCACATGGCTTACACATAAGTATGTTATGCACGGTTTGATGTGGTATTTTCATGCTGATCATCATCAACCGAAATACGCGAATGTTTTTGAACGAAATGATATTTTCTTTGTGATTTTTGCCGTTCCAAGCATCGTTCTTTTTTACTTTGGAGTACAAGGAGGAATGAACTATTTGTTTTTTATTGGACTCGGAATCACATTTTACGGATTTTGTTATTTCATGATTCATGATGTAATAATTCATCAACGATTTAAGTGGTTCAAAAACACGAATAACAAGTATATAATAGGCTTGCGAAAAGCGCACAAAGTACACCACAAACATTTGGGTAAGGAACATGGCGAGTGTTTCGGAATGTTATTTGTTCCTTTCAAATACTATAAAATATAATAATATTATTTGGGCGTGACCCGCTGAAAAATCGGGTCGGGCTGTACGTTCCCGTTTTTTTATAGCTGGCCAAAAAGCCATCTATAAAAAGAGCTCCACTGTCATCCCTCACGCAACCAGTATTTTATTTAATTTCCGATTAAAAATAACAAAGACCACAGATGAAACTCTATAAAAAAGAATCCGTTCAGTATGTAAATGCAAGTTTAGAAGAATGTTGGGCTTTTTTTTCCAGTCCAAGTAATCTTCAAAAAATCACACCCAAAACAATGGGTTTTGAAATCACTGATTTCGATAATAAATCCATGTACGCAGGGCAAATAATACAATACAAAGTGTCTCCACTTTTAGGTTTTAAATTGCCGTGGGTAACCGAAATCACATTCGTAAAAGAGAATAGCTATTTTATTGACGAACAGCGTTTTGGACCTTATGCATTGTGGCATCACAAACATTTTTTTGAAGCTACTGAAAACGGAGTAAAAATGACCGATTTAGTTCATTATGCGTTGCCTTTGGGTTTCATTGGCCGAATTATGAATACACTTGTCGTAAAAAATAAATTGAAAGCTATTTTTGATCACAGACGTGTTGTGGTTGACCAAATGTTTAATTCTAAATAATGGTGAAACAAGAAGTATCGTTTTTTTGGTTCAGACGTGATTTACGTTTAGAAGATAACATTGGTTTATTCCATGCTTTGAAATCTAAATATCCGGTGATTCCCTTGTTTATTTTTGATGATACCATTTTAGATAGTTTACCAAAAAACGATGCTAGAGTAAGTTTCATTCACGAATCACTTTCGAAAATAAATACACAATTAAGGGAAATAGGAAGCTCGCTTTTAATTAAAAAAGGAAAAACTATTGACGTTTGGCAATCACTTTTAGAAGAATTTGATGTCGCAGCAGTCTTCTTCAACAAAGATTACGAACCGTATGCAATTCAACGAGATAGAGCCATTTGTGAGGTATTGAAAGCAAACAATACGATCTCTAGTTCTTTTAAAGATCAAGTGATTTTCGAAGAAAAAGAGATTACAAAAGCCGATGGATTGCCTTACACGGTTTATACTCCTTTTAAAAATAAATGGTTAGAAAAATACAAATCAATGGCTCCGGTTAAAGAATACGATGCCACGGATATGTTTACTAATTTCTACAAAAGTAACTTTGCTTTACCAACTTTGGAACATATAGGTTTCGAAGAAAGTCCAATAAAAGTCAAGCCTCACAATTTAAAATTCATAGCAAATTATCAAGATATAAGAGATTTTCCTGCTTTGGATCAAACTTCCTATCTTTCACCACATCTTCGTTTTGGAACAGTAAGCACTCGGAAATTAGTCAATTGGGCATTTCATAAAAACGATGTTTTTTTGAGCGAGTTGATTTGGAGAGAATTTTTTATGCAAATATTATTTAGTTTTCCAAAAGTCGTAACCCAGAACTTCAAAGCGGCATATGATGGGATTCAGTGGCGCAATAACGAAGAAGATTTCAAGCGCTGGTGCTCGGGAACTACTGGTTATCCTATGGTCGATGCCGGAATGCGTCAACTAAATGAAACCGGATACATGCACAACAGAGTTCGTATGGTCGTAGCGAGTTTTCTCTGTAAGCATTTATTGATTCAATGGCAATGGGGCGAAGCCTATTTTGCCCAAAAATTATTGGATTATGAATTATCTGCCAATGTTGGAAACTGGCAATGGGCTGCAGGAACCGGTTGTGATGCAGCTCCTTATTTTCGTGTTTTCAATCCGGAGATTCAACAAAAAAAATTCGACGAAAAAGGAATTTACATCCGAAAATGGATTTCGGAATTTGATTTAGGATATGGAAAACCAATGGTAGAGCACGCTATGGCTAGAGACCGAGCGATTGCTACTTATAAAGCCGGGATTTTGAAGTAAAAGAAATGTAACATATAAGTCATGTAAGCTTTTAGGTTAAAAAGATTATTGAATCAATTTCTTCAACATTCCCTCAAAAATAAATCCGTGAAAAGGCAAAACAGAATACCAATATAATTTACCCCAAATTCCTTTAGGTCTAAAAGTAGCTGATTGATATAGTGTGTTGTTTATAATTTTAAATTCGAGCCAAGCTTCACCTGGTAATTTCATTTCGGCAAATAAGATTAGTTTTCCCTCTTCTTTATTGGCATACAAAACGCGCCAAAAATCTAAAGCATCACCAGAATGAATATCGTGCCGGTTTGTTCGGCCTCTTCTGGAGCCTACACCGCCGTACAATTTGTCTATAAAACCGCGTAAGTTCCAAAGCCAATCACCATAATACCAACCAGTATCGCCACCTATAGACCAAATTCTATTCATGGTAAAATCTCTGTCTATGATTTCCATTTTACGTCGGTCGATGTAGCAATCCTTTTTTGGAACCTTTAAATATTCCGACATATTGCTGCTAAAACGTCCGCTGACTAAGGAATCTTTCCAGCTCGAAGCTACTTTATCTTCGTCTACTTTTATCAAAGCACGTGAAAGCGCTTGTTTATAGGACATTGGTGTAACATTCAATAAAGAATTGATTCTGTTATCACTGCAAACTACTTCGACTTTCATGCTGCTCACCAGTGCCGACGCGAGTCTATAGGATGTTGAGGTTACAAAATACAGCCAATAGGAAGATAATTTTGGCGTCATTATGGGAACAGTAAAAATCCATCGCTTTAGTTTTTTAGCTTCCGCAAAACCCAAAAGCATTTCTTTATACGTTAAAATATCCGGTCCGCCAATGTCAAAACTCTGATTGTAAGTGACTGGATTTAATAATGATTTGGATAAAAAATCGAGTACATCTGGAATCGCAATGGGCTGGCATTTAGTATTGAGCCATTTTGGAGCAATCATTATGGGAAGTTTATTCACTAAATCCCGAATGATTTCAAACGAAGCACTCCCGGAACCTACAATAATTCCAGCTCTCAGGGTAGTGGTCGCAAAAGTTCCTGTGTTTAAAATTTCTTCTACCTTTTTTCGGGAGGATAAGTGTTTGGATAATGATTTGTCATTTATAATTCCACTTAAATAAATGACTTGTTTCGCTGTGGTTTCATTCAATCGTTGCACAAAATTTAGTGCCGATACCCTTTCTAATTCATCAAAATTATCAGCGGATCCTGACATGGAATGAATCAAATAATAAGCGGCATCAATTGCATTTGGAATGTTTGCCAATGTTTCTTGTTTCAAAAAATCGACTTCAATTACAGTAACACTTTTTTTAAATTCTACAGGACAATAAAACCTGTTTTTGTCCCTCACACAACAGATTACTTCATGACCTTGTTCAACCAAAATAGGTAAAAGTCGTTTCCCGATATAACCTGTAGCACCTGTTAAGAGAATTTTTATCATTTTGTATTTTTTTTCCGCTAAGGCTTTAAAGACTAAGTTTATTGGTTAATTGATCAAGTTTTTCCTTGGAGTCTTTAGGCCTTTGTGACAATTTTTAATCCGTTTTGTTAGTTGTAAAAATCGTTGTATTACTGTTTTTAAACCAAAACTAACTCAATTTATTTGAAACTAAGCTTATGAATTCTTTTCTGGTTTTGTCTTTTTCGAAAGCACCTGTAAAAGACGATGTTGTTGTAACAGAGTTTTGTTTTTGAATGCCCCGCATTTGCATGCACATGTGTTGGGCTTCAATCACTACGGCTACACCAAGTGGATTCAAAGCGTCCTGAATGCAATTTTTAATCTGGTCTGTCAATCTTTCCTGTACCTGCATTCTTCTGGCAAAAGCATCCACAACTCTTGGGATTTTACTTAAACCTACAATTTTACCATTTGGGATATAAGCTACGTGTGCTTTTCCAAAAAACGGTAACATGTGGTGTTCACACATTGAATATACTTCGATGTCTTTTACCACAATCATTTGTTTATGGTCTTCAGTAAACATAGCTGATTTTAGTATTTCCAAAGGATCAAGTCCGTAACCGTGAGTCAAATATTGCATCGCTTTGGCTACGCGTTCCGGTGTTTTTTCAAGTCCTTCTCGGTTAACGTCTTCCCCTAAATTTTCAATTATTACTCTATAATTATCCGCTAATACTTCGGTTATTTCCGGGTCGTATTGTTCAATTTTCTCGTAACTTTTCATTTCTTTGATCATCTTATTTTATCTTGAATTTTAAATATAGTTAATTATTTTTAGATTTTAAAAGTTACAATTCCATAATCCATCTCAAATACCTGACCTGAAATTGATTTTGCATTTTCCGAAATCAAGAACTCTGCCATACCAGCTACTTCTTCCGGTTTCAAGTAGCCTTTCATCGGGTGGCGTTCTACCATGTTTTCTTTCATTCGATCATTTCTCAAAATATTTGCCGAAAGAGATGTTTCAGTAATCGTGGGAGCAATGGCATTGATGCGAACTATCGAAGCCAATTCTGCTCCCAACGATTTTACTAATCCTTCAACTCCTGATTTTGCAGTAGCAATACTGGCATGAAACGGCATTCCTAATTTTGCAGCTACCGTGCTGAATAAAATAATCGATGGATTAGTTCCCTTTTTTAAAACAGGTAAATATTTTTGAATGGCTTTAACAGCGCCAATGACATTAATTTCAAAATCATTTCTAAAATCATCTATGCTAAGACTTCCTATAGGTTTCAAATTGATGGAACCCGGACAATAAATCAAGGCGTCAATAGTTTCTATTTCTGGTAGCGAATCCTGCAATACATCTATAGAAAAGTGTTTCAGGTTGGGATGTGTGATTTCTGGTGCGTTTCGGCTAATATTATAAACCAAGTTAGTCTCTAATTGTTGCAACAAAATAGCCTTACCAATTCCTTTACTACCACCAATGATTATTATGTTTTTCATTTTTTTATGTTGTTATTTTGGCTGATTACTGTTCACTAAGACCTAATTTTATCGTTTAGAAATCTTGTTATTGTTAATTTGTCTTTGCATGGTACATTTGAATCTACCTTCCCGAAAATCCCTTAATTTTTCATGTTTTGTTTTACGGCCTTGTACTCTTTCGCGCCACATTCTAAAACTAGAAGCTTTCATTTCGGTGCGCATTAGGTCGATTACTTCTTGTTCTTTTAATCCAAATTGCATTAAAATCGAATCAAAAGTGGTTCGGTCTTCCCAAGCCATTTCTATGATTCGGTCCTTGTCTAAATCAGTAAGTTCTTTTTTTGTAGTCACAATATTTTTTAGTTAAATTACTATTAATTTTTAAATGGGTATTGAAGTATTATTCACTGTCGCCAATATCAGCCATAGTGTGTAACTTTAAAATTCGGGAACTTTCCTCTACTACCAATGGATTTTTCTTCATTTTCCATAAAAAATCACTGGCAAATTTTCTCGTTCTTTCCATATTTACAATTGGTTTCGGATAATTGATGCCTATTTCAAAATTATTAAATTTCTGATCTAAATAGGTCATTTTATAAGGTTCATGTACAAATGCTCGTGGTAAATTACGCAATTCAGGCACCCATTTTTTTATAAATTCACCATCAGGATCGTGTTCGTAGCTGTTCTTTATTGGATTGTAGATGCGTAACATATTGATCCCGGTTTCACCAGCCTGCATTTGCAACTGAGGAAAATGAATTCCCGGTTCAAAATCCAGGAACATTTGGGATAAATGTTGTGTGGATTCCTGCCAAGGCTGCCATAGATTATGCGTAAAAAAGGATACCAACATTGCGCGCATTCTAAAGTTTAAATAACCGGTTTCATTCAAGCAACGCATCGAAGCATCAATTAATGGAAAGCCAGTTTGTCCTGTTTTCCAAGCACTAATATAATTTTCATTGATTTTCTTTTTCAAAGAATGAAAACCTTTATTTACACTTTCAAACTCCATGATTTCTTCCATTTCAAATTTTTGTATGAAATGTGCCTGCCAAGTCAGTCTGGATGTAAAAGAATCGATTTGTTTTTTGTGACTGCACGTCAATCTGAACGTGGCTGCTTTTTGCAAAACTTGTCTGGATGATAAGTTTCCCCAAGCGATATAAGGGGATAATCTGCTGCAACTTCTTCGAGCCAATAAAGGTTTTGAAATATGGGAACTATAATTATGATAACGCGCGTCAAAGAAGGATTCTAAATACTTCCCCGCCATTGTAACACCGCCTTTTTGAAAAACAGCATCAGGAAAAGTCTCAAGACTTGTTTTTTCTAATACTTTTTCGAGTTCGGTTATTGCTTGAATATCAAGAAAATTTTCTGCCTTGAAATCAAAAATAAATGTTGGCTCATTCATGTATTTTTCCCATTTTGAAACCCAATCCGTTCTGTTTTTCAACGCCCTGAAAATACCGTTATTGGTATTTTCAACCCAATTGATTTGATTATTTTTACAAAATCGTTTGAAGGTTTTATCTCTTTCATAAGTGATTTTCAAACCTGTTTCTTGATGTGAAAAAACCGTGTCTATTTTATATGTTTCTTGTATGGTATTGAATACTTGCAGCACTTCTGAGGAGACCGTTAAAACATGTGTATTCGATTGTTGTAGCTGTTTGTTGATATCTACAAGCGATTGCTTAATGAAATTCCAGTGTCTTGGACTGTAATGGGAATCGTTTTCTAATGATTTTTCGAATACATAAAGCAACAAAGTGGGTGTGTCTGTTTTTGTTGCATTAAAAATCGCTTCGTTATCCTGTAAACGAAGGTCTCTTTTAAACCAAACCACATTAATATGTTTCTTGTTTGTATTCATTTAATTTTAAAATAATTGTTGTTGCAGCCATAATCTCTGGAATTTTGATTGTCCGTCGTAATTGGCAGCTTGTAATTTAATATTGAATTTTCGATCTCTTGGGTCGTTCCCAACTCCTGAAACATACATCCAATTCCCGTAATTGCTGTGTACATCGTAATCAATAAGCATCGCTTCAAAATAAGCAGCTCCAATGCGCCAGTCTAGCAGAAGATTCTTTGCAAAATAAGAGGCTACATTTTGTCTGCCGCGATTGCTCATCCAGCCAGTATGTTCCAATTCAATCATGTTGGCATTTACAAAAGGCTCTTCTGTCGTGCCGTGGATCCATTTGTTTATGGCTGATGGATTGTTTTTCCAATCGTATTTTTTATCTAAAATTCCTCCAATTTTAAAAATAGAAATGCCGTTTTTCATTGAAACATATTTAAAATAATCCCTCCAAATCAGTTCGAAAATCAACCAATAGGTCGAATCATTTTTTCCAATTTGTTGCTCATATTTGACGATCGCCCAATAAATAGTTTTTGCCGAAATGCTACCATTAGCCAACCAAGCAGAAAATTTCGAACTAAAATCAGTTCCAATTAATCCATTCCGAGTTAATTTGTAAACGCTTAGTTTTTTGGTTTCCCAAAAATAATGCTCAAGTCGGTTTAGCGCTTCGTTTTCACCACCACGAAAGGGAAAAGCCGTTCTGGAATCCATTTCAAAATCAGCATATCCTAATGTTTCCATTTTAGGAATTACAGTTTCGTTTGTGATCCAATTTTCTTTAGACAATGGTTGAACTGTAAATTCGGGTTTGACGGCTGTTGATTTTTCACATTGATTCCGGAATTGTGTAAAAACATTTGGAATTGATGCAATAGCAAACGGAATAGTTGCAGGATGAAATAAGAACTGATTGTAAGTCCCTTTGAAGGATACTGAATCCGAAACTTTAGCTTTTATATTTTCCAAAACTTGCATTTCTTCACTCGTCCATTCTTCTTGGAAGTAAACGGAACTAATTCCATTTTGAGCTATAATTTCGGGAATAGAATCTTCTGGTTTTTGGTGATAAACCAAAAGCGAAATATTCAGTTTCTCCAGATTTTGTCTCAATGCGGTTACCGATTCAATTAGGAATTTAGCTCGAAATTTTTCTATTTTCTTAAAACCAAATCTGATTTGTTCAAAATGTCTTGGATCAAAATAATACACCGCAATTACGGTATCATTTTCATCAATAGCATTTGTCAATGATTCATTGTCATTGACTCTAAGATCATTTCTAAACCAAACTAACCCTTTTTGTTTCTTTTGCATTTTTCGCTACAGTATTTGACTTCGTTCCAAACTTTTTCCCATTTTTTCCGCCAGCTAAAAGCTCGGTTACAAACCAAGCACATTTTTGAAGGCAGATTTTCTTTTTTCACTAGTTGTATTTTTGGTATTGATTGACAACAATTTTTGTTTTCAAATCAAACATCAAATTATATAATCCAAAAAAGGTTCTGTTCATATAAATAAAATGTTTGGAACCTCTATTTCCGTTCATTTTTCTAAGATTAGTGTCTTTTGAGAATCGTTCACCTAATTGTGCGATGCTTTCAAAAAATGCTGCGTCCGAGAAATCAAATGTTTCGGTTTGAAAAGGTTTGGTGAAAAGGGATAACAAATCGTAAAACATTTGAGTAAAATACTTCACTTCCTCTTTGGAATCATCCACTCTAAGGATTTCTAATTCAAATAATTTTTGGCTAAAAAGTTTCTTGTTATCAATAACTTGTTTGTTTATTAATTCGAAATAAGGCATATAGAACTCATTTGGGATTTGTTTCATACAACCAAAATCAAGTGCCACTAACTGGTTTACATCGTTCACTAAAAAATTTCCCGGATGCGGATCAGCATGAACTTTTTTCAGTATATGAATTTGGTACATGTAGAAATCCCATAATGCCTGACCAACTTTGTCCGCTATTTCTTGATTATCATTTTTAGCAGTAAATTCAGAGAGATGAATTCCTTGCATCCAATCCATTGTTATAATCTTCTCCGATGAAAATTTTGGATAGTAATTTGGGAAAAGTAAATTTTCAATTTTTTGGCAGGCTTCAGCGACTTCTTGGCTTTGTTTTAATTCCAATAAATAATTGGTTTCCTCAATCAATTTGTCTTCGACTTCTTTGAAATACTTGTCAGAATCTTTTCCTTGAAGGTTAAACATTCTAATAGCGATTGGTTTTACCAAGGCTAAATCAGATGAAATACTATTGGCTACTCCTGGATATTGAATTTTAACAGCCAGTTTTTTGCCATTTTTTACTGCAAGATGAACTTGTCCAATGCTTGCGGCATTAACTGAATTCGCATTGAATTCATCAAAAATTTCATAAGGTGTTTTTCCAAAATTATTCTTAAAGGTTTTCAGTACTAATGGCGCTGAAAGCGGCGGAACGGAAAACTGTGAAAGCGAAAATTTTTCTACGTAAGCCTGTGGCAAAAAGCTTTTGTCCATGCTTAGCATTTGTGCTACTTTCAGCGCGCTGCCTTTCAAACTTTTTAGTCCATCGTAGATATCTTCTGCGTTATCTTCATTGAGTTTATCACGAGTCAAATCAGAATTGACCATTTTTTCTCCGTAATATTTGAGATAATTTACGCCAACTTTTGCGCCCGTTTGAACCAACTTAGTTGCTCTTTCAATTTTTGACGTAGGGATGTAGTCTATTGTTTTCATTACTTGTTGTATATTTTTTCTTTGAAAATAAATTTCCCAAAATCGATTAAGCTGTCAATGGGTGCTATATTCATGAATTCAAATGTTGCTTTTATTGACTTTTCAATATATAAGTCTGTTTTTTCAAAAGCTGGAGAAGAATCATCCAACCAAAATTTTATGGTTAGTAAAAGTTGTATCCAAGAAGTTTCCTGTATTGCTTTCTCCTGAAAGTTTTGAAACTTTTCCAGCTTGATTCGGTATTCGTCTGAAGTTATTCCTGCGACATAGTTTTTGAAACTGTTTCTCAAACTGGAGAGCTGCATTAAATTTTTCAAATCATTGTCATGCTGTTTCAAACTCATGGTTACATAACTTCTGTTAGCAGTTAATAATTCAAAGAAAGTAAAGTAAAAACTCAGCATTTTACTTTTCATATCATAGGCTTCATAATCTGGGTCTTTTTCGAGTAATTCGACCGTTTTTTCTAGAAATATTTTGAAGATTTCTTTTTCTACACTTTCCATGGTTCCGAAAAAATTGTAAAATTCAGCTTCTGAAAAGTTATTCAGTTTAGTGAAATTATAAACGGATTTCGGTTTGTCATTATTTTCCAATGTATAATCCATATACATAGAAACTATTTTATCTCTTGTTATTGTTGATTTTTTAGTAGCCATTTTTTATATATTTCAAATTAGAGTATAAAGGTAGTGAATGTTTAACTAAAATCTAATAATGTTAAACAAAAATTAATGTTAATGTTTTTGTTGTTCAAAATGACTAGATTTGTTTTGTTATGAAAAAAAATATATTAATAAGCGGAGGTTCAGGATTTATCGGTAAACACTTAACTGATTTGTTAATTGAGAAAGGATTCTCAGTTTCTATATTGAGTAGAAGTGAGAAAAAAAATACATCCGATATTTCTTATTTTAAATGGGATGTTTCCAATCAAACGATTGATGAAGCGGGAGTACTTAATGCGGATTACGTAATCCATTTAGCGGGTGAAAACATCGCTGAAAAAAGATGGACTGCTAAACGTAAATTAGCGATTATTGAAAGTAGAGAAAAGTCAACACAATTGATTTATTCTGTTTTAAAGAAAAACAATAAAAAACTGGATGCCTTTATTTCGGCTTCGGCAGTTGGAATTTATGGAGCTGTGAACGGAGAAGAAATCTGTACTGAAGAAACACCTTTAGCCCATGACTTTCTTGGTTCTACGTGTCAAAAATGGGAAAACGGGATAGATTTTATTGAAAACTTACATATTCGTACTGTAAAAATCCGAACGGGATTAGTTTTAGGAAAAAATGATGGTTTTTTAAAGAAACTGATTCCTATATTTAGGTATCGATTGGGTTCAGGATTAGGATCAGGTAAGCAATATATGCCGTGGATACATGTCGATGATTTGTGTAATATATATCTTGAGGCTATTGTAAATGAAAAAATGAATGGACCTTATAATGCAGCCGTAACGGACAATACCAACAATATAATTTTTTCTAAAACATTGGCGCGAGTTTTAGGTTATTCTATTTGGTTGCCCAATGTCCCCGAATTTGTATTAAAATTTGTATTGGGTGAGATGTCTAAAATTGTGTTATATGGAAGAAGAGTGTCATCCGAAAAACTGGAAAAATTAGGATTTCAATTTAAATACAAAAACTTGGAGGAAGCTCTTAAGCATTGTTTAGCTAAATAGCTTTATTGTAAAACGCAATAAAGCTGAGTGTTCACGTTTTTGGATATTTTACTTCGTACGATAGAAGGAATTTCGATTTCAAAATCATCGGTATTTAATGGGAAATTAGTATTTAATTCGATTCCTTGTACTCCCTTTTTGATTGTACCCAATACAATGATTTTTTTTGATTTTCCATGCATGGTAATTTTTCCTGTGATTTGATATTCAGTCGCATTTGAGTCAATATTTTTCAAATCAAATTTCTCAATTCTGCCTTTGAATATAGCTTTAGGAAATCGATGACTCTGCATGTAATTTTTATTAAAATGTTCCTCCATCAAACTTCGTTCAAATTGAAAATTTTTGATGATCGCAAAACAGGTTATCTCTCCAGTTTTAGTAATCAAAATACAGGCTGTATTTTTATTGATTGCTTTTACTTCTTCAAAGAATGGAACTGATGCCTCAAAATAGATAATTCCTTTATCAGTAGTCATTTTTTCTTGTGCAACAGCAGTATTAACTATGAAAAACAGCAAAAGGAGCGTAATTTTTTTCATGATCATTTATGAATTAAACTACTTAAAGTTACGAAATTTCAAGGAAATAAGTTTACGATTAATGATAAATAATCGCATTAATAAAAACTTATTTTAGCTGTTTTTATAAATTTTAAATTGAATTATTTTTTGATTTTTTATATCTTAAACCGATTGGTTTTAGTTCAAAAATCAGTTGGGAAGGATTACTGTAGCTCTAGTTGTACATTGTATTTTTTCAGGCTTGCCAGCGACTCAGGAGAACTATAGTTAAACTCTTCTTCATGTAGGTCTTTTTCCTTTTTTAACGCTATTTGTTTGATGCAATTGTAAAAACGGCGCACTTCATTAAGATTGGATAAGATTAAACCAGGAACAAGCATACTCTTCCCTTCCTTATCTTTGGCAACCATTGTAAAATAGGAAGAATTGCAATGTTTTATTTTACCTGTTTGAATATTTTCGGCTTCCACGCGAATGCCTATAATCATAGAACTATTGCCCACATAATTCACACAGGCTTTCATCGTAACCAGTTCGCCTACTTCAATTGGTTTTAGGAAATTTACGGTATCAACAGATGCTGTAACGCAATAATTCCCTGAAAATTTTGAAGCACAAGCAAATGCAATTTGATCCAGTAAAGATAAAATATAACCACCATGAATCTTACCGCTAAAATTAGTATGGGATGGCAACATCAATTCTGAAATACTGATATTTGACGAAGAGACAGTTTTAAAAGTAGTATTCATGAAAATTATTTTTGATTGAAAGGTGACGTTTCTTTTTGAACGGATGAAACAAAATATCTCGTTTCTCCCCACCAAGCAAATGTTCTGTATCTTTCTATATAAGTTAATTTTACTTAATTTCCTTGAAGTCCTTTCAAATCTTCAATCACTTTTTTATCGCTGTCCAAAACAGAAAAACTAAAAATTTGAGCTCCAGAAATTCCCTGGCTTAATTCACCTTCCCATGTTTTTAGAGCCATTCCTTTATGACTCAATTTTATGAGTTCGCCGGAACGAATCCCTTCACTGTATGGGACGTAATAGAGAAATGCAAAATAACAAATCATAACTAGCGTACCGATTCCTAAAATAATTCCTAAAATTCGCTTCATTTTATTTAATTTAATAATGGATTTTCGTCTTTTTCCGCTCTGTTCAATATGCTTTCAGGAAGTGCTTTTTTCGCCTTAGCTCCCATCTTTTTCAATTTCTCTACACTTACAATTAGGTTTCCTTTTCCCTCCACCAGTTTATTCATGGCGCCACTGTATTCAATTTTACTTTCGTCTATCTTCTTTCCAATTTTGATTAAATCAGCTACAAAACCTTCAAATTTATCATACAAAGCACCTGCTTGCCGCGCAATTTCCAAAGCGTTTTCCTGTTGCTTTTGGTTGGTCCACATGCTGTCAATAGTTCGCAAAGTAGCTAATAAAGTGGCAGGGGTAACTATAACAATGTTTTTCTCAAATGCTTTATTGTACAAACTTGTATCCTCATTCAACGCCATAGCAAAAGCGGGTTCAATAGGGATAAACAACAAAACAAAATCAGGGCTTTCTATTTGATACAAATCGTGGTAGTTTTTATTTCCTAATTGCTCAACATGGCGTTTGATGGAATTGACGTGTTCTTTTAAAAAACCAATTTTTACATCGTCATCTTCCTCATTGATATATTTTTCATAAGCAGTTAAAGAAACTTTAGAATCGACAATCATCTTTTTCCCGTCAGGCAGATTAATCACAACGTCAGGAAAAACGCGATTTCCATCTTCAGTAGTGAAGGCTTGTTGAACTTCATATTCACGGCCTTTCTCTAATCCTGATTTTTCAAGAACGCGTTCCAAAACCAATTCGCCCCAATTTCCCTGCATTTTACTGTCGCCTTTCAAAGCTTTAGTCAGGTTGATAGTTTCCTTGCTCATTTGGATATTCATTTCCCGTAAGCCTATAATTTGTTGGCGTAAAGCTGCATGATAATCAATACTTTCTTTATGGGTGTCTTCGACTTTCTTTTCAAATAATTGAATTTTATCCTGTAAAGGTGACAGGATATTTTTCATGTTTTCCTTGTTCTGCTCCGTAAATTTATTGGATTTTTCTTCTAATATTTTGTTAGCGAGATTCTCAAATTCTTTAGTGAATTTTTCTTGTAATTTCTCGACCTCCTCTTTTTGTTCTTTGTTGCGTTCCCAAAGATTCTCAAAATCAACTTCTTTTTTAGAAAGCTGAATGGCCAGACTGTCTTTTTCGTTTCGAATGCTTTCTTTCTCAGCATTGGCATTCTCTAATTGCTTTTCAAAGGCTATTTTGTCAATAACAATTTGTTCTTTTAGTTGATTGAATTGTGAAGATGAAGCAATCAGTTTTTCCTCTAAACTAATTTTCTCCGACTGAAATCGAGCGGAAAAAATGAGTTTTCCAATGAAAACACCAATAGCGAGAGCAATAATAAAAAGCAGTAAGAACGTAAGCATATTTGACATAAAAGTATTTTTTTTCTGAAAAGTAAAAGTAATAAAAAGATGCCACAATTGCTATGATGGATCTTTGAACTTAAACCATTTTGGTAAATCGATTGGTTAAAAACGCTCTTTTATCCTTATCCGTTTGTTACTGTAAAGCTCTTGGATGCAACCAAGTTCTTATTAATTTCATATTGCACTTTAGTTTGTATTGTATTGTTTTTGACCGGTTCTGGGAAAATTAAAACAGTGAAATCTAATGAAAATCACTTGCTTTAGTTTTCTGAAATTAATAAGCCAATAAGAAAAGATGTACTTATTGGCTTATTAAAAAATTAAATGAATTCTTATTGATCCAGTTTTATATTTCCTCTGTCTTCCTTATTATCGGGATGTTCATTAGGATAGCGGTTTGGAATTATATCCGAGTTATGATCTTTGTTTTCTACCATTTTTTTAGCTTGTTCTTCAGATACATTTGCGGTATCTGAACTTAAATTTTTAGGAGTATTGTCCTCATTCTGTTCCAAGGTTCCGTCTATATTACGCGCTCTTTGAACAATTTTTTTATTTCCATGATTGTCGGTTTCCACTTCTGCTTTCAGATGTGATACCTCAGGATTTGCACTTTTGGCTAGGTTCTCACCGCTAAATCCTTCATTCGTATTTTGTTTATTGTTTGTTTTTTTTGAACCTAAATCGTTGTTTTTCATGTTTTTATATTTTAGGTAAAAAGGGTAATTTGTTTAAAATTACGCCATTTTAGCAGATTAAAAGAAGCATTTAACATAGCTTTTAGTTTATGCCAATAAATGTTAGGCATACTATTTTAAATACAGTTAAAACAAAACTATCTTTGCCAAAAATAGAAAACAATTCAATGTCTCATTCCCATTTTATCATTCATAAGCCCTACGGTTATTTGAGTCAGTTTATTTACGAATTAAAACGAAAAAAGAAACTGTTGGGGGAACTGCACAATTTCCCCAAAGGAACGATGGCAATTGGCCGTCTTGACGAAGATTCCGAAGGATTATTGTTGTTGACTACGGATGGAATGATGAGCGAAATTGTTAGAAGTAAAAAAGTTGATAAAGAATATTATGTTCAAGTGGATGGGGTTATTCATCAGGAAGCTATTGAACAACTGCAAAAAGGGGTTGAAATAGGTTTCAACGGCACTAAGTACATTACAAAACCGTGTAAAGCGACTTTAATACATCAAATTCCGGCCTTTGGAACTAGAGGAAAAAAAATACGGGATGAACGTCATGGTCCAACTTCCTGGGCTTCTATTACAGTCAACGAAGGGAAGTTTCGCCAAGTCCGTAAAATGACTGCCGCTGTTGGTTTTCCTACATTGCGCTTGGTTCGTGTTCGAATAGGAAACGTATACCTCCATGATTTGCAGGCTGGAGAAGTCTTGGAAGTAGAAAATTTTCAAATAGAAAATTAAAGGATTTGATCTGATTTTTTCAATCCTTTAATTTTTCAATCTTTAATAAAGTATAATATGTTAAACATTGTTTTAGTAGAACCTGAAATCCCAAATAATACCGGAAATATTGGCCGATTGTGCGTGGGTACCGAAAGCCGATTGCACTTAATTCATCCTTTTGGATTTGTTATTAATGATAAAAACCTAAAACGTTCCGGTTTGGATTATTGGGTACATCTTGATGTTGCTGAATATCAAAACGTAGCCGAATGGAAAGCACAAATTCCTGATTTGTCCCGAGTTTTCCTGATGAGTTCCCATGCACAAAGATCGTATCTCGAGAATGATTTTCAGGATGGTGACTGGTTAGTTTTTGGGAAAGAAAGTAAAGGTTTGAGCGAAGGAGTCTTAAACGAATTTCCCAATCATTTGACAATTCCAATGTCATCGCTGATTAGAAGTTTTAACATTGCAAATTCGGTCGCGTTTGTCATTGGCGAAGCAAAGAGACAAATCGCTAGTAAACTGTAAATTAGAAATAAGAAGTTGTAAAAAAGTAAGGCGTTATTGTGGTTGAAATTTCATATATTTGAGTAGGTCATTATTGATTGAATTGTGTTTTTTATCCATTAAAACGTACTTTTTATGATTGATAAAATTACTCTTAGAAGCACTATTTTCAAACATTTGGATGGTTTAGTTACCGCTCCGGTCGCGTATATTTTGTTTGAAAAAGGAGTGCTGGCTTATATTCTTGACAAAAAAGAAGTCAAACTTACGGAACTCACAAAACATTTTAAAGCCAATGAAGGTTATCTTAATGTGGGCTTGCGTGTTTTGTGTTCGCAGGGATTCCTGGATTATCATATCAATACTGCCACGGACCAAATTAAATTTAGCATAAACGGTAAAAGCGCCATTGCTTTTCCAATGTTTTATTTATATGAAGATGTGCTTGATTTACTGCATTTCACGATGCAATTTCGCACGCGATTATTAGACGATATTCCTTTTGTTCGATTGGGTTTAATTTTTGATTTGTATGCAACTGATTATGGAATTTCATTTTTGAATGATACGCTGACTAATGAAATTCAACGTCAGATTCTAACGCACATTGAAGGTTGTTTGGTGGGGCCAATATTAGTACGACTGGGTATGAGCGGGATGTTCCATAAATATTTTATGGAGATTTCTTTTCGTCCCGAAGAATTTCATAAATCTCCGAAAAATTTCAAAATCATACTAGATTTTTTTGTTGATTTAGGTTGGTTTATCCAAAAAAAAGGCAATTACCAGTTTACGGAAAAAGGATTGTTTTTTGCGAAAAGGGCTTCTGCTTATGGAGTGACGGTTTCCTATTTACCTACTTTTAGTAAAATGGAGGAATTGCTTTTTGGTAATCCAAATATCCTTCGAACGGTGGCCGAAGGCGAAGATGAAATTCATGTGGACCGAGAAATGAATGTTTGGGGAAGCGGAGGTGCGCACGATACTTATTTTAAAGTTGTAGATGCCATTATCATCAAATTATTCAATTTACCAATAGAAGATCAGCCGAAAGGAATTCTGGATATGGGTTGTGGCAACGGAGCATTTATAGAACATATTTATACTGTAATCGAAAGACAAACACTTCGCGGAAAAATGCTTGATGATTATCCTTTATTCCTAGTTGGTGCCGATTACAATAAGGCGGCGTTGAAAGTAACCCGAGCCAATTTAATCAAAGCCGATATTTGGGCCAAAGTAATTTGGGGAGATATTGGGCAACCCGATTTGTTAGCCAATGATTTATTGGAAAATTATAACATTGATTTGAAAGATTTGCTGAATGTGAGAACCTTCTTGGATCACAACCGAATTTGGGAAATGCCAAAACACGTTACCAAAAACAGAGTAAGCCATTCTACAGGAGCATTTGCGCATAGGGGAGAGCGTATCAGTAATAGTCTTGTTGAAGATAATCTATTGGAACATCTGAATAAATGGTCGCCTTACGTTCGAAAATTTGGATTGTTAATGATTGAATTGCATACGATTGCTCCAAATTTGACTGCGGCAAATTTAGGGAAAACGGCTGCTACGGCGTATGATGCTACGCATGGTTTTTCGGATCAATACATCGTCGAAATTCCCGTTTTGCACAAAATAGCAGCTGAAGCTGGATTGTATCCGGATGCTAATTTCTTTAGGAGATTTCCTGATTCCAATACGGCAACAGTGAGTATAAATTTATTGAAAGGAAAATGATTTAAATAATCAAAAATTTTCCCTTTTCAGCATCAAAAACAATATGCTCGTCTTTGAACAAGGTATTGAAACTTCCTTTTGAAATAAAATTACAAGGCTCGTCTTGAAGCACTGTTTCAGGAGTCATAATAATCATTTCGTCACTTAATTGTATCGCCATATCAATATCATGAGTAGAAAATAAAATGCATTTTCCAGTTTCATGAGTAAGCTTTTTCAAGAGTTTGAATAAAGCCACCTTGTGTAACAAATCCAAATGGGTTGTCGGTTCGTCCAAGATAATTAACGGAGTATCTTGTGCCAAAGCGCGTGCAATTAATACTTTTTGCAATTGCCCATCACTAATTTCATAATGTTTTTTTGGGGCTAAATGACTGATTTGTGTCAATGCCATGGCTTCATTAACTTTAACAATATCAATATCAGATAAAGTTCCCATCCAATTAGTGTAGGGTTGTCTTCCTAAAGCAATGAGTTCGAAAACAGTTAAATTACTGGGAGGCAATTTTTCGGTTAAAACGATACTTAAGTTTTGGGCCAAGTCCAAAGGTTCGTAATCAGTAATTTTCCTTTCATTCAAGAAAACAGTACCGGAAAGCGGTTTCTGGATTCCCGTTATTGTTTTTAAAAGTGTTGATTTTCCTATGCCATTAGCACCAATTAAAGCAATCAGTTTTCCTTTTTTTAAAGCAATAGAAATATTCGAAGCTACTACGGTTTTCTCTTTTTTATGAGAATAGCCAATGCTGATTTGAGACGCTTGCAAGATGATTTTATTTTCCATTAGGCAATCATTTTTCGTTTACTAACCAACAACCAAATTACTACAGGAGCACCAATTATTGAAGTCACCGCATTGATTGGCAAAGTGATTTCTAATCCGGGCAATTCTGAAATTACATCACAAACAAGCATAATTGAAGCACCTAAAAGTAGCGTACTCCAATATAAAACCGAATGGTTACTGGTTTGAAATACTAATTTTGCTATGTGAGGAACTGCCAGTCCTATAAAGGCAATTGGACCTGCATATGCTGTGATACTTCCTGCTAAAATACTTGTTGCAAAAATAATAATTAATCGTGTTTTTTTGAAATTCAAACCTAAACTGCGAGCGTAATTTTCACCTAATAGTAATGCATTAAGTGGCTTGATGCTAAACAGACTTAATAACAAACCAATCCCCACACAAACGGTTAGAACTACTATAGAAGACCAAGACAAATTGCCTAAGTTTCCCATGGACCAAAACGTGAATTTTTGCAATTGTTCAGCGGAACTAAAATACGTAAGAACACCTACTATTGCGCTGGTAAAACTGCCAAACATCAATCCCACAATTAAGATGGCCATGGTATCACGTAGCCTTTGGGAAACCATCAAAACGGCGAGTAATACAACAGAACTTCCTATAGTTGAGGCTAAAACCACTCCATACGAGGATAACAAAATAGTACTTAAAAAAGGTGGAAGTAAGCCCGCGCCTAATAGTACAAAAGCGACACCTAAACTGGCACCGGAACTCAGCCCTAAAACATAAGGTCCTGCCAATGGATTTCGAAATAAAGTTTGCATCAGCAAACCACTTATGGATAAGCCCATTCCAACAAGTATTGCAGTAATGGCCTTGGGTAACCGATAATTGATGATGATATATTCCCAAGTAGACTTGCTCGCTTGACCACCAGTCAAACTAGTAAAAATTTCTCTAAAAGGGATTGTTATAGAACCAAAACTAATGTTTGTAAAAAACAATAGCACAAGCCCAAAAATAAGCAAGAAAAATAGTATCGTATTTCGTTTTTGATTTGCCAATTTAATTTAGTTTTTGAGCAAAAGTAAACGTATAATTTGGAAGCAATTCAGGATGAAAGATTTTGATAAAATCTTTCAATACCAAATCCGGTCGGCTTGGAGCTAATTCATAATAAATGGTTCCTCCTGTTGCACCTAATTTACTTTCAAAAGTATACACATTTTTAGATTTTGAAGCGTCAAACTGACTGTAATGCGGATTACTATTTTCGAATTCAGCACTACTTTTAAATGAACCTGTTGCAATCCAATAGTGCGCTGTTTTTGCTTTCTCTAATATTTTTTCAAAAGGCAAACTAAGACTTCCTGTTCCTTCAACATTTGCCCACAAATAATTTGCTTTGGCATCTTTCATAAATTGGGCTACCCAGCTGTTTCCTCTTGCTATATACCATGTGTCTTGGTACATAGATCCGTAAAGAACTGTTGCTGTTGGTTTTTTGGTTGCTACCAATTGTATCGCATCATTGTAATTTTTAACGATCTCATCAAAAAGCGTTTTGGCTTCTTTTTCTTTGCGAAATAATGCACCGTAAAGCTTAATCCATTCTGCTTTTCCTAACGGTGTTTGTTCCATCCAGTCCGCTTGAATGAGTACTTTAAGACCACTTTTTTGTAAATTATCAATCATTGGATTGTTGTTGTCAACTCCAAAGGTTACGATTAAATTAGGCGCCAATTCAATGAGCTGCTCCATGTTTAATTTTTCGTTTTGTCCTATGTTTTTAATAGCACGGGCGTCAATTAGTTTTCTGGTTTTTTCAGAGGAAACATAATCGGTATGCGGGAAACCTACCAGTGATTTTTCAACTCCCAGCATTTCCAAAAAAGGGATGTTGGTCGTTGAGGTAACGACGATTGATTCTAAAGGCACTGAAATTGTGGTGTATTTTTGTAGGCTATCAGGAATGCTGCCGTTTTTTTCTTTTAATATATACGTGAAGTTTTTATTGGCTTCAGGCCAAGGATTTGAAACTGTAACTATTGAATATCCTTCGTAGGTATTAATAGAAAGTCCCGAGGCATATTCGATCGTGTTTTTTGAATTTGTACTTTCTTTTACGTTCCCGTTTTCGCTTTTTTTACATCCAACGAAAGTGGAAAAAGAGAAAACAAAAAGGATTAATTTAAAGGTGAATTTCATGTTTTATTTTTCGATAGCAACAAAGGTATACCAAATTTATAAAATTTCTTGTTTATTTTTAGCAGTAAAAAATTCAACAAATACTATCTTTACGAAATGAATAGCATTAAAGTCAAAAACTGTTCTACTTGTGGAACTCCTTTTAATTGTGGGTACACTCCAGAAGGAAGTAAATGCTGGTGCAACGATTTTCCGCCCATTTTCACTCCCTCCGAAGTGTTGAATTGCTTGTGTTCCAATTGTTTTACAACTGCTTGCTCCGCTAAAATTGACGAATATGTTGCAACAGTATCTTCTGAAACTGCAACGGATAACAAAGCCAAAGATTTACCAAAAACGACGAATCTCATAGAAGAAATCGATTATTATTTAGAAAATGGGAACTATGTTTTTAAAGCTTGGTTTCATCTAAAAAGAGGACATTGTTGTACCAATGGATGTCGACATTGTCCGTATAAATAATTATGAATTATAAATGATGAAAGATAATATTGTTAAGACTAAGAGTTTTGATTTGAAAAAGAATATGAAAATATAAATAACGATGCAATATCAATATTAAAACGTATTTCAAGGAAAGTTGATGTCAAGAAATAAGTTGTTCAATTAGCATAAAAGAAGGTATTACAATTTACAATTAATAATTTACAATTAGAATGATATATTTAATCACTGGCGGCGAACGCTCCGGTAAAAGTAATTATGCCGAGAATTTAGCAAAAGGATTGTCGGACCAACCAATGTATGTGGCTACAGCCAGAAAATGGGATGATGATTTCCAAAAGAGAATCGATCGCCATCAAAAAGATCGGGACGAACGATGGATTAATGTCGAAAAAGAAAAGCACTTGAGCGAAATTGATTTTTCGGGGAAAGTAGCTATCGTCGATTGCGTTACGCTTTGGTTAACGAACTTTTTTGTGGATACTAAAAATGCTGTTCCCTTGTGTTTAGAACAAGCTAAAGCCGAATTTGATGCTATTGCCAATCAAGAAAATGCAACTATAATTATTGTAACCAACGAAATAGGAATGGGCGTTCATGCTGAAAATCATATTGGTAGAAAATTCACCGAACTTCAAGGTTGGATGAATCAATACATTGCTAAAAAGGCCGATACCGTTGTGCTTATGGTTTCTGGAATTCCCGTAACTATAAAAGAGAAAAAATGAAATAGCTATGATTTTACAATATTGAATTCAAAGAAAGTATTGTCTCATAGCGTATTACATATTCAATTAAAAATCAATAAATAACTACATATGAATTTTGTAACTTCTTGGAGTGGTGGAAAAGACAGTTGTTATGCAATGATGCAAGCAATTCGGCAAGGATTTATTCCAAAAGTATTACTCAATATGATGAATGAAAATGGGAAAGTGTCGCGTTCTCATGGATTGCCCTTGTCTATATTGAATCAGCAAGCCCAAAAAATGGGACTGCCTCTGGAAGGAATTCCCGCAACTTGGGGTGATTATGAAGCCAAGTTTGTTGCAGTTTTGAAAAGGCTAAAAGCCAAATATGATTTAGAAGCAGCCGTTTTTGGTGATATTGATTTGCAACCGCATAAAGATTGGGAAGATAAAGTATGTGCCGCAGCTTCGCTAAAAGCAATTTTGCCTTTGTGGCAACAAGACCGAATCGTTTTGGTTAACCAAATGCTTAAAAACGGAATTGTAGCGATGATTGTTTCTTGTAATACCATGATGGGAGAAAATTATCTGGGTAAAATTTTGACCAAAGAATTAGCTCAAGAATTACATGAAGAAGGAATAGATCCTTGTGGTGAAAATGGGGAATTTCATACTTTGGTACTTAATTGCCCGTTGTTTTCGGGAGCGATTGAATTGCCTGAATTCACTAGAATTACCTATGAAAATTATTGCTTTATTGTTTGGAAGAAGCATAAAAACAATTATATACGATTAGTTGGAACGTAATTTACAACAAAAGAAAACGAAAAAAGTGAAACCATATAAGGAATATAAGGGCATAAAAGATCAAAGTAGTTATTGTCTAGTAAACCTACTAAAGCGTAAAATTTTGACATTGAAACTTAACTTAAATGGACTTATCTTCCTTATATGGTTTAAATTAATTGCGATTGCTGTATCACCAAAACAAATCATTTTAACATGACTTATTTAGATGAAATTTTAAAATCCCGTCGTGACACCCGTCATTTTACTAATGACGAAGTGCCTGATGCTGTTCTTGAAAAAGCACTGCAAGCAGGACATTGGGCGCCTTCAGTGGGTTTGACTGATGCTACAAAATATTATCTGATCAGGTCGACTGAAATAAAAAAAGCCATTAAAGATTTGTTTTTAGATTATGATGAAAAAGCAGTTTCGCTTACAGATGACGAACAACAAAAACTAGCATACAAAGCCCTAAAGTTAGAAGCAATAGAAGAAGCGCCACTTGGATTAGTCATTTGTTATGATCGTTCGGTTTTAAATAATTTTACGATTGGAACCGTCGGGAGTAACGAAGCGGTAAAGTTCAGTTCTGTTTGTGCAGCGCAAAATATTTGGCTTTCTCTAACAGAGCAAGGCTATTCTATGGGATGGGTTTCCATATTGAATTATTATAAGTTCAAGGAGTTATTGGGGTTACCCGAAAACATGGAGCCTTTGGGCTATTTTTGCGTAGGAAAACCAGCTACTGATTATAATAATCAACCCATGTTGCAGCAACTGAATTGGAAACAAAAACAAGAAATTCCATTAATTGAGGAAATCACTGTTTTGCATGATAATAAAGTGGGCAAAGTGTTTTCTGATACTAAAAAGGAAATGGATTCTGTTGCTTTTGCAAATGCGTTACAACATAAAATAGACCAAAAAACCAAACCAACGGGTTCATTAGGAATTTTAGAAGAGCTTGCCAAACAAATAGGGATGGTGTTTCAAACTTTAGAACCTAAAATTATAAAACCTAATCTGGTTGTTTTTGCTGCGGATCACGGAATTGCAAATCATGGAGTAAGTGCTTATCCGCAAGATGTAACGAGACAAATGGTGAATAATTTTTTGATAGGAGGAGCAGCAATCAACGTGTTTTGTAAACAAAATAAGATTGAATTAGCTATAGTGGATGCAGGTGTTAATTATGATTTCCCTGTGAATACGAATTTGATTTCGGCTAAAATAGGGAAGGGAACGCACTCTTTTTTACAAGGACCAGCAATGAGTAAAACAGAAGTTGATTTGTGTTTTATTAAAGGAAGCGAAATTGTTGCCGCTATTGCAAAAGCAGGGAGTAATTGCATTGGTTTTGGAGAAATGGGCATTGGCAACACAGCTACAGCTTCGGTCTTAATGAGCATTATTTTAGAATTGCCTATTCAAGATTGCGTGGGAAACGGCACTGGAGTAAATGAGGAAAAGTTGATTCGAAAAATAGATATTCTTAAAAAATGCCTTGCTAATTACAATGGTTCAGAGGATTTAGATAGTAAGTTAGCTTATTTTGGAGGATTTGAAATCATGCAAATGGTAGGTGGAATGCTTCAGGCAAAAGAAGCCAATATGTTGATTCTTGTTGATGGCTTTATCTGTAGTGTTGCTTTTTTAATTGCCTTTAAAAAGAATCCATCCATTATTAAAAATGCTATTTTTTGCCATTCTTCCGCGGAGCAAGGACACCAAAAAATATTAGATTACTTAGGAGTTCGTTCCCTGTTGCAACTTGATTTGCGATTGGGAGAAGGTACGGGTTGCTCTGTCGCATTTCCTATTATCCAATCGGCTGTGGCATTCTTGAATGAGATGGCCAGTTTTGAATCAGCGGGGGTTAGCGGTCGATTAACGATTGAGGCGTAAGATTGTAGAGACGCACTGCAGTGCTTCTCTACGTGAGAAATAAAATCAAAAAATAATTCCAAAAATGAAAAAAGAACTCCATATATTTTTTACTGCATTAATGTTTTACACTAGGATTCCGTGTCCTGCAACCATCGATCATAATCCGGATTATTTAAATAAAGCGTCTCGTTATTTTCCACTAATTGGTTGGATTGTGGGTAGCGTGGCTTTTGGTGTATATTGCGTTTTTAATTATTTAGTCACTCCTGAAATTGCGGTAATCTTCTCTATGATTGCTTCGGTTTTAGTGACAGGAGCTTTTCATGAAGATGGTTTTGCTGATGTTTGCGATGGTTTTGGTGGTGGTTGGACCAAAGAAAAAATCCTGATAATTATGAAAGACAGCGCCATTGGTGCTTATGGAGCAATTGGTTTAGTGCTGTTGTTAGTGCTTAAATTTCAAGGGTTGACTCAATTAATTGATGTCTCGGATAATCCTAAATTCATAATTTATAATCCACAATGTATAATTTTATTACTCCTTGTTTCGGCGCATTCCATCAGTCGATTAGCGGCGATATCAATTGTTTTTACACGTCAATATTCTCGTGAGGATGCTTCAAGTAAAAGCAAACCAATCGCGCAAAGTTATTCATGGAGAGAAGTGGTAGGAGCTTTCTTTTTTGGATTATTTCCATTAGTTATTTTATCCTGTTTTGAGTGGCAAATGCTGTTGGTTTTAATCCCTGTTTTTCTGACCCGATTTTTTTTGGCGCGTTATTTTCAGAAATGGATTGACGGGTATACCGGGGATTGTTTGGGCGCAACCCAACAGGTTTGTGAAGTGGTTTTTTATATCTCAGTTATTGCATTATGGAAGTTTATTTAGTACGTCACACAGAAACGGTTTGCGAAAAAGGAATTTGTTACGGACAATCCGATGTTAAAATCATGGAGCCTTACAAGGTTGTTTTTCAGTCTGTTCTGAATCAATTGCCCCAAGATGCAATATTATATTCGAGTCCTTTAGTTCGCTGTGTACTTTTGGCAAATTATATCAGAGCCAATTCAGAAATTACTGCTGTAAATGAAGATTCCCGTTTAATGGAAATGAATTTTGGCGATTGGGAAATGAAAAATTGGGATGCAATTTCACCGGATGATTTTACACCTTGGATGACTGATTTTGTAAATGTGCGCGTACCCAATGGAGAATCATTTATTGATTTGCATGATCGGGTAATTGATTTTATAAATAATGAACTTCAGACAACCAATTCAAAACCAGTAATTATTGTGGCACATGCAGGAGTGATACGAAGTTTTTTATGTAAAATTTCGGATTTATCTCTTAAAGACGCTTTTCAGAATAAAGTAGATTTTGGATCTGTAATTAAAATTGAAATAGAATAAAATCTTGTAATAAAAGTTGTTAAGTGGTTGAATTTCTGTTTTTTATTTAAAGTTTACTTCGAAAAGCATTGTAAAATTGATTTTTCAGTAATTTTAACATTATATTTGCCACCGTATTGAGGTTGAGGTTTGTTTTTTCAAACCACATTAAAAGGGAAGAGAGTGATTGAAGATTGATGATTAACGATTTTTGATTTCAGAGTTAAAATCTGAATTCATTATTCAAAATTCAAAATTCAAAAATCTAGCGCTGTACCCGCAACTGTAAGCTATAAAGCTTGTTGTTATCTACAAAACCACTGAGTTAGCTGAATTTATTTTAGTTTCTTGGGAAGGTAAACAACAAAACGCAAGCCAGGAGACCTGCCTATTACATCGAGTATCAAACTTTCGGGAAAAAAGGTTTGGGTATGGGTCATTCTGTGCTTTTCTCCCAATTTATTAAATTTTTACATTTTTAAAATGAACAAAAAATTCATTCGCTTTAGTGCGGTTGCATTGTTATTTGCAATGAACACGTATGCACAAAACCAAGAATCAAAACAACTTGATGAGGTAGTTGTTTCCGATTCGAAATTTGCATTGTCAAAAGAAAAATCAGGAAAAGTGATTGTCAAAATTACTGCTGAAGATTTGAAGAAAAAAGCAGGACAATCAGTAGCTTCAATTTTAAGTACGGTTGCAGGTGTTGAAATTAATGGGAATCAGAGTCGTAATGGTAAAGATTTAGGGCTTTACATTCGTGGAGGAAGAAGTCATCAGATTCTAATCTTGATTGATGGCGTTCCAGTAACAGATGCTTCTGGAATTAGCTTATCGTATGATTTGAGATTGCTTCCAGTAGAGCAAATTGAAAGTATCGAGATTTTGAAAGGCGCTTCAAGTACTTTATACGGTTCTGGAGCAGCGACTGGTGTGATTAATATTACATTAAAAAAAGCAGGCAAGAAAGCTATTGCAGGTAATGCATATATGAATATTGGCACGCAAACAGTTGCTAAAAAAGCAAATTATAGTGTGCAAGATTACAATCAGGGATTTGCTGTAAACGGTGGTTTTGAAAAAATAAATTATTTTGCCTCTTTGAATAGTACAGAAACAACTGGGATATCAGAAGCAAAACCATTAAATTCAAATACTAAATTTGAAAACGATAATTTTTCAAGAGTAAATTCTCTTGTGAAAATTGGCTTTACCCCAAACAAAAAATTATCATTTGATTTCTTTGCTAATTATGATCGAATGAAAAATAAATTTGATGCAGGCTCGTTTGCAGATGATCTTAAAAATTTCAGTCTTTCAGAGCAGTTTAGAGTTGGTTTTACACCAAAATACAAATACAATAAAGGAGAATTGGTAATTAATACGAGTGCAAACATAATTAATCGTGATATCTTTAGCTATGGATCTTTATTCCTAGCGAAGTCTAGAAGTGTCAATGTTGATGCCTTCAATAAATATGAAATTTCATCTCAGTTATTTGTAGTGACAGGTACACAATTTCAGTTCCACGAAATGTCAAACATAAGCGAATATGATGTTATTACTAATGAAGTAGCCAAATTCAATATGATTGATCCTTATGTTACTGCAGTTTATAATTCTGACTTTGGATTAAACTTAAATGCAGGAGCACGTTATAATATGCATAGTAAATATGGTAATAATTTAGTTTATAATATTAATCCATCCTATAGCTTTTCAGAATCACTAAAAGTTTTGGCTTCTTATAGTACAGCATTTGTTGCTCCAAGTTTGTACCAATTGTACTCTCCGTATGGTGATTTGAATTTAGCTCCTGAAAAAGATGCCACTGCGGAAGCTGGTTTTGAAGTAAGCTTGCTAAACAAAAAAGTTGTTTTGAATGCAGTTGCTTTTCAAAGAGAAGAGGAAGATGCAATAGGTTTTGATTTGATGACTTATAAATACTTCAATGTCAATGGTAAAAACAAAGCCAAAGGTCTTGAGACAATGATTTCGTATGCTTTTAATGATAAAGTAAAATTCAATGCTAATTATACTTATACCGAATTAGAAAGACAATCTCGTATTCTAAACCCAAAACATAAAGTAAATGCTTCTGTGGATGTGCAAGCAACAGCACGTCTTGCCTTTAATCTGGCGTATCAGTTTGTTTCAGATAGATATTTAGAGTATACCACTTATCCAGCTCCAACATATGACGCTGTTTTAAACTCCGAAATTTTGAAAGACTATCAATTAGTAAATGCTAATGTTCGTTATGAATTAATCAAAAATAGATTGAATTTTTTTGGTGCAGTTGATAATATTCTTGATAAAGATTTTGTTGAAAGCAGAGGATTTAGCACTAGAGGAAGAAATTTTAAAATAGGTTTGAATTTCTTATTCTAAAAAATAAATAAAAATTATTTTAGTCTTAATTCCCGTTCCTTAATTTGGAACGGGTTTTTTGTTTTTATTTCATTTCTGAAATAAATTCTGAAATAGATTTAGCAATTTTGCTTTGCTCTTTATCGTTAATCAAGTTTTTTTTATCATTTTCATTGGTTAAATAACCAAGTTCTACAATTACTGCCGGTACATCTGATCTTTTAAGAATGTAGAAAGGACCTGTTTTTATACCTGCTATTTTCAAATTTGTATCCTTTGAAAATTTGTCATGCAGTCTTGTGGCAATTTCATTTGATTTTTCAAAGAACTCAGTTTCTTTTGCTACATAAAATTCTAAGCCGGATGTTTTATTATTTAAACTTGAATTTACATGTAGCGATAAAACCAAATCAGGTTTGATTTTGTTAATAAAATCAGTTCTTTCTTCATAAGATAAGAAGGTATCATCTGATCTTGTAAGATGAATTACAACATTGCTATTTAAAGACTTAATTTTGTTAGTGACCTGTTCTACAATTTTCTTTTCGGTAATAGAATTAGAGATGACTCCGTAATCATTTCCGCCATGACTTGCATCAATAACGATATTTATTTTTTTTGGCTCTAATGATTTAGAACTAATAAAAGTAAGAGAAAAAATCGGGATTAAGAACAAGAATGCTTTAGATGTTTTTTTCATGTTTTTTTCTCCATTTAAAATACTGATTATTAGATAATAACTTAAAAAAAATCGTTTTATTATATTTAGCTTTTTTATTTATTTCAAAGCTTTTAAAAGACCTTCGGGTGCTTTCTCAATATACATTTGGTTTTGCAATCCATTTATAGATTTAGCGTCTTTAAAATATTCAAAGCTTTTCTCTGGATTTTGTTTAAGCATTTTAGTTGTTCCGGTGATTTTTCCGATAGCGGTACTTAATAATGGTTCTGAAGTGTCTCCAAGAACCCCATAAGTAGTAACGGTTTCCTTTAACAAGTAATCCGGTTGTAATCCATTAAAGTAATCACCAAAACCAACTGAATTTACTATTTTTAATACAATTGGCTGCATCGCATATCTGTGATTAGGGTTTCTGTTTTCTTTGCCAAAAGTAGGGGAATCATATAAGGTAACAGATCCAACATTTTTTCCGGTTGTCACATCGCCAATTTGTACAACAGTAATGTGAGGCTTCAATCCATTAATTACCAATTCACTTGCTGATGCAGTACTATGAGTAGTCAATATATAAACTTTAGTCAATTTTAAACTATTGATGGTTGCCGTCCCAATTTTGTCAGTGAAGTTGTTTTTTAAAGATTCAGGACTATTCGTTTCAAAATAGCTATTGATTTTGGCATTCCATTGTTGTTTTGCGAATACCTGCCCCGTAAATTGTCCCGTTATCATACTTGCTAATCGTGTTGCTGTAAGAATAGAACCACCGCCATTATAACGTAGGTCTAAAACCAAATCAGTTATTCCTTGTGATTTTAGCGAAGCAAAAGTATCATTCAATTGCATATCATAATCAGCATAAAAACCATTGTACATTAAATAGCCTATTTTATGTGAACCCGAAGTTATTACTTTATTGATTAAAATTGGATTTTCGGCTAAGACTGTTTTTGTCAATGCCACCGATTTTCCATTGGAGACAACTGTAGTGCCATTGTAATCCGCCATATTTAATGTGTAACTATCAGCTGCTAATAATGCTTTGTAATTGCTTATGGTAAGTTGTGTGCCATTTATTGCTGTAAAAAAATCGCCGCGCTTGATGTTTTTTGTAGAAGCATCTGAATTTGCAATAATATAACGAACATATCCAAATATTTCGGTAGTGCTTCCTGGTTTATAACTTAAACCAAAATCAAGACCATCATTTTTTGTGGTCCCTTGAAGTACTCCTTCGAGTTCTAAATAGTCATCTACGATCCAACTAAATCGATCAATGGTCTTGTCGACTCTCAAGGCGTCAAATAAATTTTCAGGAACTGGATATCCTTTCAAAAAAGCATTTAATTCTATTTGATTTGCAAATCGGTCATCTGCTAAGTTGGGTACGTCAGCTTGCCATAAATAATATTGATTTAATCCTTTCCAGATAAAATCCTGAATATCTAAGTTTACAGGTGCAGCTATATCGTCATTATCTTGACAACTTTGGAAAGTAAAAACAGATAGCAGTAATAGCGAAAGTAGGAATGTTTTTTTCATGTTTTGGGATGCAATATCTATTATAAACGTAAAAATACTAACTTTAGTTTTTATTTTATGTTTTTTTGTAACAAAAAGAAACATGAATCGTCTTGATCGTATAACCGAACCAATAAATACTCTTTATGAACCAAAATGAGTTTGTGCAGCTAATCTCACCTTTCAAAGACAAAGTCTTTCGGCTGGCTAAGCGACTGCTCATAAGTACTGAAGAGGCTGAAGACGCGACTCAGGAAGTTTGGGTTAAATTATGGCGTAAAAATAAAAATTTAGATGGCTTTAATAATGTCGAAGCTTTTGTAATGACAATGACAAAAAATTATTGTTTGGATCAATTGAAATCCAAAAGAGCGGGAAATATTAAAATCGTTCACAATAATTTTACCGATAACCAGCCAAGTTTAGATAAAAAAGTAGAAGACATTGATAGTTTGAACTGGGTTGAAAAAATAATAAACCAGTTGCCGGAACAACAACAATTGTTAATACAAATGCGGGACATAGAACAATATGAATTTGCAGTAATCGCGGAAATAACAGATATGAATGAAACTGCCATTCGAGTAGCGCTTTCAAGAGCCAGGAAAACGATAAGAGAGAGCATGACAAAAATACACAGCTATGGAATTTAATAAAATAGAAATACTTTTAGAAAAATACTTTGAGGGAGTAACCAGTATTGCTGAAGAAAATGAATTACGTAATTATTTTTCTTCGCTGGATGTTGCGCAGCATTTAGAAAAATACAAGCCCATGTTTAGTTATTTTCTGCAGGCAAAGGGGCAAATGTTGAATCAAGAAATTCCACTACAATCTAGGAAACGTTACGTAGCCTGGTTGTCTATTGCGGCTTCGGTAGTCGTTTTGCTAGGAATTTGGATCTATGTGTTTTATAATCATGACAATGGAAATGAGAAGCAGGATTTGGGAACGTATAATGATCCTGAAGTTGCTCTGGCAGCAACTCAAAAAGCATTGGCATTATTATCGAATCATGTAAACGTTGGCATAGAAAGTGTATATTACATTAAAGAATACCAAGATTCAAAAGAATTAATTTTTAAACAATAATAAATATAAAAAAAATGAAGAATTTTTTAATAACATTAGCAGCAGTATTAGTTTCAAGTCCATTTTTTGCGCAAGCGGCCTTCGATAAATTCGACGGACAAGATGATGTTACTTCAATCATTGTAAACAAAAAAATGTTTGACTTGATGAGTAAAGTAAAAGTGGATGCTTCCGATAGAGAAACACAGCAATATCTGAGTTTGATAAAAAAATTAGAGAATTTAAAAGTGTTTACTACTAAAAGTGCCAGAGCAGAAGGCGAAATGAAAGTTGCCGCAGATAAATACATCAAAACAGCAGGTCTCGAAGAATTGATGCGTGTAAATGACAGCGGAAAAAATATTAAAATTTTAGTGAAATCAGGGGCTAAAGATTCTCAAATTAGAGAGTTGCTGATGTTTATTGAAGGAGCTAAAAATGACGATACGGTTTTGATGTCCTTAACCGGGGATTTTGATTTGAGTGAGATTTCAATTCTTACGGACAAAATGAGGATTCCTGGAGGTGACGATTTGAAGAGAGCAACAAAAGGTAAAAAATAAAATGAAACCTGTTTATAATATTGCACTGCTTTTTAGCTTGTTTTTATTCAGTTGCAATTCAGAACCAACATTGCAGAAGTACTTTGTTGAAAATACAGAAAACAAAAACTTTGTGGCTTTAGATGTTTCTCCGGATATATTGAATGTGGATCAAACAAAATTGACATTGGAACAAAAAGCAGCTTTGCAATCTTTTGATAAGATGAATGTTCTGGCTTTTAAACTGAATGATACTAACAAGGTTCAATTTGAAATAGAACGCGCTAAAGTCAATTTGATTCTAAAGGATAAAAAGTACCAGCAGCTGATGAAATTTGGTTCTGGAAAAGAAGGTGCATCTGTAAGCTGTGTCGGTTCAGATGAGCACATCGAAGAATTTGTTTTTTTTGCCAATAAAAAAGAAACTGGTTTTGCCATTGTTCGTGTTTTAGGAAAAGATATGAATCTTACGAATATCATAACCATGATAAGCGTGTTGCAAAAATCAAATGTTGATTTAGAACAACTCAAGCCATTACAAGAAATGTTTAGAAAATAGAATAACGTGCTTTATTTATAAGCGTCTCGGCAGTTTGTCGAGACGCTTTTTTTATATGCTATTGTCGATATTTTTTGGATTGTGTGTTTCAAGCCGATAATTGTTTGATTAAGCTTTTTTTAAGTAATTGAAAAGGAATTCCAAAGAGCTAATTTGTAAATACACAGGACAGCTCCTATGAATCAGTAGATGAAAATTATGGGGTTGTGGTAAATAAAATTTCTGTAAATGAGGGAAACCTCAATTTATTCTTATTTCTAATATTTAGTTTTGTGAAATATTTAGAAGGAAATAAGTAAATATCACTAAAAGTTGGTATTGTGAAAATGATTTAATACTGGTTACTTTGGAATAAAAAATACTTACTACATGGAATTTAAAGGATTTAATACAGAAACGAATAGTTTATTGAGTAAGAAACTAAAAACACAAACAAATGAGAAATGAAAATAAAAATAATGCGTTATTTTTCTATCTAGGGGCTTTGTTTATTACTACAGCGAGTTTATCGGTGGGAGTTCTAATAGTATTGTTCTTTTTATTTAGACTCGGCGTGACTCTTTAAAATGATTTGAAAGGTTGTTTTTTTACTTCTTAAATGGCATAAAATTAATTGCCACTTTGACGCTTTTGTATTATTCGTGACCTTGATGGAATAATTTCCGAACCATTTTAGATGATTTGAGAATATTAAATAGAATGGACTATTAAATTCTAAATAAACGTAGCTTCTTTATTTGTTTGTATAATGTTTCAAAGTTGCTTCCAGCATTTTAATCATCTTGTTTTTTAGGCTCTCAGGTTCCAGAACTTTTACTTCCTGACCAATGGAGAGCAATTTCATAATAAATCGTAGGTTGGACTCATAAATAATTCAATGACGCATTCTTTTTCGTTTTCAGACACTATTTTTTGAGAATGGTGTAATTGTATGGATTTTATGTGATCGGCTTGAACGTGTGATAGCCAAAGCTTAGTTTTTACCGGTTTTGTTCCATCAGTGATGATGCCAAATGAATATTGAAATTTTTCTTCCGGATTGAAGTCATTAGGATATTCAAATTTTTTATGCGTGATATCTAAATCTGAAATTCTGTCTAAACCAAATGTTTTAAAAACGCCATCCTTAGAATATTGAAAAAGTATACGATTTAGCTTTTAGAGCGTAATTTAGAGGCGTTAGAGACGTTGCGTTTTCCTTTTAATACTAACTAGTATTTACGCATAATTTTTATTGCTCCACAGGTTTTGGACTTGATCCCATTATTTTACTAAAAAAAGGTATCATTAAGGGAGCTGAATAGTTAGAATACAGAAATAATAAAGATTTAAAATTAAAAAAAAATCCTAATAACTTATAAAATAAGTAATTAGGATTTATAATTGTTTTTAAAAAGTGACCACGGTGGGAATACTTTTATGTAATGTTACTGTTATCTTTTAAGAGAGTATTTATTACAAATTTACTAATAAATATAGGACATAAGAAGATTATTTGATATTTTAATAATTACATTTAATTACAAGTAATTACTTATAATTACATTTTATAATACAAATTTATGTATTATTGTATTATGAAATTTTAATGCAATTCAAATGGCAACCGTACATTTTTTATATCGTTCAGTTAGAAGCAAAGCAAAACTTGAAGTTAGGCTCCAGCATACGCATAAAACAGATGACAAAGCAACAAACTACATTTGGACTGCAAAAGCTCAAATTGAAGTTACAAAGGACTTTTGGTCAAAGCAACGTAAAATAAAAAGCAAGGGTAATGTAGATATAAGCAATGAGCAGACACGTGTAAATAATTTGTGTAATGCTCTTGACAATTTTATTATTGACTGTTTCCATACAACAACTCCGGAGGCGATAACAAAAGATTGGTTACAAACTGAAATTAATAATTATTACAATCCTCAAATTAAAAACCCGATAGAGGTAATTCCTAATAACCTTATCGAGTACATAGACTACTATATTAAATATAAAGAAAACTATCCTAGTGTTGTTTTGATTAGAAAGATTAATGTGCTTAAAAAGAAGTTGGAGCGTTTCCAAATTAATAGGAATGCGCCGATTTTAATAAAAAACGTAAACAAAAGATTTAAACTTGAATTTTCGGATTATTGCGAAAGAGAAAAATACAGTAGAATAACTATACAAAGAGATTTCGCTGAGGTTAAAACCATTTGCCTTGATGCACGAAGTAAAGGAATAGAAACAAGTTTGGAGCTAGATAAGTTGAGTTTTCCACGGGAAAAAGCTACTAATATCTTCTTAACCTTTGATGAAATCAAGGAAATTGAAAATATTGACAAAGACAAATTAACAGAGAGTTTAGAAAACGCAAAAGATTGGTTAATCATCTCTTGTTTTACTGCCCAAAGAATTTCAGATTTTATGAGGTTTACGAAAGAAATGATACGAATTGAAAACGGCAAAAGTTTGATTGAATTTACACAAAAGAAAACTGGTAAGATTATGACATTACCATTACACCCTAAAGTTATCGAGATACTCGCCAGGAGAAACGGCGACTTCCCTTATGCTATTTCAGACCAAAAGTATAATGACTACATCAAAGTAGTTTGTGAACTTGCTGAAATTACTCAAACCGTCATTGGAAGTAAAAAAATTGAAGTTGAAAACGACGACGAAAACGAACCCAAAATTTATAGAAAAGTAACCAAAGAGTACAGAAAATGCGATTTAGTCAGCAGTCATATTGGACGCAGATCCTTTGCTTCAAACTTTTACGGAACTATTCCAACTGCCTATTTAATTTATGTAACTGGACATTCTACAGAGGTTATGTTCCGCCAATATTTGGGGAAATCCAACAAAGATTTGGCATTGGAATTAACTAATTATTTTTAGAATATAGAAAATACAATCTTTTGTAAAATCATTGATAAAGAAAAAATAAAGTAAAAGTAATAACAGAACCTTGGACAACAACAAATTGATAAAACAATAAAAGTATTGTGTAACAGTAAAACAAGTTGCTGATAACCTATAATTAAATTTAAATAATCTATGTGTTTTTACTTTGATTGTCAAACGATACAAATTGATTAGATTTGAATAGTAGATTTAAGGTAGCTATTGGGGCAACCTGATAGCAACAGGGCAAAGTTTAAAAACATTTCGGAATCGAAATCAAAATCTAGACCCACCCTATCTTTAATTTTACGTTTCTATTTGCTAAAAGAAGTGCGTAAAATGATAGATAACCTCTCCCCTGAATATTACTCTATAAATAATTTATAAAGCAAAAACAGCATGGAATATACAGTTAAACTTAATGAACAACAAGTACAACTTCTTAAATCAATTTTGGCCTAAATTGAATTGATGCAGTTAATTGTAACTCCGGAAACGAAACCGAAGAAACTTTCTAAGATAAAACAAACGATACAAGACAGAAGAGAATATAGATCGAATAAAGCAGCCAAAAAAAAAAATAACAATAATAATAATAATAAATAACCTTAAAACACAAAACCTTGAGAAATCTAAACCAAATTCAAAAAGAGTATTTAAACACAGTAAACAATGTTGAACAATGGAAAAAATTAAAAAAAGCATTTAAAAAAGTTAATAGTGAGATTTTCGGATTAACGGATGATCAAGTTTATTGTCTCGATAATACGGTTTATACTGATAGTGCTAGGAAGAAATTAATCAAACTATTTAGAGAGGAAAACTTAATAAATAATCTTAATCAGTCGGTTAATTAGCTATTGACAAATCACAAAATATAAAATCATCAGATGAATAATTATAAAAAAGAACAAATTAATATTGATACAGTTTGTAAATATTCAACTGATGGTATTTTTATTGTTTTGAAAAATTACATTGATTACGAAGAAAAGATTTACGATGGTGACGGCGACGAAGTTAATTTACATTATAGGCTTTTAGTTGTATGTTCTATAATGAGACATTTAACAGATGAAAAATTATTGAATCATACTATTGATGTTTTAAGAAAATTTGATTTGATAAATGAGATTGAAAATACTGGAATTGATTTAAGTTCACATTCTGAAAATGACGTAACAAAAATAAAGGCGATATATTACTCTTTAACTTCTTTGTACAAATTAAATTTAAAAGCTCTAAAGTTTCCAAATTCTAAGAACCCAATACTTTTTGATATAAAGTTAAAAAAAAGAATTATAGAACATAATCTACAAGATGTGCTTAAATCCTTGCGAAAAAATAACGTGTTACAATTTGAAGATGAGGTTAATAGCTTGCCAATAAATTTGCAAAAAAGGGTTGTAGATAAATGGGTTAGAAGTGCTTTAAAAGTGGGTTATTTAAAAGATACGGAAATGTTCAACGAAGAAATAGAATATTTAACCGGAATAAGCAATCACTTAATGGAGCCTAAAACACTATCTATCGATAAAAAAGAGGGAGTTCCTGTTATTGCGCTCTTGTATTACTATAACGAACAATTTATTAGTAGAGATAACGCACAATCCATAGCAAATAAATACGGCTACACCGCCAAAAATTCGGGCGAAGGGTTGTATCATGATTTTGTGTTTTATACAGACAATGCCAATAGAAAAGCATCCGGAGAAAATAAAATAAAATGCAAGAATAGAATCAAATCTCAAAAGCGGGTTGTAGAATTATTAATTGATGAAAAGGCAAAAGCAAAAGCAATGACTGAATTAAATATTTTAAAAATTAAACTAGCAGACTTATCTTAAAAATCTATTATTCAAATTTTTAAAAATATGTAACTGGTTATAACCGGTTACGCCACTACAATTGGTTGCAATCTTTGTGAACTTAAAACAAAGAAATATGAGCAATCCATTTGAAGTATTAGAAAAACGTTTAGAGAATATCGAAAGTCTTTTAGTCGATATTAAACATCCGCCACAACAAAAAACAATTGACGACGAAATCTTACTAGACGAAGAAGAAGCTTGCGCCTTTTTGAAAACAAATTCCGTAACCCTCTGGCGATGGGTTAAGGCGAAGAAGATTAAAGTCTATAAATTTTCGCATAAGAACTACTACAAGCGAAATGAGATTTTAGAAACTATTACCCAACTTCAAAAATAAAGCGATGAACGAGATATTGAACACCTCCGACACCGCTTTAAAAGACCAAATTAAAAATAAGCAAATTAAGTATCAAAGACAATTAAAATTCCTTTTGAAAGGACTGAAGCCATGTGAACCGATTCATGATGATTTGCTTATTAATTTGATAGTACGTATTAACGCTAATAATCTATTACGATGAAAAATAAGGATGCAGTATCGTCAATTCGTAAAGAAATTATAAAAAGTTCGAGCCTTGCTTTTGAAACTATCTTAAAATTGCCCGAATTGAAGCGGTATTATTTAGGCTTGAAATATGTTACTACCTCTAATAATGCTATTTGTAAGGCTATAAGCATTCCTATTGAAGCAGGAACTCGCTACAAAGCAGATTTAGAAAATAATTATTATTTAGTGGCTTCGTCGGATAAGTTTCAATGTGACTATACCGGCGAATACGTACAGTTTTTAAGCACCAACCCCGCAGAATTTGAGCGACTTAAAAAGTCAGATATAAATCAATTAAATCTATTTGATGATGGAAACTAAAACACCAAAAAGAATCGATTTAAGCAAGGCAATTGATAAAGCTGTAAATAGTGTGACAATAGAAAGAACGGTTAATCTAGCGGAAGCGAAACACGGTTTGTTTACTATAAAAACAGCCAACCAATGGATTGAAGAAGCAAAGAGCAGACCTATTCCAAAAATGCTTTTTAGTCAGTTATGGTATGAGGGAGAATTATGTATTTTATTTGCAGACACAAATTTGGGAAAATCCATTTTAGCGGTTCAAATTGGAAATAGTATAAGCAAAGGAGAACAAATAAAAAGTTTCGCTATCGAAACCGAAAAACAGCCCGTTTTATACTTTGATTTTGAACTATCAGACAAGCAGTTCCAAAATAGATATTCTAAAGATTATACAGATAATTACGACTTCGACGACAATTTTTTAAGGGTTGAAATAAACCCCGATTTAGAGTTGCCAAAAGATGCAACATTTGATGACTATCTTATACTATCGATTGAGAAAGGTATATTAAGTTCCAATTCAAGAGTATTGATAATTGATAACATTACTTACTTGAAAAGCGACAACGAGAAAGCAAGGGAAGCTTTGCCGTTAATGAAAAAGCTGAAGGAATTGAAAACTAAATATTTCCTTTCAATTTTAATATTGGCACACACGCCAAAGAGGGATTTATCGAAACCTATAACCAAGAACGATTTACAAGGAAGTAAGATGTTAATGAATTTTTGCGATAGTTCGTTTACTATTGGAGAGAGCAACCAGGACAAGCAAATCCGCTACATAAAGCAAATAAAACAGCGAAATTGTGAACAGGTTTTTGACGCTGACAATGTTTGCGTTTGTCAAATAAGTAAAGAGTATAATTTTTTACAATTTGAGTTTGTTAGTCTTGGAAATGAACGTGAACACCTGAAGCAATATACAGAGAAAGACAAAAGCAATATTATTTCACGAGTAAAAGAGTTAAGTCAGGAGGGCAAAAGCCAGAGGGTCATATCTTCCGAGATGGGAATTTCATTGGGTGCAGTAAATAAATATTTAAAATTGTAGAGTTATTGTTCACGATGTTCATACAGTTCATACCTTGAACAACATGAACGCCGTGAACATTAAAAATATAGCTCTATGATGTAATTTAAAATCAATATATTATGTAGATTAAAAATAAACAAACTCGCTTTGAGGGAACCCGTAAAAGCATTGTTTTTCAATTGCTTACTTTTAGATATTATATTCTTATATCACAATTGTTAACCGCAAAATTATGAAAAAACAAGAGGAACTCAATGAATGGATGCAAAACCTACCACAATCCGAGAAAGCAAAAATGATGTTTCAGATAAAAAAGAGTGAGGTTTTAAATAATGAAGAAATAAAGAAAAAAGTTCGGTTAACCGATGTTAATGAAGACAATATTGATTTGCTCATAGAGACATTTCCAGATGCTGATTATGACAGAGATGAAATAAAAGCACTAGCAATATCAAATAATAAATTAATTGAAAACAACATTAATATAGAACCTACTTATGAAGTGATTGAGCCAAAAAAGAAGAGTATATTTAAAGAAATATTACTTTCTATTCTTTATCCCTTTGTTGCTTTTATAATTACGTCATTAGTCTATGTTCTTATCGCTTGGTTTTTGGACAATGTAATCATCAATATGCTAAATTGGTTCAACAGTCTAAACTTTTGGCTAAAAATATTCTTACTCATAATAGGAATAAGTACTGCTTTAAGTCTAGTCTTCAATTTAGCAAGAATCCTTAATGCAATAATATGTGGATTAATGAACTTACTATTTCCTATAAATACTTTTACAATTATAATAGGTATTATGTTTTCAATTATTAATTCTACAGCATTATTAATTCAACTTTGGAGAATAGTGCCGTACTGGGATTTATGGTTTTTAGCTGAATTTATTATTGTAGCATCCTTTATTATTTCTATGAATTCTATGCTCATTCCACGAAAGACCAATTATGACCGTTATAATTAATACTACATCCTTTCATTAAAAAATCCTATGAAAAAAACAATCGCTTTTTTAATTTTTACTACAATTGCTTCATGCGGTAATAATTGCGCGGAAGTCCCAAATAATTTCAGGAACTACGACCAAGCGAAGGAAATTGTTTTAAGTTCAAATTACAAAACAACAGACAAAGCAGATGTTTCGGGTAGTTCCTGGATTACTTCTGCAAATTATTTTAGTTGTGATGGTTCATCGGGTTTTTTTGTAATCGAAACAGGTAATAGAACTTATATTCATCAAGATATGCCCTATGAAGTTTGGGAAAATTTCAAAAATGCAGATTCAAAAGGAAGTTTTTACAGCGGGAATATAAAAGGGAATTATAAATTGAAATTAAACTAAAACAAATAAACTCATTTATAGTAAGAAATTTAACAGATTGCATTTGATTGATAAATAATAATGAAATATAGATTTTATGTCAGAAAAAGTGGAAATTATTTTTAAGTTATTTAAGTCAATTTTGTTTGGACTATTGCCTATTGTCGTTTTCTGTTGGTTGACTATTTGGGATCCATTGGTTTTGAATCCAATCGAAAAAGATTTGCGTTTCATTTTTCAAAAAAAAAATGAAACAAAAGGAATAATTACAAAAGCTGAATGGTTCGAGGAATTTGTTGAGGTTAGCGATCATGAAGGAGGGTATGTTGATGGCTACGAATATAGCTATACATTTTCTGCTGTTGGGGGCAAAAAAATTACATCAGAATGTTTTACTTTTCAAGAATTACCTAATAAAAAACAGATTTCGCAAATACCATTTCAAGTAAATGTTGAGTATCTTAACGAAAATCCAAGAATTAATAGAATAGTTGGCCTACCTGAAAACAATGAAAGTTTATTGGATGTGTTAAGTAATATGCTTATGCTGCCTATCTTATTTTTTGCGATCTGTTGTTATATTTCGTTCAAATTGATTAAACTAGCAGTACTTGAATATAGAATTGAAACAAAGAGAAATAAAGAAAGATTAAAAATGCCTGAAATTGAGGATTTTATTAATCAAACATATTTGGACGATAGAAATAAAGAAACAAATCAACAGCTGAAAGCAACTCCGGAACACAGGAAAGCAGCTTTGAAAAAGATATTAACTTACCAAAGAGAACGGGATAAGTTAAATTGAAACAAAAGAGGTAGTAAAACCTATCAAATATATTAGTCAAAAAAATTTAAAATACAGAAATAATACAGATTCAAAACTAAAAAATCCTAATTACTTATAAAATAAGTAGTTAGGATTTTATCTTTACTTTTAAAGTGACCACGGTGGGATTTGAACCCACACGCCCTTGCGAGCACCAGCCCCTCAAGCTGGCAAGTCTACCGTTTCTCCACGTGGCCTTAAAAAAGAAAAGGTCAAGTAATAAATTACTCGACCTTTAGTGACCCGACTGGGGCTCGAACCCAGGACCCCATCATTAAAAGTGATGTGCTCTACCAACTGAGCTATCGAGTCAATGCTTCAAGAAAATTATGTGTTGATCACAAATTTGTGACCCGACTGGGGCTCGAACCCAGGACCCCATCATTAAAAGTGATGTGCTCTACCAACTGAGCTATCGAGTCAAATTCTTTCCTTGAATGCGGGTGCAAATATAAGGACTTATTTTGGAGTTTTCCAAGCAATTTTATTATAAATTTGTCTTTTTTTAACAAAATTACACAACACCTTAATTTGTAAGGTTTTATTCAGATGAAAAAAATTGTATTATTAGGTTATATGGGTTGTGGTAAGTCCACAATTGCAAATAAACTGTCAAAAAATATCGAAATTCCTTTTGTGGATTTAGATATAAAGATCGAAGAGAAAGTAAATTTGTCAATTAATGACATTTTTGAAAAGCACGGTGAAATTTATTTTAGAAAACTAGAACACGAAGTTTTTATCGAATTATTAAATTCCCCCGACAACTTAATTATAGGTTTGGGAGGAGGAACGCCTTGTTATGCAAATAATCATGAGCTGCTAAAAGGCGATAATGTAGTGTCTGTTTATCTTAAAGCTTCAATAGAGACTTTATTCAATAGATTAGCTCATAATAAAAGTAAGCGTCCTCTTATTGCCGATAAAAGTGACGAAGAGATGAAAGAGTTTATTGCAAAACATCTCTTCGATAGAAGTTTTTATTACAACCAAGCGCAGCATAAGGTGATTGTTGATGATAAGACAATCGAACAGACGGTTATGGATATAGTTGCTATTCTAGCTTAAATAAGCGTAATTGTCTCCTTTTTCATCAAAAACAACTTGTACGTGTTCCAGTAGGGAGGTAGATAATGATATTCCTTTAAAATCGGCTTTTACAGGGTACTTCTTGTGGTTTCTGTCTACAAGGACTGCTGTTTTAAACTTTTTCAAAGGAACGTCAATAAAATGCCTTACCGCATAGATCAATGTGGTGCCTGAGTTCAGTACATCATCAACAAGGATTAATCCTTTATTTGCGTATTGTTCTTTTGATAAGGAGGTATGAATTGGTAATTCGGGATTTTGCTTGTTAATTTGCACTTCGCAAAGCGAAACTTTAAGGGGAGAAATGGTTTCCAGTGCGAATGCTATTTTTTTTGCAAAAGTAAAACCGTTAGCTGCAATTCCCGCAATAACAATTTCTTCCTCATCTACAAAAGTCTCGTAGATTTGGTAGGCAATTCTTTTTATTTTATGTTCAATTTCCTGATTCGTTAAGATGATATTTTTGCTCATTATTTTAGTTTAAAAAGTTAAGGCTTAGAGATATTTTTAGATTAAAGAACCGTTTTTTAATCTGTATTTTCATCATCTTTGATCTCATTTCCAAATTCATCAATATCCCTTCTGTCTTTTTTGGTAGGTCTTCCCGTTCCGTTTTTTCGATAATGTTCTTTCGATAATTTTAAAAGCTCCAAATGTTGATAAGCTTCTGCCGGGGTGTCGTTTCTTCTATAAATATCGACCAATTTAGCCCCAACACGATTTTCAGGAATATCTAAAACGGTGATGATTTGGGTGATTTGATCTTTCCGGAACGTGATTTTATCAGTAGGAAAAACCTCCTTTGATGGCTTGGCAACAAGGCCATTCACGGTAATATGATTTTTTTTACAAGCCTCAGTTACCATGTTTCTCGTTTTATAGTATCGGACGCACCATAAATATTTGTCTATTCTCATAAATTTTCTAAAATCGGAGTTAAATAGTTTACAAAAATAAATCAATATTGTATCTTGCGCACTTAAAAATTAGCTATAATGAACAAATTTAAGTATTATTTTATTTTATTAATTACAACAATCTCTTTATTTTCATGTTCGAAGAATGATACCCCTACAATTGAACCACTTAGAGATTATGCAGTTCAATATGCCACCGATAATACTGACATTGAAGAATATTTAAAAACAAGTTATATAACAGTTGTAAATCATCCCGGATTTTCAGATGATCAAGATGTGAACATTACAGCGATACCTTCAGGAGGAACTCAAAAATCAATTTGGGACCAAACTACCTACGAACTTAAAAGTAGAAATGTAAGCCTACATAATATTATTTATAAAATGTATTATTTAGTATTGAGAGCAGGAACAGGTGCTTCTCCTTGTAATGTAGATGCAGTATTAGCTTCATATAAAGGAGAATACATATCACGTACAACTGTATCAGGGGTTACATCTATATCAGCAACGCCATTTGAAGAAGTTAAGTATCCTCAATCTTTCTTTAATTTATTTAGTACTATCACAGGATGGGGGGAAATATTTCCACAATTTAAAACGGGAACCTATAGCTCTAATGCTGACGGAACAGTAACTCATAATGGTTTTGGGGCAGGGGTAATGTTTATTCCTTCGGGATTGGCTTATTATTCTTCAGGAAGCGGAATTATTCCTTCTTATACTCCTTTAGTATTTAATTTCAAATTGTATGAAATGAATAGATTAGACCAGGATGCAGATGGTATTCCGTCTTACCAAGAGGATTTAAATGGAGATGGTTACATGCGTATGTTGGCAACAGGAGTTGATAATCCTGATGATACAGATAAAGATGGGGTTCCTAATTTTGTAGATGTAGATGATGATGGAGATAATTATACTACTAAATTAGAAATTAAAAATCCAGCTACTGGATTGTCTTTTCCTTTTGCAGATATTCCAAGTTGTACTGGTAACACTACTGATCCTACAAGAATCAAAAAGCATTTAGATAAAACTTGTCAATAATAAAACCAGAGAACAGTATACAAAAATTCCCATTCGTTAGAATGGGAATTTTTTATGTTCAGAAATAAAGTAAATTATTTTCTTTTAACAACTCTTTCTACAGCTTCAACAATTGCTTGATTGTTCAATTTGTATTTTTCCATTAGTTGTTCTGGTGTCCCAGATTCTCCAAAACTGTCATTCACAGCAACAAACTCTTGTGGAGCTGGGCTGTTTAATGCTAGTACTCTAGAAACGCTTTCGCCAAGACCACCAAGCATATTATGCTCTTCAGCAGTAACGATACATTTTGTTTTTGCCAATGATTTTAAAATCGCTTCTTCATCTAATGGTTTGATCGTATGAATGTTGATTACTTCAGCTGAAATACCTTTTGCTTCCAATGCTTCAGCAGCAATAAGTGCTTCCCAAACTAAATGTCCTGTAGCGATAATGGTTACATCTGAACCTTCGTTTAAAACAATTGCTTTTCCAATTACGAATGGTTCATCAGAAGGCATAAAGTTAGGGACAACCGGACGACCAAAACGCAAGTAAACTGGACCATGGTAATCTGCAATTGCTAATGTTGCTGCTTTTGTTTGATTGTAATCACAAGTATTGATCACAGTCATTCCCGGTAACATTTTCATTAATCCGATGTCTTCAAGGATTTGGTGTGTTGCACCATCTTCACCTAAAGTTAATCCTGCATGTGAAGCACAAATTTTCACGTTTTTCTCAGAATAAGCAACGGATTGACGAATTTGATCGTAAACTCTTCCTGTAGAAAAGTTAGCGAAAGTTCCTGTGAAAGGAATTTTCCCTCCAATGGTTAAACCAGCTGCAATTCCAATCATGTTTGCTTCAGCAATTCCAATTTGGAAAAAACGCTCTGGGTGATTTTTCTTGAAATCGTCAAATTTTAATGAACCAATTAAATCGGCACAAAGCGCAACAACATTTTCATTAGTTTGCCCTAATTCGGTCATTCCTGCTCCAAAACCCGAACGCGTATCTTTACTTCCTGTATTTGTATATTTTTTCATTATTCTTTTTAATTGAAAGATTAAAAAATTGAAAAGATTAAAAATTCTGCAATCAGAAATCCTTAATCTTCAATCTTAATTCTAGTAGTCAGTTTCGTATTCTGAATAGTTTTGATCTAAAGCATTTTCTAGTTGTGCGTCATTTGGCGCTTTACCATGCCAAGCATGACTATACATCATAAAATCTACACCATTACCCATTTCAGTATGCAACAATACACAAACTGGTTTCCCTTTTCCAGTTCTGGATTTAGCATCTGTCATTCCTGCTAAAATAGCTTCAATGTCGTTTCCTTTTTCAATTTCTAAAACATCCCAATCAAAAGCTTCAAACTTAGCACGGATACTTCCCATACATAAAACTTCGTCAGTAGTACCGTCAATTTGTTTTCCGTTAAGGTCAATTGTAGCAATAAGATTGTCTACTTTTTTTGCAGAAGCATACATAATTGCTTCCCAGTTTTGACCTTCTTGTAATTCACCATCACCATGAAGCGTATAAATAATATGGTTGTCACCATTTAGTTTTTTTGCTTGTGCAGCACCAATTGCTACGGATAATCCCTGTCCAAGAGAACCTGATGCAATACGTACCCCAGGTAAACCATCGTGAGTAGTTGGATGTCCTTGTAATCTTGAATTGATAAGACGGAAAGTAGCTAGCTCTGCTACCGGAAAATAACCGCTTCTCGCTAAAACGCTATAGAATACTGGAGAAATATGTCCGTTTGAAAGGAAGAAAAGATCTTCTCCTATTCCGTCCATATCAAATCCTTCTTTACGTTCCATCAAGTTTTGGTACAAGGTTACAAGAAATTCAGTACAACCTAGAGAACCTCCCGGGTGGCCTGAGTTTACAGCGTGAACCATTCGAAGAATATCTCTTCTGACTTGGATAGTTAAATCGTTTAATTGTTGTGTGTTAGGCTTCATTTTGTGTGTAAAAGTTAAACTGCTGCAAATGTAATTTTTATTTAGGGTTACAGCAAACGTTTTTTTGAATATTTACGGTACATTAGATTACAGTTTGTGATCCTCTGAATTACTAATTTAGATGGTAATAATCCATAAAAAAAGCCCACATAAGCAGGCTTTATCTTAAATAAAGAACAGTAAGAAATTACTATTCTTGGGTTAAATTACATTCTAGTATTTGTAATTGAATTTGCTTTATAAGCTTCCCTATTAATAGCAGATAAAGCAATTCCAGTTAAGGCAGCATCAGTTTTTTTCTCTTCATGAAGATTCATAGCCAATAATTCTGCCGCTTTATTTTCACCTAGCGTTTTTGCAAAAGCATGTAAAGTGCCATAGGTTGCAATTTCGTAATGTTTTACCTTTTGATCCGCTGCGATAAGCCCAGCATCCCTTACCATACCAATATCCGTTTCTCTGATTAGCCCATTGGTCTCTTTTAATATACCTTGCATCGCATCGCATTTTTTTGCTGTTGGTGCAATACCTGTTACTTCAAATATTTTTTCCAGACGTGATACGTGTTCATGTGTCTCACTTAACTGGTTTTTTAATGAGTTAACTAATTCCGACGATGAAGCATTTTTCACCATTTTTGGTAACGTTTTAGTCAATACTTTTTCGGTCCAATAAATGTCTTTCAATCCAACTTCAAATAAATCTCTCAATCCATGTGCCGTATTTGATTTTGCTTTAACATCTTCTTTAAAAGGTTCGTTTTTACTACTTTCAGGTCTCATAATAGTTTGTTTTTTAAAGATTAATTGTTGCAAGTAGTATTAAATTTGGTACCTGTTTTTTTACAAACGGATTACTTGCTTTTTTAATACTATAAAATTAAACAAACTAGAATCGAATCAATTGTTAATTAACTAATTGTAAATACGAATAGTATGATTTTTTTACGAAATTTAACGTCCTATTTCGGTTGGTTCATTGCAGTTCTATTTTAATTTAGTGACTAATTTTATTTTGAATACTACTCCAACCGCCACTATTGTACTCTTTTGTTACACAAGATATTTTTTATTTTGTGTTCTTCATTTTAAAATATTTTATGATTTCAAGAATAATAAGAATAACAATAGCTCCTAAAATAGATGGTATGAAATGATTGTAATTTGTAACTTCGAAATTAAAAGTCTGGCGTAAGGACGGAATCGAAATGATTAACAGCAGCATAATTATGGCGGTTAATAGAATGGGAATTGTAACTGGATTTCTTTCGGTTATTACGGAGATAACATTTCTTGTTTTTGAAATATTGGTCAAAATGATAAAAATATTTCCGAGCAGAAGAGCCGAAAAAACGATGGCTCTTACTTCTCCTTCGGGATATTCTTGGAATTCGGAAAATAAATAAACCGAAAAAACCATAGCCAACAATAAAAAGCCTTGTATGACACTCTGTATTATCTTTCTTCCACCAAAAAATTGTTCGTTGGGATCTCGGGGAGGGCGTTTCATGATTTCTTTTTCTTCTTGCTCTGATTCAAATGCAATGGAACAAACAGGGTCATTTATCAATTCCATAAAAACGATGTGCAAGGGCATCAGTAATAATGGAATCGAAGTGTTAAATGCCGGTAAAAGGGTAAGTCCAATTATAGGAATATGGATGGAGAGAACGTACGACATTGCTTTTTGCAGATTATCAAAAATCCTCCTTCCGGAACGTATAGCCGAAACGATGGATGCAAAATTATCATCTAATAAAACTAGTGAAGAGGCTTCTCTCGCTACATCAGTTCCTTTATTTCCCATTGCAATACCAATATTGGCCGCTTTCAAGGCTGGGGCATCATTCACTCCGTCTCCTGTCATTGCCACGATTTCGTTATTGGCTTTCAAAGCCTGAACAATCCGTAGTTTTTGTTCAGGGACTACGCGGGCAAAAACATTGGTTTTAGTTATTCTTAATTTCAGGTCTTCATCACTCATTGTAGTTAACTCCTCTCCAGTAATAATTCCTTTATCGGCATCAAGACCTATAGAGGAAGCAATACTTTTTGCAGTAGCGGGAAAATCGCCAGTTATCATGATCACCTGTATACCGGCTTCATGGCATTCTTTTATGGCTTGCGGGACTTCTAACCGAATGGGATCTTCTAAACCTATAAGTCCGAGAAAATTAAACTCAAATTCCTGTTGTGAATCTGGAAGTTGTTCCTTGTGATACTCCGCATTAGCAACAGCTATAACCCGATATCTTTCTTCGGCCATTTGTTGTACGGCTAAAAAATGTTTTGTCGTTTCCTCTTCTTTCATTTTGCAAAGCTTAAAAATAGCTTCCGGGGCACCTTTGGTAGAAACGGATATGGAATTTTCAGAAGTATTTTCAGTAACACGAGTCATTGCTAGTAATTCCCTGCTTAATGGATATTCTTTGATAAGTTTGGGATCCGATTTTTTTTGCGTAATTATTGCTTCATATGTTTTGTAAATGGCCTGTTCCATTGGATCAATCGCATCTATTCGAGAAGCATAATGCGCAGTGACAACCAAATTGGAAATCTGATTTTGTTTTGCATGAAAAATACTTTTTAGTAAAATTTCGTGCCCATCATAAATAGTGGCAATTTCCATTTTATTTTGGGTAATGGTTCCCGTTTTATCACTGCATAAAACAGTTGCCGAACCCAGTGTTTCAACAGCAGAAGGTTTTCTGGTCAGTACATTTTTTTTAGATAATCGCCAAGCACCCAAAGCCAGAAATACGGTAAGAATAACGGGAAATTCTTCGGGTAAAATGGACATCGCAGCGGCAAGCCCATTCAATAGTGCTTGAATAAAATTGCCTCTTGTAAAATAAAATATTGCAATGATACCAATACTGATGAAAATAGCAATCAGGAATAGATTCCGAATCAATATTTTCATTTCTTTTTGCAATCGGGTTTCATCTTCCCCAATACTTTGTAAAGAGATTCCAATTTTTCCAAACTCTGTTTTTGGGCCCGTTGCAAAAACCTTCGCCAATCCTTTTCCCTGAACTACAAGTGTTCCGCTGAAAACCAATCCAAGAGAATCTTCAGTTTTTATGCTTTTCGTAACTGCAACGGATTCGCCGGTAAGTAACGATTCGTCAATTGTTAGATTTATGGCGTCGAGTACTTTTGCATCAGCGGTAATTCGATCGCCTTCGTTTAATACAATGATATCATCAGGAACCACTTCGCGTCCGGGAATTCGGATTTCTTTTCCATCCCGAATCACCAATGCACGTGGCGAAGACAGTTTTTTGAGTGCTTCTAATGCTTTTTCAGTTTTTTGATATTGGTAAAAAGTGATAAATATGATAACGAAAATGGCAGAAAGTAAAATAATACCTTCTCTGTAATCTCCCAATAAAATATAAAGGACGCCACAGCTAATCAATAAAATGAACATGGGTTCTTTCATGACTTCCAAAGCAATCCTCCAAATAGATTTTGGTTTTGATGATGGCAATTCATTAAAACCAAAAACTTTTAATTTTTCCTGAGCTTCCGCTGTGTTTAATCCTTCAATCATAATAAATAGAATTAGGAATTACTGCAAAAATGAAACTAAAGGGCTATACGGACCAATCAGTTAGATAATAGGATTGATATGACACATTTGAATTCCCCAAAATAAAGGATTAATATATTTTGAGAATGCGCTGTTCGCGTAACCGTGAGTTTGTTTGAGGAATAAAAATAGTTTTTTGTTTTTAGAGCTATGTCCTTTCAGCATTATTTTAAACTTTTCACAAGCTTGTCAAAAGATTCGTTCCAACTGGCCTTAGTTAAATCGGTCATTTTTCCTGATGGAATCCCTTGATGAGTAAGCGTCATTTTTGTTTTGCCGTCATGCTCCTCAAATTCCACGGTTACGTGCAATTCTAGCGGAAAACCTTTCATGCCGTAGTGTGAGGACGGTACTACATTTCCTTTTTCATCAGCAAATGAATCAGTAGATACAATTCGCTCCAAAGGAACAATTTCGAGATAGGTGCCAGTACTCCAAAAATCCTGCCCCTCAGGAGATCGCATACAATTAAGATATTTGCCTCCAATTTTAAAATCGATTTCACAGACCGGGCAAGTAAATTTTTTTGGTCCCCACCATTTCATACAATTTTCAGGATCTGTCCAAGCTTTCCAAACACGCGCTCGGGTTGCATGAAATTCTCTTATAATTAGGAGTTTTTGGTTTTGGGGTTCTGTTGTCATTGTTGACGGATTCTTTATTTCCATTTTTATGATTTTTTACTGACGTTATATCCAACACATAAAATTAAATAAAATTTAAATAATTAGCTGTTAATTAAGTGTTTATATGTTTTTATTGCATGGCGATTGGTTGTTAAAAAAGTGTGAAAAATTTACAATTGTTCCTAATTACTTAGTTTTTATATTTTGAGGACTATTTGTAAAAGTAATTATCATTAATCAGCGCTATTCTTCTGCTTTTAGACTATAAAATCTCAGATTAACACCCCATTATTGGAACTAAATAAAAACATATGTTAATATAATGTGCTGACAGTCAATATTTTTGATTAAATTTAATATCTTATTAACTAAAAAACTACTTAAACATGAAAAAAAATTTCTCAATTGTATTGTTGATTGCTACTAGCATCACTTTCGCACAAAAAAAAACTAATGGAACTATTTATGTAGAGCATCCTGCAATTAATTTAGTAGAAGCCATGACACACGCATATGTCAGTGGTGACGCTGACAAAGTAGCAAGCTTTTTAGCAGATGATTTTAAATCGTATAATGGGGTGAGTTCTGATAAGGATAATAAAGGGAGCGATAAAGCTTCTTTTTTGAATGAAGTAAAGTTTTGGAAAGATAATGTTGAGTATTTAAGTATTACAAGATCTCAAGGTGCTTATCCGGACGCTTTAGAATACAAAGAGGACACTAATAAAGATGTAGTTTGGGTTCAAACGTGGGAAGATTTAAAAGGCGTACATAGCAAAACAGGAGTAAAAATAGATATGCCTTTTCATCGATTGTTTATAGTCGATAAAGACAATAAAATTAAAACAATAATTAAGTATGCAAATAATAGCATTTTTGATGAAATTGACAGTAGCTTTAATGATAGAGAAAATGGAGTCATTTATAATCATCATGAAAATATAAATAATGTCCGAAAAATGATTTATGCTTTTGAAAACAAAGATTTTGATAGAGCCTATAGCTTTTATGATGAAAAAGCAACTTTCATGGATATCAATTCACCCGTTGGGAAAAGCTTAACCTTAGTGGAACAAAAAGCAAACGATCAAAAGCTATTTGATAAATTTGATTTAACCAGTATTGATATGGTTGGATATCCGGACTATTTGCATTATGAAATGGGAGATGCAATGGTGGTACAATCGTGGTGGAATTTTAAATTAACGAGAAAATCTGATAAAAAGAAAATTGTTTTGCCAATATTTTTCATTGATAATTTCAACGATAAAGGTAAAATAACGTCTGAGATGGCGTATTACAGCGAAAAAATGATGGAATAATGACATGAATTTTTAGTATAATGTCCTAAAATAAGTTGCGCTTTGTGCCAACTTGTTTTAGGACGTTTTCATATATTCTAATTTTGTCACAAACTTGCATTTCCTACTCCTTTTTTTTAATCAAATACTTTTCGACAGCAATTACGATTGCAATTCCCGCAATATAAGTCAGCAAATCAATCCAAGAAAATGAGGTTCCAATAACCGTTCTGGCAATTTTTGATTTTTCTAAATGTAGCTTTTCGACAATATTTAAAAATTGAAGAAATTCTATAGCGAAAGAGAATATCAATACAAATAGCGCAACAGTTAAAACGGGTAATTTGAGAAAAGATTTCAAAAAACAATAGATTAAAATAACAACCAAAACATCGCCGAGATAGGGTCTGACAAAACGATCATTGACGAAAAGCGCGATCAAAACCTCAATAAGAAAAAATAAAATGGCGAAGCCAAAGTATTTTTTGTTGAATGTTAACATAGTGTTGATTTAGTTGTTTATCGTTTTGCAAAGTGCTTGATCGACAGATTGCGACTAAGCCCTTGAAGGTTTGAAGCTATCTACTTTATAGAAACTAGGGAGTAGTTCGGTTTCTTCTTTGTAATGATTTTCTAATCTTCTCTAAATTTGGCTTGTGTTGACTTTAATTTGTTCCCTTGTTACGTTCTGCCCTTTTTTTGTTTAAGTTATGGCGTTAGCAGTTTTGTAAATGATAATGAACTTAATGTCCAACTATTGTCCTGATGAATATACACTTCTGTTACCATAAAGGGATTGATTACTTCGTTGCCCCCGACAACTGCGGTCAATATGATTTTATTTAGTAAAATAGCCGTATTTCCAATAATTGCTACTGATGTTTCTTGAATTTCGGCATTCTTATACCAAATTCCACCGCCTTTAATGATGTTAATTTCCTGTTTTTTCCCCCAACTTCCGCCCATATGAACAAAAACAGATTTTTCATTGAATAGGATATTTAACGAGTCCACATTTTTATCCGACATCCAAAGCCATTTCTTTTTTGATAGATTGATAACTTCTTGTTCTAAACTCGTAGTTTTTAAATCCGTAGGATTATTAGGGTTGCTATTATAGTCTTCGTCTGTCACTCGCTGCAACCAAATTGTCTTTCCTTTTTGAGTTGGGGAACTTGCAATATAAGTTACACCATTTTTTGGGGTCGCACCGTGCCAATGCTCCACGTCAGGAAGGCATTTTATCATTTCTCCTTTATGTACCGTTTGTTTGGGTTTCCCTTTTTCTTGATAATACCCTTCGCCTTCAGTAAACATAAGGATTTGCCCGCCTGGATGTTTGTGCCAATCTAATCTTGCATTAATCCCAAATGTCGCAATGGAAATACTGCTGTTGAAAATTGTATCTGCACTATTTATTTCTTTGAGCCAGACATCACCAACATGATGTACATTAGGCGACTTTTCCCCTTTCAAAAAAAAGGAATTGTCTTGTGCATTTCCTTTGATAGAAAACACAGCAAGCATTAGAATTATTAAAAAAAAGGGATTTTTCATATTTAAATTTGTTTGTTTAATCTCGTTATTGGTTTTTAGGGCTGCAGGTTACGTCTCGTGGCTTGACGGTGGGAATTTTATATCTCACTTACCACACGAAAGGATTCGTGCGGGAGCGGGGAACTAAATTAAGCCCTATTTTCGGATTTGCCAAATCATCCCAAATAAAACTAACCCTTCCATTAAGCCAATTGCCCAAATCCGTTGTAGTAGCTGTTAGGCGTTCGTACTTATTTTAACTAAACGAATTGCTTTTACTGGCCAAGCTGAATTTTCATTTCCATTTTCGACATCGTAAATTTCAATTTTTCCTTTGTCTTTAAGAACATTAATTTGTGCATATGTTGGTCCAAATGAATATCCTTTACTGGCTAAAACATTTGTTACGAAAGATTTGAGACCAATAAAAGTTAGGTTCTTATATTTTAAAGAATCTTCGGCTCTTGTCAATTCTTTTAGCAAATTTTCTTCTGAAATTATTTCAAAATTATTGTCAAGTTTTTCGGGAAGATCAATTTTTCCAACAATTTTAATATTTGTTGGAATTTGATCATCAATTGGTAGGATTGGTGTAATATTAGAACTGGAAGTTTTAATCATTGCTTCTTGTTCTTCAACTGAGAATCTAAAGTCATCTATCTTGTCTTCAGCCTTTAAAATAATAGCTTTAATTTCTATATGTAAGTTTTGAGCGTTTTCTAAATCGGGTTTTATAAATAAATTATTGTGAGCAACTTTATTTCTTAACTGGAATAATTGTTTCCATTTACTATCAAAACTAAAATCTTTGAAGTGTTGTTTAAAAAAGCGATTGTAATTCCCATCTAAATCCTGCTTTAGTTTTTGAAGTTCTTCAACAGAACTGATAGATAAGATTTTATCGGTTAGATTTTCAGGTTTGTTAAAGCCTAATTTATGTTTGTATATAATCTCTCCTAAATCATTAAAATCAATTAAAGTCATATCAGTTTCAACAATTTTTGAAAACACATTTTCATTGTCTTGCCTCATTTTCGTTTTTTCAATAACCTTATCCGGAACTGCTTGTTTCCACCAATCCAACCCTACTTTTTGAGTAAAAAATTTTGCTAAATATCTTCTTAAAATATTTTCTAATTCATTTATTAAGGGATAAATCTTATTGGAAATTTCTGTCGAAATATCATCTGTTAAAATTCGAATGTGTTCAAATCTCAATCTGCTTTTTAAATGAACAACCAAAGGATATCTGAACTTTTCAAGTTTATCAAAATCATTTGATTCAAGTTTTAAAATAAATGCGGATTCATAAAGATTGTATAGTACAGAGCTTGTATCAACAGGTTTTATTTTTAAAGTTAAGTTTTTATCTTTAATATATTTTTTACCTTTATCATCTATTTCTTCTGGATTCTCCCATAATTTTTCAGTTGAAAGTAGACCATACAATAAACTTTTGGGAGACTGAATTTCACTATTGCCACTTGGGTCTATTATTAGTAATTCAAATGTGTATTCTTTTTTCATATTGTATGTTAGTTATATTTCAGTTCGTTTTTCAGGGTATGACGCCTAACGTTATGCCACTTTGAGATGGCTGGAAAATCGTAACCGCTCAATTTTCGGCTTAACGAAAACTTGATGCGAAATGATAATTCCACTAAATTCCAGCTAGCTCAAAATGGCTGTTGTGCGATGTTTATTTTCCACTTTTCTTTTCTAATAATGATTTCATACTTGAAGTAAATACTTTTGCTGATTCTTTACTTTGAATAATTTGATTTATTAAAAATGTTAAAATGGTTTTAATATGATTTGCATTTTCTAGACAAGTTTCGTCAGACAATGCGTGTAATCCTTCACTCAATTCACTGTGTAAAACACCCAAAGGATTCATACCATTTGGTTTTAAAATGGATGGTAATAAATCTTTTACTAACTCAATTTTTTCTTGTGTAACTCTTGTGCTTTTAGTTTTCTTAAGCGCTGCTATATACTTTTCTTTTTGTTCCTCTTCTATTAATTCTGAAATAGAATCTAACAATTCATCAATTATTTCTTCTGCAATTCTCCTATAATATGAAAATGCTCCAATTCCATATCCTTGAGATTCACAAACTAACCCTTTTCTAAAAGTTGAAGAATGTTTATGTAATGTTTTTTCTAAATTTTTATCAATTTTAATTTCCCATTCAGGATACTGACCAACTTTATAAAATTCATTTACATCTTCATTTACATAAACATAAAAATGTCTTTTAAAATCTTTACAAGATTCACAAATATATTCCAGATCTAATACTCGATTACTTGCAATTACATTAACTTTAGTTCCTTGATAAAAGAAATTATTTGTTAGGTTAAAAGTTTGGATTGAATTACAATTTTGACAAATCATATTAATCGGAGTCTTTTTCCATTGTTGTAAGTCAGTACTAATATTTTCAGATTTAAACTTTCTAAACAGAGAATATTCTTCAATAAATTCTTTTTCTATCATTTCTTCTTTTTTTAAATATCGCACAACTTGTATATACTCGCTACAAATTAGCGACAATCTACCCAATTTAGGATGCATAGTCGCTATTGAGTAGCGTATTTTTATCAAATATAAAAATAATATTTTTATTACAAATTATCAAAAGGACTTTTTATTTGTTGCATGCTTTTGGCTTGGTATGGAAAATATTTTAGTTGTTGTAACCGCTGATTTGCGTGAGGGATAGCAGTGGAAATCCTCCCGATTTTTTTTCGGGAGATTGCAACGGATAGCCCGACCTTTTTAGGGCACGCCCAAAAGAAATTCCCAAACGATAATTAAATTTTTAAATGATGTAATTATCTAATTTTATTCCGAAAAAGTATTTCAATTTTGGTTGTCATGAACGCTCTTTTTCATGTCATAGAAAGAAAAATATTTTTTTGATGGGGGTTTCAAATTAACCTATCTTTGCCCACTGAAAAACGCCTATATGAAGTTTGATTTATTAAATAAAGATCCGCAGTCCAAAGCCAGAGCGGGAACTGTTACCACTGATCACGGTGTGATTGAAACCCCAATTTTTATGCCTGTAGGAACTGTAGGTTCTGTAAAAGGGGTGCACCAACGCGAATTGAAAGACGATATAAACCCGGATATTATCCTGGGAAATACCTACCATTTATACCTGCGACCTCAAACCGAAATCCTGGAGAAAGCAGGTGGTTTGCATAAATTCATGAACTGGGACCGCAATATTTTGACGGATTCTGGTGGCTACCAAGTGTATTCGCTTTCGGCCAATCGAAAAATTAAGGAAGAAGGGGTGAAGTTCAAATCGCATATTGACGGTTCGTACCACTTTTTTACACCGGAGAATGTGATGGAAATTCAGCGTACCATTGGTGCCGATATTATCATGGCTTTTGATGAATGTACGCCGTATCCTTGTGATTACAACTACGCAAAGCGTTCTATGAAAATGACGCACCGCTGGTTAGACCGTTGTATCAATCATTTAGACACGCAGCCTTTTAAATACGGATACGAACAAACATTTTTTCCAATTGTTCAAGGAAGTTGTTATAAAGATTTACGCCAACAATCGGCAGAATATATTGCTAATTCGAATCAACAAGGAAATGCAATTGGTGGGCTTTCAGTAGGGGAACCTGCCGAGGAAATGTATGCCATGACCGAAATAGTTTGTGAAATCCTACCCGAAGACAAACCGCGTTACCTGATGGGCGTGGGAACTCCAATAAATATTTTGGAAAATATAGCTCTTGGAATTGATATGTTTGATTGCGTGATGCCTACGCGTAACGCCAGAAACGGAATGTTGTTTACGGCTAACGGTTCGATAAATATCAAAAATAAAAAGTGGGAGGATGACTTTTCGCCTATTGACGAAATGGGAATTACTTACGTGGATACGGAATATACGAAAGCGTATTTGCGTCACCTTTTTGCTGCCAATGAATATCTGGGAAAACAAATTGCCACAATCCATAACCTTGGATTTTACATGTGGTTGGTTCGTGAGGCTAGAAAACATATCTTAGCTGGCGATTTCAGACCTTGGAAAGAAATGATGGTGAAAAATATGAACCAAAGATTATAAAATAATTATGAATTATTAATTATGGGTTAGTTTGTAATTCATAATTAATAATTCATAACTCATAATTTAAAATATGTTAACAATACTTGACAAGTACATCCTAAAAAGATATTTAGCCACTTTTGCGGTTATGTTGTTGATGTTTATTCCTATTGGGATTATTATTGATGTTTCGGAGAAGATTAATTTCATGATCGAAAACAAAGTTCCATTTATTGAAATTGCAATTTACTATTATAATTTTACGATTTATTTTGCCAATTCGTTATTCCCAATCTTTTTGTTTTTATCGATTATTTGGTTTACTTCAAAACTAGCCAATAACACAGAGATTATTGCCATTTTAAGTTCGGGGATTTCTTTTACCCGTTTTTTACGACCTTACATTATTGGTGCTTCCATCGTTTCGGTTTTTGTTTTATTAATGGGTTTTTTTGTTGTTCCTGCTGCCAGTGAAGGGTTTAATAACTTTAGATACACCTATCTTAAAACGGGTGGAAAAGAAGCGATGCGGGGAGATGACACCGATGTGTACCGACAAATTAGCGATTCTGAATTCATCTATGTGAATAGCTTTAATACCTTATCAAAAACTGCTTTTAATTTTTCATTAGAAAAATTCGATAAAGAGAAACTGGTTTATAAAATTTCGGCAAGTAGAATAAAATGGAATCCGAAGTCTAAAACCTACACCATGTTTGATTACACAAAAAGGACGGTAGGGGAAAAAGGAGATAAAATTGAAAAAGCAAGTGAAAAAAATGCTCGTTTTAGTTTTGATTTAGAGGATTTGGCACCAGTGATATATATCGCTGAAACATTGAGTTTGAATAAACTGATTAACTTTATTGACAAGGAGAAAAAGCGGGGTTCGTCTAATATCAATGTCTATTTAGTGGTATTATATAAAAAATTCAGTGTTCCCGTTTCGGCATTTATTCTAACCATTATAGCGGTTTCGGTTTCATCAATGAAACGCAGAGGCGGAATGGGAATTAATTTAGCGATAGGAATTGCCTTAGCTTTTGCTTTTGTTTTCTTTGATAAAATCTTTGGTGTATTGGCTGAAAAATCAAGTATTCCCCCTATGTTGGCAGTTTGGTTACCCAATTTTGCTTTTATAATTTTAGCCATTTATTTATTACGAAATGCAAAACGATAAACTGAAGTCTTATTTAAACCTGCATCTGATTGTTTTTATCTGGGGTTTTACCGCTATTTTAGGGGCGCTAATCACCATAACAGCGGATGCTTTAGTTTGGTATCGAATGTTTTTTGCTAGTGTGTTTTTATCCCTGTTTATTATATTCAAAAAGAAATCATTTAGAATTCCGTTAAAATCCTTCGTGCAATTGATTTTTGTGGGACTGTTAATTGCGTTGCATTGGATATTTTTTTTTAAAGCGATTCATGTTTCCAATGTGTCCATAACGCTTTCCGTTTTTTCATTGGGGGCTTTCTTTGGGTCACTATTAGAACCTCTTTTTTACGGCCGAAAAGTGCTTTGGTATGAAGTTTTTTTTGGATTTATTATAATTGCTGGACTGGCATTAATCATGAAAGTCGAAGTCAATTATTTAGACGGCATGTTGTACGCTTTGGCAGCCATAATATTGGGTGTTTTGTTTACGCTGATGAATGGGAAATTAATAGAAAATCACGATCCTTCAGTTATCTCCTTTTATGAGTTTCTGGCGGGTGTATTCTTCATTACAATTTACTTTTTATTTCAACAAAAATTCTCTCTGGATTTCTTTATTTTGACATTTAATAATTGGATGCTAATTCTGATTTTGGCTTCGATTTGTACCGCTTATGCGTTTACTGCTTCGGTTAAAGTGATGCAAAAATTGACGCCGTATACCGTAATGCTGACCACTAATCTAGAGCCGGTTTACGGAATTGTATTGGCCTATTTCATCCTTGGAGGAAAAGAAAAAATGAGTTTTGAGTTTTATATTGGAGCCATAATAATTGTAATCACTGTAATCCTAAATGGTGTAATTAAGCATTATCAAAAAGAAATTTAAGCGCTTTTCAAGATGTTTGTTAAAGTGCCGTAGCCTACTTTTAATCTAGGAATTCGGGATGGTGATTGCAATAAGATGAATCGGCTTATCCGTGTTTTAGGTATCCATAAACATTGGGGAAAGAGTATCTAAATGGAAATAAATATAGTATTAATCTTTACAATATGAAAAGAAATAGAAAATTAATAGGTTTTACTTTACTTGGAATTGTTTTAATCTTTGTTGGGAAGTATGTCTACGACATAAACATCAATCATAATTTTGAAACCATAACCGAAGGAAAAGTATACAAGTCAGGAGTGATTCCACCCGATGAAATAGAAAGTTACGTTACCAAATACCATATAAAATCGATTGTTGATTTGCGTTTTCCGGGAACTACAGATTTGAAGAACAATCCAGAAATCCCTGCTGAACTGACTGCCGAGCAACAAGCCGTAGCAAAAATAACCGGAGTGAATTATTTTAATAATGGCTCAGATCAGGTTCCAAAACCAGAAAATTTAGACCGGTTTTTCAAAATAATGGATAACAAAGACAATTATCCGGTGTTGATCCACTGCTATCACGGAATTGGTCGTGCCGAAATGTATTCCGCATTATATAGAATTGAATATGAAAATTTCACCAATGAAGAAGCACGTCAAGGAGTAAGAGCATTAATAAAATATAGCTCTTTTGATGATGGAACTCCAAAAGGAGAATATTTGAAAGCCTATAAATCCAGAAAAGAAGCAGCAACAGAAAAGAAGTAACCAAAGAGTTTAAAACTCAAATTATCTGATTTGGTTTTGTCCGATTTTTATTTACAAAAGTTAATAAAGTTACTTATAAGTCCTTGATTTTCATTTTAAAACAAGAATTAAATATGTTTTTTTCTTCGTTTAAAAAATGATTTTATGAATTTAGAACATACAGTTTAAGACATAAATATAAAATTTACCTTTTTGAACGATTTAAAATTTTATATTTGCGGTTCGAATTAAAAACAAAAACGCAGAAATCCTATGGAATATTTAGATTTTGAGCTTCCTATAAAAGAACTAGAAGAACAGTTAGATAAATGTGTTATTATTGGTCAGGAATCGGATGTTGATGTAACGAATACTTGCAAACAAATCAACAAAAAGCTGGAAGAAACTAAAAGGCATATTTATAAAAACTTGACAGCTTGGCAACGCGTACAATTGTCAAGACATCCAAGTCGCCCTTACACAATGGATCATGTACGAGCTTTGTGTGGTGAAACTTTCTTGGAACTTTTTGGTGATAGAGGTTTTAAAGACGATAAAGCCATGATTGGTGGTTTAGGAAAAATTGATGGACAATCTTTTATGATTGTTGGTCAACAAAAAGGATTTAATACTAAGACGCGTCAATTCCGTAATTTCGGGATGCCAAATCCTGAGGGATATAGAAAAGCGTTGCGATTGATGAAAATGGCAGAGAAATTTGGTATTCCAGTTTTGACTTTAATTGATACTCCGGGAGCTTATCCGGGACTGGAAGCCGAAGAACGAGGACAAGGGGAGGCCATTGCCAGAAATATTTTTGAAATGATTCGTTTAAAAGTGCCAATTATCACCGTTATTGTTGGTGAAGGAGCATCTGGCGGAGCATTAGGAATAGGGGTTGGTAACAAGGTCTATATGATGGAAAATACCTGGTATTCTGTTATATCTCCAGAATCCTGCTCTTCTATTCTATGGAAAAGCTGGGAATATAAAGAACAAGCAGCCGAAGCATTGAAGCTGACTTCTGCCGATATGAAAAAACAAAAATTAGTTGATGATATTATACCGGAACCATTAGGTGGCGCGCACTATGACAGAGAGACTGCTTTCAAAACGGTGGAACAATATATCATGAAAGGATTCAATGAATTGAAAGACTTATCAACAGAAGAATTAATTGCTCAAAGAATGGAAAAATACAGTAAAATGGGCGAATATAAAGAGTAAAATCCTATAATTTGATATTTAATCCGAAGCCTTACAGTTTCGGATTTTTTTATGGTTATAAACAAAAAATAGTTACTTATGAACAATTATTTGTAACAACTCAATGATAATGTTTTTTTAATTTTTGCTACTTTCGCATTATGGAAAATTTCAAAAATATTAAACCTGTGAAGGTTGATAAAACCACTATTATAAGCCTTGAAAAAGGAAAATTACAACCTCAGGTTCTCGATTTAGAAGAGGCTGTGCTTGGCGCCATGATGATTGATAAAAAAGGGGTGGATGATGTAATTGACATTTTACAACCTGATGCATTTTATAAAGATGCACACAAACATATTTTTGAGGCTATCGTGCAGCTGTTTACAGAAACGCAGCCTATTGACTTATTAACCGTTTCTGCCCAACTCAAGAAAAATGCAAAATTAGAATTGGCCGGGGGTGATTTTTACCTAATTCAGCTTACGCAAAAGATATCCTCTTCTGCACATATTGAGTTTCATTCCAGAATTATTCTTCAAAAATTTATCCAACGCAGTTTGATTCGAATTTCTACTGAAATTATTGAAGATTCTTACGATGAAACAACGGATGTTTTTGATTTATTAGATAGAGCCGAATCCAAATTATACGAAATAACACAAGGAAATATAAAACGGAGTTCTGAAACCGCTCAGAGTTTAGTTTTGCAAGCTAAAAAAAGAATCGAAGAAATAGCCGGTCAAGAAGGATTGAGTGGTGTAGCAACTGGTTTTGATAAATTAGATAAGATTACTTCGGGTTGGCAACCAAGTGATTTAATTATTATAGCGGCAAGGCCGGCAATGGGTAAGACTGCATTTGTATTATCAATGGCACGAAATATGGCCATTGACTTCGGAATGCCAGTTGCCCTATTTTCCTTGGAGATGGCATCGGTTCAGTTGATCACCCGTTTGATTTCGTCCGAAACAGGTTTGTCATCGGAGAAATTACGTACCGGAAAACTGGAAAAACACGAATGGGAGCAATTGAGTACCAAAGTTAAAAATTTAGAAAAAGCCCCATTGTATATTGATGATACACCGTCACTTTCTATTTTTGACTTAAGAGCAAAAGCGAGACGTTTGGTTTCCCAACATGGTATCCGAATTATAATTGTCGATTATTTGCAATTGATGACAGCTGGTGGAAATGGAAAAGGAGGAGGAAACAGAGAGCAAGAGATTTCTACGATTTCCCGAAATTTAAAAGCATTGGCGAAGGAATTAAATGTTCCAGTAATTGCACTTTCTCAACTATCGCGTGCAGTTGAAACGCGTGGTTCCAGTAAAAGGCCTTTATTGTCTGATTTACGTGAATCGGGTGCGATAGAGCAAGATGCTGATATTGTATCGTTTTTATACCGTCCTGAATATTATAAAATTGACGAATGGGATGATGATGAAGCCTCACCAACTGCAGGTCAGGCGGAAATAATGATAGCAAAACACCGTAATGGTAGTATAGAAAATGTTCGTTTGAAGTTTATTGGACATTTGGGTAAATTTGATAATCTGGAAGATTACAGTGGCGGTTATGATGACTTACCGTCGAGTATGAATCAAGATGACAATCCTTTTATTACTAAAAATTTGCCATCGGCTAATGAAGCTTTTGGAAGTAACTTGAATGACCCGGACGATGACAGTGATGTACCGTTCTAATGTATAAATTTAAATCCGCTACAGCGGATTTTTTTATGATTTTCATCTCCTAAAAACTATTATCTTTGAAATAAAAACGGTAATGTCTTTCAAAAAGTCACTCTATATTCTACTAATTTTCATTTCCTTTTCGGTAAAAGCTTCTTTTATTTTGTTGCCAATGGATGAAACCACGCAGCAAAATCATTTGAAGGCTTATGGAATTACGTATTGGTGTTTGGATAAAAATTACAAAGCAAGTTGGTTGCTCAATTATCGAGGGGGTTCTTTTTTACTGCCTGATGCCGAAGAAATACGGAAAGAATGTAAAATTCGAGGCGTAAGTTTTGAAATTCTTTCGGATAGTGAAGAAGCCAAAATTTTAGAGGAGATTTCGAGTCCTTCACAAAATATGGAAACGGTAGTGTTAGAAAAAGCACCAAAAATAGCGGTTTATACACCCAAAGGAAAACAGCCATGGGATGATGCGGTAACACTCGTTTTGACTTATGCCGAAATTCCTTTTACACCCATTTATGATGAAGAAGTTTTAAGTGATCAACTACTACTTTACGATTGGTTGCACTTGCATCATGAAGATTTTACGGGCCAATACGGTAAGTTCTATGGAGCCTACAAAAATGCACCTTGGTACATCGAACAAAAGAAAGATGCCGAAGCATTGGCAACTAAATTAGGCTATCCAAAAGTGTCACAGGAAAAAGGAGCTGTGGCCAAAAAAATCAGGGACTTTGTGATTGGTGGTGGATTTATGTTTGCGATGTGTTCCGCAACGGATAGTTTTGATATCGCTTTGGCAGCTGATGGTGTAGATATTTGTGAAGCTATGTTTGACGGTGACGCCAGCGATGCTAATTATCAATCGAAGATGAATTACAATAATTCGTTTGCTTTCAAAGATTTTATTTTAGAAAGAAGACCAGAGCAATATGAATTTTCGGATATTGATATGACTTCAAAAAGAAGGATTTTAATGGATAAAGATTATTTTACCCTAATGGAATTTTCGGCTAAATGGGATCCGATTCCGAGTATGTTGTGTCAAAATCATACGCAGTTGGTTAAAGGATTCATGGGACAGACGACTTCTTTTGATGTATCACTGATAAAATCTAATATTTTGGTGATGGGAACTTGTGAGCTGAACGGTGAAGCGAGATATATTCATGGTGAAAAAGGAAAAGGAATGTTCACTTTTTATGGAGGTCATGATCCCGAAGATTTTCAGCATCAGGTGGGAGATGCGCCTACGGTTTTGGATTTACATCCCAATTCTCCGGGTTATCGCTTGATTTTGAATAATGTTTTGTTTCCTGCAGCCAAGAAGAAAAAACAGAAGACTTAATAAAAACAGAAAGCCAATCAATACCGATTGGCTTTTTGTTTTTTAGCCCTGATGGGAGTGGCATCCTTTTTATCCTGAACTTGTTTCAGGATCCTGAAATAAGTTCAGGATAAAAAGATACAATGGACAGCAGGAATAGCTCCAAAAAAAATTAAATGCTTCCGGATTCATTTTCTTTATCCAAATATTCTTGTACAATATCGATAGCATTCGTAACCACATCGCTTAATGCGGTAATAAAGCTTCCTTCTTCGGCACAATTGATGGCGTGTTTTATTGCTTCGGTTTCTTTAGGAATAATTTCATAAGTAACTATTTTGCCTGAATTTGTAATTCCTTCGAGTATTAAATCAATAATTTCCTCTTCGGTTCTTCCTCTCAGGTATTTTTCTTGGCGAATGATAATGTGGTCAAACATTCGAGCTGCTATAAAAGCACATTCTTTAATATCTTCATCTCGACGGTCTCCAACACCAGCAATAATTCCAATTTTCTTGGTGGCCTCGACACTTTGCAAATATTCTTCCACTCCTTTGTAACCGGATGGATTATGAGCAAAATCAATCAATACTTTGAATTTTTTGAACTCAAAAATATTCATACGACCGGGAGTTTGTGCCGCACTTGGAATAAAAGTCTGCAATGACAAACTAATATCTTCGGTTTTAAAGCCCCATAAATAACTTGCTAAAGTTGCTGCAAGGACATTGGCAATCATGAATTTTGCTTTTCCGCCCAATGTTAAAGGAACGTGAGTGGCACGTTCGATACGAATTTTCCATTCGCCTTTTTTGATGGTTATAAATCCATTTTCATAAACAGCAACTGTTTTTCCTTCAGCACAAAGTTTTTTAATGAAATCGCCATCTTCACTCAAACTAAAATAGGCTACATTACAATTTAAATCCTTACCTATTTTTATACAATGTTCATCGTCTCCATTCAAAACAGCCCAACCGTCTTTCTTGATGCTTTTTACAACTGTTGCTTTAACTCTGGCCAAATCATCAAGAGAATGAATATCACTTAAACCCAAATGATCTTCCTGAATATTGGTAATAATTCCAATATCGCAACGGCTAAATCCTAAACCGGAACGAAGGATTCCTCCTCGAGCCGTTTCTAAAATTGCAAATTCCACCGTTGGATCTCTCAAAACGTATTCAGCACTTTGAGGTCCGGTAGTATCGCCTTTTTCCATCATGTGATTTTGGATATAAATCCCATCTGATGTGGTGAATCCGACCTTGTAACCATTGTTTTTTACAATATGTGCCAAAAGTCGGGTAGTAGTGGTTTTACCATTGGTTCCCGTAACTGCAATTATAGGAATACGAAAGGATTTTCCTGGAGGATATAACATGTCAATAACTGGTGCCGCTACGTTTCGAGGTAATCCTTCAGAAGGAGCAAGGTGCATTCTAAAACCTGGGGCCGCATTGACCTCCAGTATTACACCACCATTTTCTTTTAATGGTTGCGTTAAATTCTCGGCCATAATATCTACACCACAAACGTCTAATCCAATAACTCTTGAAATTCTTTCGGCGAGAAAAATATTTTCTGGATGCATCATATCGGTAACATCTACAGAAGTTCCGCCAGTACTTAAATTGGCTGTAGATTTTAGGAATACTATTTCCCCAATTCTCGGAATTGTTTCTAATGCATAGCCTAATTTTTCCAATAAATCTTCGGTGTCTCTATCAACATCAATTTGGGTTAACACATTCTCATGTCCATAACCTCTTCTGGGATCCAGATTAGTCGTGTCAATTAATTGCTGAATGGTGTCTTTTCCATTTCCTATTACGTGAGCAGGAACCCGTTTTGCAGCAGCAACTAATTTATTATCAATGACTAATATTCTAAAGTCGAAACCGGTAATGAATTTTTCTACAATAACACGTTTGCCATATTCTTGAGCAAATACTAAACCAGAAACCGCATCTTCCCAATTGGTAACATTAATGGAAGCGCCTTTTCCGTGATTTCCATCTAAAGGTTTTAATACAATAGGATACCCAATTTTTTTAATGGTTTCAGCCAAACTTTCTTCGTCAGTACAAATGCTTCCGCTGGCAACTGGAATCGAAGCCATGTCCAACATTTTTTTGGTAAGCTCTTTGTTACATGCTATATCTACAGCAATACTACTTGTTTTACAAGTGATTGTTGCTTGAAAACGCATTTGATTAATTCCATATCCTAGTTGAACTAAGGAATTTGTTCCAAGTCTAATCCAAGGAATATTTCTGGAAACGGCTTCTTCTACAATACTTCCCGTACTTGGCCCTAGTCGAACACGTTCCCGTATTTCACGCATTTTTTGTAAGTCGGCATTCAAATCATATTCCGTTCCGGCAATTAACGCCTCGGCAATTGCAACAGAAGATTCTGCAGCAAAAAGGCCAACATTTTCTTCAGTATAGCTAAAGACTACATTATAAGTTCCTGGAGTTTTTGTTTCTCTGGTTCTTCCGAAGCCGGTTTCCATTCCCGCCAAAGATTGAATTTCAAGTGCAATATGTTCAATTACATGTCCCATCCAAGTACCGCGTTCCACTCTGGAAAAAAAACCACCACGACAGCCTTCTGAGCAACGATGCTCAATCATAGTAGGAAACATGGCTTCAATGCGTTCTTTAAATCCTTCAATTTTATTAGTTGGAAATTGTTCCATTTCCTCCAAATCCAATCGCATTTGGATTAATTTTTTTCTTTGGATACTCCAAATATTAGGTCCACGAAGGGCTTGTACTTTAATTATTTTCATAAAAACGGGAATGTTATTTTTTGAACTGAAAAATGGATATGTAATGAATTGATTTTAAATTTGATAGATCCTAACTTTGAAAAAAAGACAGGTATTTTAAATAGTTTTTTTATAAAAAGTACAGAATGCAACTAAATTAGTTTTTTTAGAATAGGAATCAAAATTTATTTCTTTAAAAATAAACAATACTTGTACTGTTTGTTATAATTTAAAAAAAAGTGATAGTTCAATGGCTTTTTTTATCTTTTTGGTTATTTTTACAAAATGAATATACTAGGGAAACTAATAATAATAGGAGGTGCGGTCGATAAAGGAAGTTTTACTGAAACCGATTTAGATAAAAATGCAACTAGCAATTTAAACTTTTTTGAAACTGGGATTTTAAAAAGGATATTAGACGAATCAAAACACAAAGAGAATTCCCGAATAGAAGTTATTACAACGGCCTCCGTAATTCCAAAAGAAATTGGTCCAGAATATGTTAAAGCATTTGAGTATTTGAATGCCAAAAATGTAGATATACTTACTATAGAAAGACGCGAACAAGCTGCCGATGAAACCGTTTTAGCTCGATTAAAAGCTGCCGATATAGTTATGTTTACCGGAGGCGATCAATTGCGATTGACTTCCATTCTTGGTGGAACGCCGTTTCATGACATATTATTGGATAAATACCATAATGAAGAATTTATTTATGCCGGAACTTCTGCAGGAGCTGCGGCAGCTTCTAATAATATGATTTATCAAGGGAGTAGCTCTGAAGCTTTATTGAAAGGGGAAGTGAAAATTTCTAGCGGATTGGGTTTAATAGACGGTGTTATAATCGATACGCATTTTGTACAACGCGGCAGAATTGGAAGGCTTTTTCAAGCGGTTGTTGGTAATCCTAGAGTGCTGGGAATAGGACTTGGTGAAGATACGGGGTTGTTGATTACCAATAATGTCCAAATGGAAGCCATTGGTTCCGGATTGGTTATTTTAGTTGATGGTCGGGAAATAAAAGACACCAATTTGACGAAAGTAGAATTAGGACAGCCGATATCAATTTCACATTTAGTGACACACGTCATGAGTAAATTTGACACCTATAATCTAGAAACGCATTTGATGCACATAGAATCTTCACATTATTTATAATTCAAATTTTGGGTATTGGTTTTAGGCTTTAGTCCAAATATGCAATATCCAATACCAAACACTCATAATATGAAATTAATCATACACGGCGGTTTTTTCTCAGAATCATCTACCAATCACGAAACAAAAGTTGCCAAGCAAAACGCGCTGGAACGAATTGTAAAAGATTCCTATTCATTTTTAAAAACACATTCAGCATTAGAAACAGTGGTTTATGCCGTTTCTCTTTTGGAAGATGATGAATTGTTTAATGCAGGAATTGGTTCCCAAATACAAAGTGACGGAAAAATAAGAATGAGCGCTGCAATTATGGATGGTGAAACTCAAAAAATGAGTGGTGTTATCAATATCGAAGAAGTAAAAAATCCTGTTCAGGTTGCCCAAATGTTGATGCAATATGAGGACAGAGTTCTTGGAGGAAATGGAGCAATTAATTTTGCGCGACAGCACGGTTTCGAATCTTTTTCAACCGAAATCCCACAACGACGAGCTGAATATGAAGCGAAACTGAAAGCATTGGGAACAGGAACGGTGGGTTGTGTGGCTTTAGACCAAAATGGAAAAATTGCCACCGCTACTTCTACGGGTGGTAAAGGTTTTGAAATTCCGGGACGCATTTCAGATTCTGCAACAGTTGCCGGAAATTATGCCAATGCATTTTGTGGTGTGAGTTTGACTGGAGTAGGAGAGGATATTGTAAGTAATGCAACTGCTGCTAAAATTGTCACTCGGGTTACTGACGGCTTTACATTACAAGAAGCCTTTGCTAAAACGTTCAACGAATTAAAACCTTATGATGGTTTTGCCGGTGCAATTGCTATTGATAAGGAAGGAAATGTTTTTCATCAGGATTCTCATCCCAGTATGGTTTTTGCCAGTTTTGACGGCGATAATTTTGAAGTATTCGATTAATATCAATTCAAAGAAAATTCAAACCAAATTGGAATATGATCGGATATTACACGGGCTTGTTTTAGTGAATTAAAATTTTTGTAAAAAGGAATAACTCCCGAATCTATAGTATTTATTTTTAAAGTTTTGAAATACATATTGTCAAATTCTGATGCGAGGCATTTATCATTTTTACATTCTTGTTTGAGCGACGTTTTTTGGTCAACCAAAATAGACTGATACCCCATTTTCTTCAAAGGATTGAAAACGGTGTGCGATTGCGGACAATTAAAATCCCCTGCAAAAATCAAATTCAGCATAGGATATTCCTCCGGTAAAAATTTGAAATATTTAATCTCGGTTTCCGGTTGTTTGTTTTTGGTTATGGCATGAAAATTAGCCACTGTAAACTGTTTGTTCTCATATTGAAACGTGCAGAAATACGGTTCCCTGTCGATTTTCAAATGATATTTTTTCTCAAGCCAGGCTTTTCCTATTTTTTTAAGTTTGCTGGTTTTCCAAATAAAAGCGTAGCGTTCGGCTTTATAAGCACTACTGCTGGTTGGGTCACTAATCACATAATCCCATTTCATTCCTTTTCTATTAAGTTCATTGGCTAATCTTGCCACTGCTTGCGCTCCTCCAAAACCCGCTACCACTTCTTGAATGGCAATGATGTCATACTCTTTTAGTGATTTTGCAATATAATTAATGGTTTCTTCCGATTTTGATTTGCCAAAGTTTTCCAGATTCCAGGAAAGGAGTTTGGTTTGGGAAAAGGCAATGGTGGAAATAAGGAAAAATAGTAGGAAAAATAAAGGTTTCATCAAGAGAAAAATATATGGAATGTAATATATGAAATGCAAAATATTGGCTTCAGCCAAAATAGTATTTTTATTTAAAATCTAGTGATTCAAAGCTTAATAAATTTAAGAAGTATATATCTCAATTAGATTTTTTTATTATGATTCTATTCTAGAAAACAAAAAACATCCAAATAAAATGAGGGCATTGAAAAAGTCCCTCTTTCCAAAAAACTATTAAAAAAGCGGCTAAATAAGGGTTTAATTTTATTTAATCTCAGTTTTTTATTCAAATTTAATTTTACGAAACCAGAAGGTCTTTATAACAACTAAAAGGAGCGAAACCAAGGTATTTTTGCTCCTTTTCAAGTATTTTCATTTTCCGTATTTCATGTAGTTTTTCAGTGCGCTCATTTTATTTGGATGTTTTTTGCTTTTATTTCAAATTATAAAAGAGATTTAATTACTTTCTTTTTTTATAATGATTGTTAGTGCTAGAATTTTTGTAAGTACCACCTTTGTGCGAACTTCCTTTACCATTTTTGTAATGGCCACTTTGTGAATTTATATTCGAGCTTAAAATAAAGAAGAAGATAGAAAGAAGAATTGCTAGTTTTTTCATAATTGATTTAGTTTAACGTTATTTAATTAAAGATTTTTTTTAGAATTATAGACACTTTAGTTAGTCAATTTTATCTTTTACCTGATTAATTTTGTTGATCAATGATCTGAGTTGATTAATTAGTTCCACAAAATTCGATATTATTTAGAAACAAACCTGTACTTATTAAAATATCACTTCTTGATGGTTTTCCTAATTCTTATTTATTTCCCAAATTTATATACCCAATAAATGATGCCGTGGTCCATAATTAGTATTGTTATTTGTGTTGAAGTAATAGATCAAAATTCAAAAGAATAAATATTTTAAAGCTTTGGCTTTTTAACTGACACCAAACTTATTCCTATTAAAAATCACTTCCTTACGGGAAACCTCATTTTGGATAAGAAAAGTATTCTAAAGCCGCTTTCAAGCAAATAATGGGAGTGCCAGATCAAAAAATATTTTTTGTCTATAGAATATATTTGCAATTACTTACTCGTTTTAGAAACAATAGTAACTAACCAACTATAACTTAATCCAGTTACTCGCAATCCAGTCTAATAATTCTTCCCGGTAAACTTGATGTTCTAAAATAGCGTGTTGTAAAAAGCTTTCTACTTTTTGAAAGCTTGCTTTTGTTTGAGGAACTTTATATTTTTCTAAAAATTGATTGCAGAAATGAACAACTTCGAATTCTGCTGTTTTATCTACATAAACCACATTGAAATTTTCAGGATTATTAAGATCAATAGTTTGTGAATATCCTGTAAATGCTAAATCGGTACTGGTGAAATTGGCCATTTTTATAGTTTTAAAGTTAAACAAGCCAAACGTAATCCTAATAAAAATTAATTCTTTACGGGAAACCGTAAAAGAGGGTAATTATTTTAAAAAAAAAATAAAAAATATTCAGTCGTGTGATTAGGAATCACCAATTGTATCAAATAAATAAGGGGAATTAATTGAAATTTGGAAGGATATATCTTTTGTTCTAGTCCTTGTAAGAGGCGCTGTAGAGCATTATATTAAGCCTAAATCTTTGGTTATAGAAATAAGATGTACATTGTTACTGGCCTTGAAGTATATTTTGAGTCTATTAATTCGTTTCTCTATGCTGCTGCTTCCATTCGGAGTGATTCCGGTTTTTTTGAATTCTAATGCTATTTCATCTAAAATTAATCCTTTCGATAAAAATTTCAAAAGAGAAATGTCATAGGCTTCAATTTCCAAGATTGATTTGTCTCTTAATAGATGGGATAATTCGGTTGAAATGATTTTCTCATCACTGACAAATACGTTTTCAACCGCATTTTTAAGTTGAGGAATACTATTGCGCCCCTTAGATACGTAGGCATTGATTCCCGAATTATTAAAAAGGGATTTTATTCTAAATGATTTATCTTCAATAGAAAATACTATTGTTTTAATGTTTGGTTGCGCTTTTTTCACGGCTTCAATAAGTTCTTCACCCGAAGTCAGCCTATTTTCTCGATAATCCGGTTTAAAGGATAGATCGCTTATCAATAAGTCAAAAGGTTTCTCATCATGGAGTGCTTTTTTTATTTTTAAAAAAGCATCATCACAATATTTGGCGTGATGAATTTCTACTACAGAAAGTTCCTCTAGTGCTTGAACAACTGTTATACTGATACTGTCTAAATCTTCGGCAACTAAAACTTTATGAAACATAAGACTATGATTATATTGGAAAAATAATATTTACTTTAAATCCTTTATTGTATTTAGTATCAAAAGTAGTTGTTCCTTTTATAGCCTGAATACGGTTTTCCACATTTAGCAGTCCATTTTTTGATTTTTTTTCGTCAAATGTCGCTCCAACACCGTTATCAGTGTAATCTATTTGTAATTTATTTTCATTTTTTTTGAAAGTTAGTATAACTAAACTACATTGACTGTGCTTTTTCATGTTGACCAGTAATTCTTGTAGCACCCGATAAACAGTGATTTTCTTATTATTTTCTAAAGTTGTCCAATTAATAGTATCAATTCCGTTGGCCAATATATTGACTTCATTAGTATTGAATCCGGACAGCATGTCTTTCAAGTTGAATATAAAAAGAGATCCGGTCTCGATGGTGCTATTTTCCTTGGAAATGTTTCGTGTTCTGGAATATATAGTGTCCAAATTGTTAAGTAATTTTTCTTTGTTTTGGCTGTTGGATAAATCTTGAGTTTCAGCAAATGCCATCGTATGATACACATCGTTAGCTAACTCATCATGTAGTTTTTTTGCAATTCGAATCTCAGTATGATAGGAGATTTCTATTTTTTCTCTTTTACTTTTGGCGATAAGAAAATGGGATATGAAAATACTGATCAAAAGGATTATTCCAACAACGAAATATAAAAGTTGGTTTTTATTTTTTTGTTGTTCCAATTGAAGAGCATTCTCCGCTTTTTGGGTTTTTAGTTTTAAATTTTCTTCTTTTTCCTTTTTGGAATCATATTTTATTTTAGCAAATTGATTTTTTGCTTTTTGTCTCACCTTATTAATACTATCAGTAATATTGAGGTGCAGCATGGAGAATTTTTTAGATTCATTTCCTATGCTATTTCCTATCAATAGAGCCAATGATTTCAATCGAATATTTACACTGTTTATTTTCGTGGCTTTTTCATAGGCCATTCTAGCATAGCTATTGGATTTTTTAGAATTAGCATCTTTATAAAATTCAGAAAAATGAATATAACTTGCCATTATTCCAAAGTCATCTCCTATCTGTTTTCTTATTTTCAAAGATTGATTCAAATAATTATGGCTTTTTGAATCCCCAATTTTAAAATAACAATAGCCTAAATTATCAAGTGCTCGTGCTTTGTTCTCATCATCTTTTGGAAAGCTTTTATTTAGAGTCAAAGGCAAAAGAATTTGTATGGCACGGCGATAATCCTCTTTATCCATATATACCACTGCAATATTGTTTTTCAAAACTGCTTTTTGGGATTCATTATCCGCTTGATTATAGGTTAGTTTGTAATAATGAAGCGCATTATCAAAATCAAATAAATTTTCGTAGTTAATTCCTAATAGATTTAAAATGGCACATTTAAAAGCTGGGTTAGTCTTTTTTTGAAATATTGATAGTGCTTCAGTTGCCGTAGTTTCACTACTTGAATAATCTCCCTGATTTTGTTGAATGATGGCCATTTTTAATAATGAATAAATTATTTTTTCATTATCTGTGGAAACATCTGAATTAGATTTTATTTTATTATAATAATAGAAGGCACTATCGTTTTGCTGGTTCTCTAAATGTTTTTCAGCAAGTGTATAGTAGTGTTGATATTCCGAATTATTTTTTGGTTTTGCTGTAATGTTCACTTCTTTTTTGCAAGATGAAAGTCCTATAAATAAAAAAAAGGATAAAATAAAAAACAGGGGATTTAACTTTTTAAGTTTCATCCCCCGAAAATACAGTAATTAATTAAAATACAGTTCTAATTATGATTTTGTATTATAATTATTATTTTGGTGGAGGAACCGGAAGTTGACCATTTTGTCCGTCAATTGGATCTGCAGCAGCACTTGCCGATACTTGTTGTTTACTATTAGGAGTAGTTTCCACTTCGTCATTGGAACAAGAAACCATTGCAACGCATGCAACAATATAACACGATACTAGAATTATTCTTTTCATTTTTTTTAATTAAAAATTAGACATAGATTGGCTGTCCGATGTTGGAATCGGATCTTTGCCTGTGGGCAAGCCATTAAGACATTTCGTTCTTTTGTTTTTTGGGAAGTAAAGTGTGCTGGAACAGAATAGTATTTTTATACTTCCCGAATAAACCTACCATGCTGTTTAGCAACACTTTTTTTGGAAGTAGTTTTGTACATTTGTCCTTATTGCAATTCAAGACAGTAACTAATTCTGAAGCAAAGGAATGCTGTCTTTGTAGAATAATTTTAATGGAATTCCTATAATTCCGGTAATTCTGAAGGTTTCTGGATAATTCCGATTAATTCCAATAAAAGCGTATGAACAAAATTACTTTTGAAGAATATAAGAGTGCTATTAGAGTTAAATATGAGGTGTCGAAAAGTGATGATGTCTCTGGTATTTTATTAAATCCTACACCCGCTCAATTGCGAAATCTGTGTTTGATGAAGCTGGATAAAAGCTTAACAAATACTGATGGGGATTTATATAGAATATTCTTTAATGTTAAAGAAGAGGTGGATTTGAGAAAGACAATTGAGAATTTTGATATTGGAAAATTTAAACCTATAATATCTTTTTTAAAAGGAGAGAAAGATTCGGGACATCCGACAAGGATTGAATTGGCAGCCGTTTTGGTTAATTTTAATCCAAGACCTTACAATAAGTATTTATCTAATGGAAATAGTAATGAAAATAATAATTTAGAACTCCCTTCATTAATGGAGAATGAGAAAGTAGCTGATGAGAATCTTCTTTTAGGGAAATTCATCGAAAAAGTTGCTGTAACAGGAACTGATGGTAAGAAGGGGAATAATGATAAGACGGGTAAAAAGACAGCGCTATTTTGTGCAGTAGTACTATCATTGTTTTTTATGGGATATACTGTTAAAGGGATTTTATTTCCAAAAAAGGAATGCATGCAATGGGAGGGTAATCATTATATAGCCGTAGATTGTGCTAATGATAAATTAGGAATCGGTCAATTAGAGTTGATTGTTCCGATTGATGAAAACATCATGAAGTTAAATAAATTGGATTCAAATAGGAAGTTAAGCTTCTTTAAGAATCATAAGCCATTAGTTTGGTATTGTAAACACGATGGAGTAGTGGAACTTTTTAATGCTCCAGGGTTTCATCCAGAAACAGGAAAACCTTTGAAACCGATAACTAAGTATATGATAAAAAAGTACAGTTTGCAAAAATGAATGATTTTAAAAACAAGAAACCCCAATCTTTCGATTGAGGTTTCTATATAAGTAAGTAATCTAAATTGTGTTGATAAAACGTTTATTTTACTTTATTAAGTACTGCTTTGAAAGCTACAGGGTGATTCATCGCTAAATCTGCAAGAACTTTACGGTTCAATTCGATTCCGTTAGCTTTTACTTTACCCATGAATTGTGAGTAAGACATTCCTTCCAATCTAGCTCCAGCGTTGATACGTTGAATCCATAATGCACGGAAATTTCTTTTGTTCACTTTTCTGTCACGGTAAGCGTAGCACATTGCTTTCTCCACCGCGTTCTTAGCAACTGTCCAAACGTTTTTACGTCTACCAAAGAAACCTTTGGCTTGCTTCATTATTTTTTTTCTTCTTGCTCTTTTAGCAACTGAATTTACCGCTCTTGGCATAATTTTATTGTTTTTTTTGTAGCAGGCGTCCCGAATTAAATCAAGAGAACTTAAAAGCCATACTCCAAGGTTATTTTAAATTGTTTTAACCTAAAGAATTATATAATTCTTAATTGTTGTTTGATGCTTTTCATATCTGTTTTGTGAACTAGCGCAGAGTGTGTCAATGCTAATTTACGTTTTTTAGATTTTTTAGTCAAGATGTGACTTTTAAAAGCATGCTTTCTTTTAATCTTTCCAGAACCAGTAACTTTAAAACGTTTCTTGGCGCTAGATTTGGTTTTCATTTTAGGCATTTTTTCCTAGTGTTTTAATTTATTCTTACTTACTTATTTTTTAGTTTTCAGTCTCGGTTTTCAGTTTACAGTATGAAAACTGAAAACTGCTAACTGCTTACTTCTTTTTCTTCGGAGCAATGAACATAATCATTCTCTTTCCTTCCAGAACAGGCATCGCTTCCACTTTACCAAACTCTTCAAGATCTGTTGCTAATCTCAACAATAAGATTTGACCTTGATCTTTATAGATAATCGAACGTCCTTTAAAGAAAACGAAAGCTTTCAATTTCGCTCCTTCTTTCAAGAATTTCTCAGCGTTCTTTCTCTTAAACTCATAATCATGCTCATCGGTCTGTGGGCCAAAACGGATTTCTTTCACAACAACTTGTGTAGATTTCGCTTTTAAGACTTTATCACGTTTCTTTTGTTCGTAAACAAATTTCTTGTAATCCATGATTTTGCACACCGGTGGTTCTGCATTTGGAGAAATCTCAACAAGGTCCAATTCAAATTGATCCGCTAATCTTAGAGCTTCCGAAAGTTTAAAAACTCCGGGCTCAATGTTCTCTCCTACAAGTCTTACTTCTTGTACACCACGAATAAGACTATTTATTCTGTGTGCATCTTTTTTTTCTACGCGAGGTTGGTAACCTCTGTTGCTTCTTATTGCTATGACTTTATAATTTAAGTTAAACTGTAAATACTTTTAATGTTTTATTGATCTCTTCGTTTACAATAGCAACAAATTCTTCTATTGTAACGCTTATATTTCCTTTTCCTTCCTGTCCATGACGACGGATTGAAATAGTACCATTTTTCTCTTCTTCCTCGCCTACAATCAACATAAACGGGGTTTTTTGCATTTCGGCATCCCTGATTTTCTTGCCAATCGTCTCGTTTCTATTATCTACGAGGGCGCGAATTTCGTGATTTTCTAGCAAATCTAAAACTTTTTTCGCATATATTTCATATTTCTCGCTCAAAGACAATATTATAGCTTGTTCAGGCATCAGCCAAAGCGGGAAATTTCCTGCAGTATGTTCTAGTAAAATAGCTATAAACCGTTCCATTGATCCAAAAGGAGCTCTGTGAATCATCACGGGTCTGTGTAATTCATTATCAGATCCTTTGTAAGTCAAATCAAAACGTTCCGGTAGGTTGTAATCTACTTGAATTGTGCCTAATTGCCATTGTCTTCCCAAAGCATCTTTTACCATGAAATCTAGTTTCGGACCATAGAAGGCTGCTTCACCATATTCAACTACCGTATCTAGATTTTTGTCTTTGGCAGCATTGATAATCGCATTTTCCGCCTTTTCCCAGTTTTCATCGCTACCTATATACTTATCTCTATTCTCTTTGTCTCTTAAAGAAATCTGAGCTGTAAAGTTTTCAAATCCTAATGAACCAAATACATACAGTACCAAGTCAATTACTTTCTTAAACTCTTCGTCCAGTTGTTCCGGAGTACAAAAAATATGCGCATCATCCTGAGTAAATCCTCTTACACGAGTCAAACCGTGTAATTCACCACTTTGTTCGTATCTGTAAACGGTACCAAATTCAGCATAACGCTTCGGTAAATCTTTGTATGACCACGGACGTACATTATAAATTTCACAGTGATGAGGACAGTTCATTGGTTTTAATAAAAACTCTTCTCCTTCGGCCGGAGTGCTTATAGGTTGAAAACTATCAGCGCCATATTTAGCATAATGCCCTGAAGTTACGTATAATTCTTTCTGACCAATGTGTGGCGTAATCACTTGCTCGTAACCGCCTTTTTTCTGTGCTTTTTTCAAAAACTGTTCTAGTCGATCTCTTAAAGCGGCTCCTTTCGGTAGCCACAATGGTAATCCTGCACCTACTTTTTGTGAAAAAGCAAACAGCTCCAGTTCTTTACCTAGTTTTCTATGGTCACGTCGTTTCGCTTCCTCAAGTAATTCTAGGTATTCAGTTAAATCCTTCTGTTTAGGAAACGAAGTTCCGTAAACACGAGTCAACTGTTTGTTTTTCTCGTCACCACGCCAGTAGGCACCAGCAACACTCATGATTTTCATCGCTTTGATGATTCCAGTATTCGGAATATGGCCACCACGACATAAATCAGTAAACGTATCATGATCGCAAAACGTAATTGTTCCGTCCTCAAGATTGGTAATCAGTTCGGTTTTGTAAACATTGTCTTTGTATAATTCAAGAGCTTCAGCTTTAGAAACGTGACGTAATTTGAATTCGTGCTTTCCTCTTGATATTTCAAGAACACGATCCTCGATTTTTTTAAAGTCCGCATCTGTGATTTTCTGGTCTTCAAAATCTACATCATAATAAAACCCATTAGATATTGCTGGCCCAAGAGTTAATTTTATTCCTGGGTACAATTCCTCAAGCACCTGTGCCATCACGTGTGAAGTCGAATGCCAAAAAGCTTTCTTTCCATCAGCGTCATTCCAGGTATACAATATAAGACTGCCGTCCGTTGTCAAAGGAGTTATGGTTTCCACAGTTGTACCATCAAAAGAAGCCGAAATCACATTTCTGGCAAATCCTTCACTAATGCTCTTGGCAACATCCATAGGTGTTACCCCTGGAGTAAACTCTTTAACTGACCCGTCGGGCAAAGTAATCTTAATCATTGTTTATTATTTTAAGAATGCAAATATAGACCATTACAAAAATACATACAATATATATGTAAGGTTTGTTACTATAATAGGTGTAAAAACAAAATCGCACTCATTTATATATAGGTAAAGAGTGAATGTTTTTATTTAGGAGCTATTTCCCGCTATTCGTTTCAATCTTTTTTCTCGTAAAAGAAACGAGAGAAAAGGATTTTCACTGCTATCGGGGCTACGGTGTCTGTTTTATCGACTTTATGATTTAGTCAAAGGAGAAATCTCACTTATTAGTATTCATTTGCTACCTTATAAGCTGTGTACTTAGAATGTTATATTTCTACTATCTATATACAATGATTGCCACTAATTCTATCTATTCGTCACTCTCTCCCGAAGCTTGGGCCGGGTATAGGAAAATAGTTTCGTTTCAAGAATCATGTTTCCAGCGAGTTAAAGATTAGGTTGAGAAATTATCAAAAAAAAGCTTTAAAAAAGCTTGATAAAGCGAATAAAGGGGCTACTTTTGCACCCGCAACAACGCAGACGTTCTTTAACAAACTGGCAAGTAATACGAATTAAACTAGAGAATTTATTTTCAAAAAAAGATTCAGAAAAGCTTGTGAGATTAGAAAACGCTTGTTACATTTGCACCCCGCAAAACAGGTGAGTTCCTTGATAAACTGATAAGAAAAGAAGAAGTAAAAGGAGATAAAAATTTCCAAAAAAAAACTTCAAATATTTCTTGCCGGTTAAGAAAAGAAGTTGCACTTTTGCACCCGCTTTGAGAAACACTTTAACGAGTGTTGTGATGAGCAAAGAGACTGAATAGAATTCAGTTTATAAAAAAGAAGAACACGTTCCTAGACATATTGAATTGACAGCCGTTTTGAAAGAGATTTCAAGACAAAAGAATAAAGAGTAATAGAATCGAAAGATT